>CAYVXX010000202.1:0-1535 GCA_964454305.1 uncultured Syntrophales bacterium | reverse complement strand
GTGTGAGCATCGAAAAAGATTACGACGAAATCCTGCCCGAGATTGAAGGCAACTTTGCAAACCTTGGACAGGTCTTCATTAATATTATAAAAAACGCCATTCAGGCACTGCCCGAAGGTAAAGGTAAAATTTCATTAACTACACGTTATAAAAAAGAGACGAATAGTGTAGTAGTAGAGTGTCTTGACACTGGAAATGGAATCCCCCCTGAAACAATCAAGGATATCTTCAAGCCGTTTTTTACAACCAAAGGGGTAGGTAAAGGTACGGGGTTAGGTCTGTATATATCTCATGAAATCATAAAGAAGCACAGGGGCGATATTTACATCAAAAGCGAAACAGGTATGGGCTCCACTGTTACAATCGTGCTTCCCTGTAAGAGGAGAGAAAAATGACAGGATTATTGATAGTAGACGATGAAGAGGGGGTCAGGAGATCCCTTAAGAAAGTTCTCGTGAAAGATGGTTACAACATCCTCCTGGCGGAGAATGGCATGGAAGCCATCGATATCGTCCGGGATAACTTGCGGGATATAGAAACGGTAATATCAGATTTTAAGATGCCCGGCATTGATGGTCTCGAAACATTGATTGAAATAGGCAGTATTAACCCAGAAATCACCAGAATTATGCTTACGGGATATGCAACGATGGAAAGTGCCATCCATTCGGTCAATGCGGGTATAGATGGATTTTTAACCAAACCCTTCGAAAATATCGAATTAAGAGCAAAAGTCAGAGAATACAATATCAAAAAGAGGTTAAAGCAGTTTGTATCAGAACAGATACTTACCGAACTGCAGAAGGAAGGAAAGAGCATAGTTCCGAGAAAGCAAAGGGTCAGTATACTTTTCAGTGACATTCGCGGTTTTACGGAAATATCGGAAAAGATGAGTCCTCTGGAGCTTTCCGACATGCTCAATTCTTATTACTTTTCTCCCCTCGACTCTATTATTTTTGAACATAACGGCACCCTGGATAAACACATAGGGGACAGCATCATGGGAATATTCGGAGCGCCGATATCCTATGATGACGATGCGCTAAGAGCAGTGAAGTGTGCAATAAGAATGAGAGAAGAAATGGTCAAAATCAACAAAGACCTTTCAAAGATTGATAAGAAAATTTCTGTAGGGATCGGGATAAGCACTGGAGAGGTGATGGTTGGAATATTCGGTTCACCTAGGAAAAAAGAATATACTGTTTTTGGTTCTTCTGTCAACCTGGCAGCAAGACTTGAGCGCCACGCCAAAAAAGATCAGATACTGATATGTGATGAGACCTACGGAGAAGTTCATGATTCTGTAAAGGTAGAAAGTATGGACACTTTCGACATAAAGGGCATAGAAAGAAAAATAAATGTTTTCGAAGTAATCGAGGAATTAAAGAAAATTTCTTGACATTTAAATGGTATTGATTTAGTAACTTGTTTTTCAAACAGGTAAATGGCGCGGGGTGGAGCAGTCTGGTAGCTCGTTGGGCTCATAACCCAAAGGTCGTTGGTTCGAATCCAGCCCCCGCTACCAAACAATAACA
>CAYVXX010000201.1:0-1535 GCA_964454305.1 uncultured Syntrophales bacterium | reverse complement strand
GTGTGAGCATCGAAAAAGATTACGACGAAATCCTGCCCGAGATTGAAGGCAACTTCGCAAACCTGGGACAGGTCTTCATTAATATTATAAAAAACGCCATTCAGGCACTGCCAGAAGGTAAAGGCAAAATTTCATTAACTACACGTTATAAAAAAGAGACGAATAGCGTAATAGCAGAATGCCATGACACTGGAAATGGAATTCCCCCCGAAACAATCAAGGATATCTTCAAGCCATTTTTCACGACCAAAGGGGTAGGTAAAGGTACGGGCTTAGGTATGTATATATCTCATGAAATCATAAAGAGGCACAGGGGCGATATTTACATCAAAAGCGAAACAGGTATGGGCTCCACTGTTACAATCGTGCTTCCCTGTAAGAGGAGAGAAAAATGACAGGATTATTGATAGTAGACGATGAAGAGGGGGTCAGGAGATCCCTTAAGAAAGTTCTCGTGAAAGATGGTTACAACATCCTCCTGGCGGAGAATGGCATGGAAGCCATCGATATCGTCCGGGATAACTTGCGGGATATAGAAACGGTAATATCAGATTTTAAGATGCCCGGCATTGATGGTCTCGAAACATTGATTGAAATAGGCAGTATTAACCCAGAAATCACCAGAATTATGCTTACGGGATATGCAACGATGGAAAGTGCCATCCATTCGGTCAATGCGGGTATAGATGGATTTTTAACCAAACCCTTCGAAAATATCGAATTAAGAGCAAAAGTCAGAGAATACAATATCAAAAAGAGGTTAAAGCAGTTTGTATCAGAACAGATACTTACCGAACTGCAGAAGGAAGGAAAGAGCATAGTTCCGAGAAAGCAAAGGGTCAGTATACTTTTCAGTGACATTCGCGGTTTTACGGAAATATCGGAAAAGATGAGTCCTCTGGAGCTTTCCGACATGCTCAATTCTTATTACTTTTCTCCCCTCGACTCTATTATTTTTGAACATAACGGCACCCTGGATAAACACATAGGGGACAGCATCATGGGAATATTCGGAGCGCCGATATCCTATGATGACGATGCGCTAAGAGCAGTGATGTGTGCAATAAGAATGAGAGAAGAAATGGCCAAAATCAACAAAAACCTTTCAAAGATTGATAAGAAAATTTCTATAGGGATCGGGATAAGCACTGGGGAGGTAATGGTTGGAATATTCGGTTCACCCAAAAAGAAGGAATACACTGTTTTTGGTTCTTCGGTCAACCTGGCAGCAAGACTTGAGCGCCATGCCAAAAAAGATCAGATACTGATATGTGACGAGACCTACGGAGAAGTTCAGGATTCTGTAAAGGTAGAAAGTATGGACACTTTCGACATAAAGGGCATAGAAAGAAAAATAAATGTTTTCGAAGTAATCGAGGAATTAAAGAAAATTTCTTGACATTTAAATGGTATTGATTTAGTAACTTGTTTTTCAAACAGGTAAATGGCGCGGGGTGGAGCAGTCTGGTAGCTCGTTGGGCTCATAACCCAAAGGTCGTTGGTTCGAATCCAGCCCCCGCTACCAAACATATCAA
>CAYVXX010000200.1:0-1598 GCA_964454305.1 uncultured Syntrophales bacterium | reverse complement strand
GAAATAGCAGTATCGAACCGGGTGGCACGGTTCGAATATCACGCCCGATATAGATATTGATAGAATTGAAGAAATTCCATATTCTTGCGGAAATTTTTTTGATGGCTTTCAACATTGTGTAATCTACTCGTTAATTTTTTAGTATATTAGAATGGATATCATGGCCCGTGCGGTGCATATGAGCTCATATTTAGCCGGTATGGTTGAGAGAAGCCTCAATAAATTTTACAAATAACGGATGGGGCCGCGTGGGTTTTGACTTGAATTCGGGGTGAAACTGACATCCGACAAACCACGGATGATTTTCAAGCTCCACCATTTCGACCAGATGGCCATCAGGGGATGTCCCGCTGATACGTAAGCCCTTCTGAACAAGAATATCTTTATACTCATTATTAAATTCGTAACGATGACGATGCCTTTCACTTATTTCTTTCTTTCCGTATGCCTCAAACGCAAAGGTATCCTTTCCCAAAAAACAAGGGTATGCACCCAATCTCATAGTTCCGCCTTTGTCGGTAATGTCTCTCTGTTCGGGGAGAAAGTCAATCACCGCGTACGTGGTATCCTCGTGAAATTCAGTACTGTTCGCCTTTTCCATCTTGCATACGTTCCTTGCATATTCTATTACAGCCAACTGCATACCGAGACAGATACCAAAATATGGTATTCCTTGAACACGGGCATAATTGATAGCCCGGATCATTCCTTCAATCCCTCTTTCCCCGAATCCTCCCGGAACCAGTATCCCCCCGATACCATCAAACTGATCCTTGATTTCCTCCTGTTCTAGCTGTTCCGAATCAATAAAACGAAGGTTCACCTTACAATCATTGCTGATTCCCCCGTGAACGAGAGCCTCGTTCAGGCTTTTATACGAATCTGTCCAATCAACGTATTTGCCAACTATAGCAATTGATACTTCATGAGAAGGATTTTTTATCTTTTCAACCAGTTTCTCCCATTCACCGAGGTGAGGCCGACCGGTCCAGATGTTTAATAAATTTACAATCTTCTGATCCAGCCCCTCCTTATGAAAAACAAGGGGGACTTCATAGATACTCTCCACATCCTTAGCGGTAAAAACCGCTTCCACCTCAACATTGCAGAAAAGTGAAATCTTTTCCTTGATTTCATCTGCAAGAAAATCTTCTGTCCTGCAGAGCAAGATATCGGGCTGTATACCAATCTCGCGGAGAGCCTTAACGCTGTGCTGAGTCGGTTTTGTTTTGACCTCTCCTGCTGTTTTAATGAAGGGTACCCAGGTCAGATGGATAAAAATACCGTTTTGCTTCCCCACTTCGTTACGAAATTGCCGTATAGCTTCCAAAAAGGGCAAACTCTCTATATCCCCGACAGTACCACCTATCTCAACAATCGCAACATCGTAGCCGACAGATGCTTCCCTGATGTAGTCCTTTATCTCATTTGTAATATGTGGAATTACCTGAACGGTTCCACCCAGATACTCCCCCCTTCTCTCCTTCGATATGACAGAAAAGTACACCTGTCCCGTGGTCAGATTATTGGCTTTCCCCAGGGGAGTTTGGGTGAAACGTTCATAGTGACCCAGATCCAGGTCTGTTTCCGCTCCGTCA
>CAYVXX010000199.1:0-1639 GCA_964454305.1 uncultured Syntrophales bacterium | reverse complement strand
TTGAGTTTGGATCTCTTTCCCACTTTTTTTTCTTTTAGCATTCCCGCCAGGCCTTCCCTGCGAAGTTGCTCTTTCCACAAGCGTACACTTTCTCTTGTTACCCCAAGAACATTGCAGACTTCGTTCATTGGTGCTCCTTTGTTAAGCGATAGAATAGATTGACAAATTAATGTTTTGCGCATTAATTTGTCTGAATGCATCCATTCTTCTATTTCATCAATGTTTATACCTGAAATATCAACTGGTCTCCCAAGCTTTGTATTGTTCATAAGTTTCAGACTTATAGTTTTTAACAAAACTAATAATTATTTATATTAGTCAAGTTATATAATACATAATAATCTAAATAATTTGTCATGGAAACAATTAAGGATAAGGCTGTTTATGATGTTTTTAATGAGTATTTCGCACATATTGATGATCCAAGACAGGCACATAAAATAGATCACCTATTAAGCGAGATTTTATTCATAACCGTCCTGGCAGTCATTGCAGGGGCTGACGATTTTCATGAAATCGAAAGATATGGTAAATTTAAACACGATTGGCTCTGTTCATTCCTAAAACTTCCTGCAGGGATACCTTCACATGATACATTTAACCGTGTCATATGCTTGATAGATGCCGGGCAATTTCAGCAATCTTTTGTTGACTGGGCAAATGATATTAGATCTGGTATTGACATCCCTGTCACTCAAACAGAAAAACGAGACAAAGATGTTATTAGCGTTGATGGCAAAACAGTATGTAATTCCCGGGACAGTAGTACGGGCAAGAAAGCTATTCATATGGTCAGTGCACTATCATCTGAGTACTCTCTGGTGTTGGGGCAGCAAAAGTGCTATGAGAAGTCAAATGAGATTACGGCTATCCCAGCTTTATTAACAATGTTATTAATAGAAGGTGCTGTCATTACCATTGATGCCATGGGATGCCAGAAGGATATAGCCGAAAAGATACTTACCAAGAAAGCTGATTATATTTTGGCCCTAAAGGCTAACCAGAAAAATCTACAGAATGAGGTGATTGATTTATTCGATAAAATTAAAACCCCTGAATTTGATCACTATACTTATCAGACAGATACACAAATAGAAAAGGATCATGGCCGTATTGAAAAGAGAGAGTGCATTACCATAAATAATCTGGGTTGGCTATTTGAAATCCACCAATGGAAAGGAGTGCGGAGTATTGCAAAAATCACTGCCACCGTACATCATCAGGCCAGTGGGAAAGAAACCATAGAAGAACGCTATTACATATCGTCCATGTCAGGTAATGCAGCCTTTATAAACAAAGCGGTACGTAAACATTGGTTTATTGAGAACAAGCTCCATTGGATATTGGACGTTATATTCAAAGAGGATTACTGCAGGGTAAGAACTGGGAACGGAGCTGAAAATTTAACAACCATCAGAAAAATAGCATACAATGCTATAAAACAAGATACTACCGTGAAAACAAGCTTTAAAAACAAAAGAAAAATGTGTGGGTGGAATGATAATTATGCACTAAACATTATGAAAAATATGAAAGCCTAATTTACAACTACCATATTACATGGTATCAACATTATCAGCCTGTTCCTGATAGTAGGTTACCTATGCAACCCGCCTTATAGGAAACCGAGAAAAAATTA
>CAYVXX010000198.1:0-1740 GCA_964454305.1 uncultured Syntrophales bacterium | reverse complement strand
CAGGATGTGGGTGGAACTTGATAATACTAACTGGGTCTCACACAACTGGTTGGGATATAACTATCTCCAATTGAAAAGATATGATGAAGCGATTGCTGAATTTCAAAAAGCAAATGCCATAAAAAAGGATAGCGTCAACTTCCGTGCTCTCGGGCAGTGTTATTATAAATTAGGGAAATATGATCATGCGATTGAGTTGTTGGAAAGTGGACTGGATATATCACCTGACTTACAAAAAAGAGATTTTAAATTCGAACTTGCCATGTGCTACCTTGCAAAAGGAGACGACGGAAAAGCGTCTCAGCTACTTGAGGGAAGACAAATTCTTGGAGTACAGACACAAAAACATGAAAAAGGAATTAAGATAGTTGATGTGTATAAGAACGCTCCGGCTGACCGGGCCGGTCTCAAACCCGGGGATACCCTTACGGAAATTAGCAGTGAGCCCCTGGCTGGAGTAAGTGACAAAAGATTTACTGATGAATTTATCCCACGTACAGATCAGGCGGAGGTGAAATTCCTTCGACAGGGTAGAATTCACACTGCCACAATCCAGATGAACCTCAGATTGGTGAAAAGAGTCGAACCAAAAACCATAATAATAGAAGGACCGGGATTTGCGGGTGAAAAATGGGCGGTAATTATCGGCGTGTCAAAGTATAAAGACTCCCGTATCCCCTGTTTGAGATACGCTTCAAAGGACGCACAATCGCTCTATAACTGGCTGATCTCAGAAAATGGAGGCCGATACTCTCCATCACGTGTAAAACTGCTTGCGGACGAGTCCGCCACTACCCGGAATATCAAAAACGCCCTGTTCGGTTGGCTGAAACAGGCAATCGCAGAAGATATGGTAATCGTTTATTTTGCCGGCCATGGATCTCCTCCGTCACCTGATGAGCCTGAAAATCTGTTCTTACTATCATACGACACCGATTTTGACATGATTTCATCCACCGGCTTTCCTATGTGGGATGTGGAAACCGCACTGAAAAGATTTATAAAGGCTGAAAGAGTGGTGGTCATTGCGGACGCCTGCCATGCCGGTGGAGTCGGATCGGCATTTATCCAGGGGAGGCGCGCAATTACCATTAAACCAACCACAGCCACAGCCCTGCAAAGTCTTACAAACGTGGGAAAAGGCATCGCGGTAATCACGGCATCCGATGATAAACAACTGTCGCAGGAGGGCAAACAGTGGGGAGGTGGACACGGCGTCTTTACCTACCATCTGTTAAACGGACTGAATGGGGAAGCGGATTACAATAATGATAATATGGTAACTCTGGGCGAGTTGATTCCTTATCTGTCTCAATCGGTAAGACGGTCAACCAAAAACGCCCAAAGCCCCACAGTAGCTGGAAGATTCGACCCTGCCCTTACTCTGAAAAAGTAAATTGCCATCGGCAAAGGTCTCACAGGCCTGTTCGGGGAACAGGCCCTACCCTCTTCCTCTCATGACTTTATTACTTTGAACTTTGCTAAGATTTTTTCGTAGGAAAGGATTCTTTCCTGTAGATTACGGATTTTTATTGCAGAAACTTTCTCTTAACGACCTGTCTACTTCCTTTAGCTTCTCAAGCCCTTTTATTTCATAGGGAAACTCCGGGACTTCCCTAATTTCTAAAAATCCGAATTTTTCATAGATATATTGAAGGTATTTCTTCTGTTGTTTTGATTTACTTAGGAGGAATTCAGAATCAGAATTCCTTATTACATGATTTACGATTAATTCTTTGA
>CAYVXX010000197.1:0-1753 GCA_964454305.1 uncultured Syntrophales bacterium | reverse complement strand
AGAGAGTTGAAAGACTATGAAACTGAGAAGGAAAAAGCCCAAGGTAAAGAAAGTGCTGACAACATGCTGCTGGTGTAACAAGAAAATCGGAGAGAACCAGGAGCTATTTGCGCTGAGTTGTAAGAAAAGACCAGAGGTAGACATCTCAAAGTACGAAGGCGGAATAATGTCTGTCACAATAATGACCATTGGGAAAACTATATGGGCTATTGTGCCTTCATCTGACTCTGACGCGCGAAAAGATGGCAAAGACTTCATGTTTACTTTATGTTCAAAAGAATGTGGATTCGAGCTGAAGGAAGCACTGGAAAAAGAAAAAGACATCGGCAACCTTCTCTACTCCGCTGAGCTGAACTGAGTAAGACTAATTCCCCGGGGGCTTCGTCCTCACGGATTTCAGGCATACAATGTCGGTATTCATCAATCTGTCATGTAAAAAAAGATAAGCTGGAACGAGCAGATCGGGGTGGTTTGTGGCAAAGATAGGAAGAAATGAGTTGTGCCCATGCGGGTCAGGAAAGAAGTATAAATATTGCTGTATGGGTAAGGACGAGTTGTCAAGAAAGCAGAGTATGGTGCGGGATACATTTAATGAAATCAAAGAAGAAATGGCAGGCAGGGATTTTGATTCCATCGACGAGGCCAATGCGTTTTTGCAGACTTTCATGGAACGTAAGAATCGTGAACCGGCGCAGGGATTTCTCGGAATAAGCCCGGATCAGATGCATCGGATGCTTAGCCGTCCATATGACGGGACTTCGGATATCGTGGATTTCAATGTGGGATTGCCTCCGAGTGAGTTTCAGACGATTCCGGTAGTTATGCGCGTCCTTATATTTCTAAACGCCCTCTCAGAATCGGAACCCGTGAAAGCGACAAAAAAAGGGAACCTGTCCCTTGGCTTTTCCAGAGATCTGGCCGAAAAGATGTACGATAATGAAAGATTTCCCTGGTTCAGAAGGACAAAATCCGAAGAAGACATGACGGAGGTTTTATCGATTCGTCATATTCTCACCATGTGCGGCTGGATTAAGAAACGAAAGGGGGCTTTCAGCCTTACGAAAAACGGAAGGGCAATTGTTGACGGAGGATTTGGGGGTGAGCATTATTTTAAGCTATTGAAGATATTCACGACAGAGTTTAACTGGGGCTTTCAGGATGGATATCCGGAATTTTATATAATACAGCAATCATTCCTCTTTTCTCTCTACCTGCTCAAAAAGAAGGCAATGGATTATGTTGATGGGAGAGTCATTGCGAATTGCCTGATTGGAGCGTATCCTCAGATGTTGGCGGAGGTTGTCGAGACCTACAAGCCTGCCTACGAAATCGTCAGTGACTGCGTTGAATTGCGCGTGCTGGAACGTTTCGGTGTCTACTTCGGTCTTCTGGTTGAGAAAAAGGAAGATCTCAAAGACAGCTATAGGAAACGGATTTTTGTTAAGACGACGGATTTTTTCAGACGCTTCATTTCCTGGCACATTGTGTAGACTCCCGTAGATGTGGCGGTGTTTTGCTTCTAATGTCAGGAATTCCGGGAACGCAATATTTAAATAATGGGAGAATGTGAGAGAAAGGCAACAAATGGCAAAACAAGGAAAAGGAAGCAGAACAGAGGGATACTTGCTGGACAGGCTACTTATTAAAACCTGCAAGAGATGTTTCCGAGAATTTGATCACATCAAATACTGAATAAGGTGTGTTAGCTAAATTTTAAAAGTGAACTGTTTAAAGATTAAAAGTGAACACCCTT
>CAYVXX010000196.1:0-1795 GCA_964454305.1 uncultured Syntrophales bacterium | reverse complement strand
ATGAGGAAACGATGGGTCGGATCGCGTGGGCATCGGGAGGCAAAATTGTCTACCATCACTACGACGAAGAATTATCAATGCTTGGTTTTGCCGCGGCCAGTGACGTCTTTGGCGCTTCGCTGTATGAACCATGCGGTCAGATCGATCAGGTTGGCAATCTTTTTGGGGCGACTGCTACGAATCGCGATACAGGCGGCTACCACGATAAGATACGAGAATTGCGATTGAAAATTGAAGGTGCTCCCCAGGATGTTGGGAATGGATTCCTCTTCCGGAATTATGATTCCGGGGGTCTCTGGTATGGTTTGGCAAAGAGTGTTCGTTTTCACCGGTATCCCATAGAGATAAGAGGGCCGCAAATCAAGAGGATCATGAAGGAAGCGAGAGAACGATACGACTTGAATACCATGATTGCCGAGTATGTTCGGATTTACGAAAGGCTCAATGGTAGCAGGCCACTCGCTTAACACTATAAGACCTTTTGCGAAAGGTCTCACTCTGAGGGGATTCCCCTCAGACTCCCCGTAGAATATTTTTAATAATTAGATACTTGTAAAATCCATCTGCGATGTATTTTGAGATACCATCATGGTTCTGTCTCTGCAATTTTTTCTGATTTCTTATCCCAAAGGTGTATCAGGTAATCCTTTTGTTCTTCAAACTTCAAAGCCTGATCTTCGACAAGAGCCTCTGCTTCCTGAGATGACATATCCCGGCTTTCTCTTATGAAAGAAGCCACTCGACAATAATATAGCGGAGTCATCAGATCGATAAGTTTGTATCGGTTAATCTGCCATGCATGAAAAGTGGCTGCAAGTTCGTAGAGGATTTTGACCCAGATATCGGTAGGGAGATAAAAATTTGCAGCGTCCATTTCTGAAGCCTTCCTGATATGTTCGAAGCATTGTTCACTGAAGATATCATTCCACAGAGCGGAAAACTGCTGGAAGCCGGTCTTGAAGTTCTCGATCATTCCATCTATATTGACATTAATTGGTTCCGGTTCCAAATCACCTTCAAAACCAAACATTTCGACGGATTCGCTTCCTCGTACATTTTTCCAGTAGTTTTCATATTCCTCCATGAGATAAAATACTGTCCAGATTACCTGGCGAAACATGGGGCCAAGATGCTGAGCAGGATCTTTCGCATCGTGGATTTTAACACCGAGATTTGATTGGCAAATTTTCAAGTTGCGAGTTATAACATTCGTGGTCATCCAGATATCAATACCGAAGCGAGCCACGTCCGTTTCCCAGACATCCTGTTCTATATAGAATTTGACCACGTCCCTGGAAAGGGCGAAGTCTCCGCCTATAGGCTGGCGTATCCTTTTTCCGTAAAGTGCCCTTGTCAAGTTATATACAATATTATTTGTTATGGTACCGTCATATTTGTGCCGCATATAAACCGGGGCTACATACTGATATCCCCTTTCCAGTACGGGATCGAGAAGATATTTTATCCAGTCCGGTGTGATGCTGCGAAGGTCGGAATCGACAATAGCACATGCCTTGATTTTAAGTCGGTTGGCTGCCTCGAACATGGATCGCAAAGCAGTTCCCTTGCCGGCAGGACCCCGGTATATTGTTACAATCTTCTCCTGCCATGGTTTGATCTGAAACTCCCTAGCTACTTCACGAGTATCGTCGGTTGATCCACCATCAGCAATAAAAATCACACCTCTCATATCCTTATAATGTTTGGCAAGACCATAAGTGACCATCCGGATCACATGCTCGACCGTTTTCTCGTTGTTGTAACAGGGTATGCCAATCATAATATCGGCCGATTC
>CAYVXX010000195.1:0-1820 GCA_964454305.1 uncultured Syntrophales bacterium | reverse complement strand
TTAAGAAAACCGAAATACCAGCTCGATCTGCCGGAGATCTATGATGAATATCTGAACTATTATGAAAAGAGCAGACAGGTTCCATGCCGGCATATCAACTCTACCAGGGGGGTACTTGTTTCTTTTCATGATTATCTAAAAAAACATAAAATCGGTCTTCCTTCTCTTGAAATTGAACAGGTTGATGCCTTTCTGGCAGAGTTTTTTAAGAACCTTGCGCCGGCAACTCAGAGATCCCGCCGTTCCATGATCCGGGGTTTCCTGCGTTATCTGTATCATGAACGCAGAATTATACGCAGAGATCTTGCCCCCATGGTGGTGGGAAGACGTATATATGCCAAGGAAAAGCCACCCAGGTTTTTGAGACCAAAGGAAGTGCAAAAACTCTTTGCCAGTTTAAAGCTCTCTTCCCGGCGGGATATTAGAACCTGTGCCATGGTTCACCTGGCGTATACTATGGGGCTCAGACCCGTGGAAATAAGCAGGATCACCCTGGATGATATTTCATTCAGCAAGGGTGAGTTGACTGTCAGGAACAGAAAAAACAATCATTCGATGACACTTCCTGTTCCCGAAAATACGATCAAGGCCATCGCTGCATATATAGTTGACGCCCGTCCCGCGAGCAAATGCCGCACACTTTTATTGAGATTCCACAAACCGTACGTGGCAGCATCTTCGGGGACCGTTGTTGGTCACATCAGAAGATGCATGAAAAAGGCGGGGATTCCCGGATCGGCCTACTGGCTTAGGCATACCTATGCACAGAACCTCTTGGAGACAGGTGTATCAATATATGAAATCAAAGAGATGCTGGGGCACGACAAAATCGAGTCCACCAGGAACTATCTTCATGTCCACACCAAAATGATGCGGGAGGTTCTTTTCGATGAAACCCTTTGAGAGCTTTCTGGCCCCGCAGCTGGAGGAATACATGGCTTACCGTCAAAGTCTCGGGTATTCAAAGAACCCTTCAATATCATGGCTTAAAATCTTTGACCGGTACTTGAAATCGCGGAAAGTTGACCAACAGATATTATTGCAACCCTCATTCTTCCTTGAACTCAGAGCAGATCTCAAACTTGAAATGCGAAGCGTCAACAAGGTCCTCTCTGCAACCCGCATATTTTTCCAATATCTGATTCGTAAGGAATACTATGCGGAAAATCCCCTGCGGGACGTTCCACCACTGCAAGGCAGATCTTTTATCCCCTTTGTTTTCTCGCCGGAAGAAACCGACCGATTGCTTGCGGCTGCGTGCAAACGGATACGAAAAGGCCAAAAACACTTTTTGAGGGATATGGCACTCTACCTGGCCATTGTCCTTCTGGCACGATGCGGGATGAGAATATCGGAACCTATCCGGCTGTTGCGGCATCACTACCGCTCCGATGACGGCACCATCTATATCGAGAAGACCAAGTTCAGAAAGGACCGGTTGATCCCCGTTCCCAAAAATGTACTGCCAGAGATCGAAAATTACCTGGCAGTGCGAAAAGCCTTATGTCCCGATGATCAAAATCTTTGCCTTCTGGCGGGACGAAAGCAAATGGCATTGACAGGCAATAAAATACGCTTGGTCTTTCATCAGGCAGTGAGGGACATGGGCCTTAACAGACCAAAACAGCTTATAGGTGATATTACCTTCGGATCACCCACGCCTCACAGCCTTCGCCACTCCTTTGCCATAAACACCTTAAAACAGGTAAAGGAGCGGGGGAAATCCCCACAGCGTGCCTTGCCGGTCCTTGCCGCTTACATGGGGCATCTGAAATATCAACATACCGGGGCATATCTCAAGGTATCGGATGCCAAACACC
>CAYVXX010000194.1:0-1924 GCA_964454305.1 uncultured Syntrophales bacterium | reverse complement strand
AGGTAACATTGTTGATGTCTTGAACTCGGCAATATATCCCGGGACATTGATAATCTCCGACGGCAGGATCGTGGATATTGTACGGGAACATAACGATTATGAAAATTATATCGTTCCCGGCCTGATTGATGCGCATATCCATATAGAAAGTTCTATGCTGATCCCATCAGAATTTGCCAGGGCGGTATCGATTCACGGCACGGTTGCAACTGTTTCCGATCCTCATGAAATAGCCAATGTTTTGGGTGTGAATGGGGTTAAATTTATGATTGAAAACGGAGAAACTGTGCCAATGAAATTTTATTTTGGTGCGCCTTCCTGTGTGCCCGCAACATCCTTTGAGACCAGTGGAGCAGCCATAGGTGTTGAAGATATAGAGAAACTCTTGCAACTGGATCAGATAAAATATCTGGCGGAGGTTATGAATTTCCCGGGGGTCTTGAATGATGACCCCGTTGTTTCGGGAAAGATCCGGATCGCTAAAAAATACGCAAAGCCGATAGACGGTCATGCCCCGGGGCTGCGTGGTAAGGATTTGGAGAAGTATATAAGTGCCGGAATAACCACCGATCATGAGTGTATCACGAGGGAAGAGGCCCTGGAAAAAATTGAACTGGGGATGAAAATTCTGATCAGAGAGGGTTCCGCGTCGAAGGACTTTGAAGAGATGATACCACTTGTTGAAGAACATTATGGAAGCTGTATGTTTTGCAGTGATGATGATCACCCGGATGATTTGATAAAGGGGCACATAAATGATCTGGTAAAAAGGGCTTTGGATCGTGGTATTGATGTTATGAAAGTTCTCAGAGTTGCATGTGTTAACCCTGTCCTGCATTACAATTTGGATGTGGGACTGCTGCGCAGGGGAGATAGCGCTGATTTCATTATGGTAGACAGTCTCGATAACTTTAATATTTTAAAGACCTATATTAATGGAGAAGTTGTGGCGGAAGAAGGCAGGTCATTTATATCCAGGGGCACATCGGAGATAGTGAACAATTTTAATGTAGATAAAAAGAAAGTCGGAGATTTTGCGCTTCCATACAAAAATGGGAATATAAATGTAATCGAGACGATTGACCACCAGTTGGTTACAAACAGATTGATTGTGACTCCGAAGTTAGAAAATGGCTGTGCTGTATCGGATGTTGAAAGGGACATATTGAAGATGGTCGTTGTAAATCGCTATAAGGACGCAAATGTAGCGGTCGGGTTTATCAAAAATTTCGGACTGAAAAATGGAGCCATCGCTTCCAGTGTGGCCCATGATTCACACAACATCATAGCCGTTGGTGTCAGTGATGAATACATTTGTAAGGCTGTTAATTTGATTATTGAAAATAGAGGCGGTGTCTGTGCGGTATCTCAAGATCATGAGGAGGTATTGCCTTTGCCAATTGCCGGAATCATGAGTAACAGTGATTATTCCAGTGTAGCAGAAAGATACGCTGAAATAGACAGTATGGCAAAATCCCTCGGTTCAGCATTACATGCACCCTTTATGGCCTTATCCTTAATGGCCTTATTAGTTATTCCCAGTATAAAGTTAAGTGACAGAGGGTTATTTGATAGTGATAAATTTGAATTTATTGACGTTTTTAAGAAAATGTGATTGTAGTTGACAAGTTTGTAAAAAGTCTTTTCGGAGCGAATTCGAAGAATCACGTGAGTAATCGAAGCATTTTGGGAAAAAGATGATGATAGTGACCGGCGTTAAGAAAATCTAACTGTTTGAGTGCATAAGCACGAGTTTTAGATTTTTAGCCGGGCAATAACAGCATCCCCAAAATGGTTCTGAGCGAAGAAAACGGACTTTTTACGAACACATCTATTTTAGTGGATTTAAATTTACCTTGATTTTTTGAAGCCTAATTTGTAGAAGTCGTTTCGTCCGTTGTAACAGACATTACGGGTCGTTTTT
>CAYVXX010000193.1:0-1959 GCA_964454305.1 uncultured Syntrophales bacterium | reverse complement strand
AATCTCCCCGCGATCTTTCATGTCTCCAAAGGTTCTTGACAGTGATTCGGGAGCCGTGGAGTGACTTAAGATAAGACCCCGTTGCTCGGAAAAGAGATCGGGTTTTATTGTTTTGGTGATTGATAAGCTGGGTAGATGGCAAAAAGCAAGACCTGACCCCCTATTTCCAAGCAAATTTCCAATCAATTGAGGCATGTCGTCTATGCATCCTAAAAGAATTTTACTCTTATATACCGATAAATACTATCTTGTAAAGCAGGTCTACCCATTTGGTTTAGATCTGATTGCTGATTACCTCCGCAGGCATTCTTACAATGTGACCATTGATTTTCCCTATTTAGCCTCAACTGATCTTGAAACCAACGTGGCCATGATATTAGAGCGCACAAGTCCTGATCTGATAGGGCTTGGGCTACGCAATATTGATACCTGCATGTCATGTGAACAGTATGGAAATTATGAAGGTGTGGGTTACAGAGCCTTTTACTTTCTTCCCGAAGTGAAACAGATTGTCGAGGCCATTAAAAAATTCAGGCCGGATGTGCCTATTATAGCCGGAGGCGGCGCTTTTAGCATATCTCCGGCTGCGATCTTGAAAGAGCTGGATATTAAATATGGTATCGTCGGAGAAGGTGAGGAGCCTATGCGTCAGTTTCTTGAAGT
The DNA here is from genome assembly GCA_964454305.1 of uncultured Syntrophales bacterium. Classification (GTDB taxonomy): domain Bacteria; phylum Desulfobacterota; class Syntrophia; order Syntrophales; family JADFWA01; genus JAUSPI01. The sequence continues at coordinate 1,296 of CAYVXX010000193.1, read as the reverse complement.
TTTTCCCGACGATAATAAAATAGCCATGGTTCCAAACATGGTATTTCAAGACAAAAACGGCGTCCATGTAAATCCGAAGCTACCCTATAGCTTTAAGAAAATCGGCTCAATTACTGAAAGAGAGACAAAATTTAATTATGCGTATGAAACAGCGGGACTACCGGTACAGGTTAAACGGGGATGCAATCAGAACTGTTCCTACTGTGTTGAGCCTCTCATTGAGGGAAGAAAATTTATTTTCAGGGAGCATGATGATGTTATCAAAGAGCTGAGCGGTATCGCAGAAAAATATGATGAAATTAGAAAAATTTTTTTTGTAGATACGGAGTTTAATATACCGGACCTCGAATATGGCTCGATCCTGATCAGGAAAATTTTAGAAGCAGAGCTGCATGAACATTTTCGTTTTTCTTCTCAATTCCTGCCGAGGCTATTTAATGACAAATTTGCCGGGCTGCTGGCTGAAGCCGGATTTTCTATTATCATTACCTGCGACAGTTTTGCTGATAGCGTTCTTGAGATGAACGGGGTGTCTTACCGTCAAAATGATATTGTAAAAACCATCGAGCTGTGTGAACAGTTCAATATTGATTGCACATTAAACCTTATTTTCGGTCTGCCCGGAGAAACATTTGAGACCATTGATCATACACTCAAGGAAATGATGAGATTCCCACCTGATTTTTTCAGGCGATATGAATACACATTAGGAGGTAGAATCTACCAGGGCACGCCACTTTGCCGTTTTGTTGATGAGCAGAACAACTGCCCGCATTTATACGGCAAAAAGTCCGAAGGTTATCTGGAACCTTACTTTTACTGCTCCCCTGAAAGTCCTTTGACACTAAAAGAACATATTGAAGACATTCTTCCTTTTGCCGTGGAATACAATAATAATTATGACAGTTTAATGACCCGGAACCTGGCCATAGGCTATTTGGCCGATCAGGCCGCTTGGGATGAGACCGAAGCCATGTTTTTTGAAAGTGATATTGCAACCCAGGTATCCATCTATGATTACATTTTCCGGAGGTTGGTTGATAGCGGAAGAAAAGATGCGGCCAGGACAATATCGGAGCGCCTTATAGCGGCAATTGTTGATAGCGGAGAAAATTCTGAATACATGGACCAGGTTTTGGTTATTCAATATTATTTGAGTTTGCTGGCAACATAGAATTCACAGAGCTTATCCTCCATTTACCGGCCAAACCCAAGCAGATCCATCACTTCCAGCTTTCAATCTACTATTTCCTTACTTTTTTCAATGAACTTTTCAGCGAATTGAGTCTCCCCGCA
>CAYVXX010000192.1:0-1960 GCA_964454305.1 uncultured Syntrophales bacterium | reverse complement strand
CGGGAGTGGGTGAGGGTGAGGGGCAAAATATAATCATGGACAAACAGGCAGCAGAAAATCTAATCAGCGATACCTTCAACCGTCCTTTCAATGAAAGCAGTTTCTCAAATTTTATACGAAACCTCCTCAACGATATCGATGAATCAAAAGCCTTCCCTTATCTATATGGAAACTACATCAGACATTCATTCGTAAATCACGTTAAACAATATCGTCGCATCGGCATTTACACAGACCCGAATGGCGAAAGGATCGACGTGCTCATCGTACATCTGAAGCGGAAAGCCGCGCTTGAACATGCCCGCACAAGGCAGCGAAACTTTGTCGCGTGGTATCTGAACGGGGGTCGTGGCGATGTGTTGAGAGACGCGGCCCTGGTCGCCTTTGCCTCTCCTGATTTAGACGACTGGCGTTTTTCCTATGTGCGAATGGAATACAAAGAGGAGGTCACTGAATCCGGCAAAGTCAAAGTAAAAGAAGAACTCACCCCGGCAAAGAGATATTCATTCCTTGTCGGCAAGAATGAACCGAATCATACCGCCCGGCAGCAGTTGCTGCCCCTTCTGAAAAATTATTCAAGAAATCCCACTCTCTCAGAATTGGAAGATGCCTTCAGTGTTGAAGCCGTCACAAAACAGTTCTATCTGGACTATAAAGGACTATTCGAGAGACTAACCGAAGAGCTTGATCGCATTCTAAAAAAAGACAGCAAGATAAAACAGGAATTTAAAACCAAATCCATCGACACCGCCAACTTTGCCAAGAAACTGTTGGGCCGGATAGTTTTTCTCTATTTCCTCCAGAAAAAAGGTTGGTTGGGTGTACCCAAAGATGAAAGATGGGGGCAGGGTGATAAGAGATTTCTCGGGACATTGCTAAAAAGATGTGTCGCCGATAACAAGAACTTTTTCAATGATTATCTGGAATACCTGTTTTACGAGGCATTGGCTACCACCGAAGGACGGGCAACAATTGATCTGAGCTATTACCCGAAATTTGACTGCAAAATCCCATTCCTGAATGGCGGATTATTCGAAGCGACATACGATTGGAAAAACACAAACATTCTTTTGCCTGATGAATTGTTTTCAAACAAAGAAAAGACAAAAGCCGGAGATACAGGCACTGGTATCCTGGATATCTTTGATCGTTATAACTTTACCGTTAAGGAAGACGAACCCCTGGAAAAAGAAGTTGCCGTTGACCCGGAGATGCTTGGAAAAGTATTTGAAAATCTCCTTCCCGAAAACTTGCGCAAGGGTCAGGGTGCCTATTACACCCCGCGTGAGATCGTCCACTATATGTGTCAGGAAAGCCTTATTAACTATCTGGATACAGCGGTCAACACCGGGGAAATTTCACTATCACAAGAGAGGCCCACACAGCAAAAATTATTTGGAGATCCTGAACCGGAGCAATTGAGACTAAAAAGCACAGGATACAAAACGGTTATTCCAAAGAAACATATTGAAAATTTCATACACAAAGGCGAATTCGCCATAGAGCACGATACCGCCAAAGAAAATGGAATAAAGGGAACAACATCATACGAATACCATGTTGATGAATCCATTCGCAAAAATGCCCGGCTCCTGGATGAAAAGCTGGAGACCATCAAAATTTGCGACCCCGCAATCGGCTCCGGCGCTTTTCCCGTCGGAATGATGCACGAAATCGTAAAGGCCCGGAATGTGCTGGAGATCTACCTTAAAACCGGGAAAACCGCTTACGAATTCAAACGCCACTGCATTCAGGACTCTCTTTATGGGGTAGATATCGACCCTGGTGCCATTGAAATTGCCAAGCTCCGCCTCTGGCTTTCCCTTGTAGTGGATGAGGAAAATTACCTTGATATAAAACCGCTACCGAATCTGGATTACAAAATCATGCAGGGCAACAGTCTGCTTGAGGATTTTCACGGGGTGTCATTAAATTTAGAGAAGAACGACGAATTACTCTT
>CAYVXX010000191.1:0-2048 GCA_964454305.1 uncultured Syntrophales bacterium | reverse complement strand
CCCCGCCTACAAGGCGGGCTTGCGGGTGCGCTCCCGGTCACAAGCATTAGCAATAACAGAGCGTTAAATACAAAGCTGAAAGCCGATCGCTGAACGTTTATTTATGCTTTCGATTTGACTTTTCGGTTGGTGACATATAATATTTCATATTAAAGATGATGGCAGTAGGTGGCAACTAAAAAGGACGTCAAAAAGCAGAACAGGAGTCAAGGAAATGGAAGCAACTTTAAACAGGATTGCCGAAAAAATTCTTGCACTGGATGAGGCCTCACTCAACAGCTTGTGGAAAAAGTATAAACTGAGGATAGAGCAATTTGATACCGGCAAGGAATGGGAAAAATCGGTGATCATCTTTTTCATTATCAATTCTGTCAGGGCAAAAAACCAGATATTTAATGAACATATTCTTAGTTCCCGTAAAGGTAGCCCAGGCAGCAAAAGACCCCCACAGAAGAAACCTGATCTAAAACTCGTCAAATAATGGAAAAAGAACTTGCCATAAAAAGAATAAAAGAGCTGAGAGAACAGATCAACTACCATAACGAACGGTATTACCGATTTGACGATCCTGAAATCTCTGACGCGGAATATGACGGCCTTATGCTGGAGTTGATCGCTCTGGAAAGGGAATTTTCAGGTTACATCAATGATACAGACTCTCCCACACGGCGTGTCGGGGCAACTCCCCTTGCAAAGTTCAATACGGTCGCTCACCTCACCCCGATGCTGAGCCTCTCCAATGCCTTTTCCGAAGCAGATATAAGAGAGTTTGATGAACGTATAAAGCGTTTCCTGGGCAGCGGTGAAAATGTCCCCTTTGTGATCGAGCCGAAGCTCGACGGTGTGGCCGTCAACCTGATCTATGAAAAGGGCATTCTGACGGCCGGATTGACAAGAGGAGACGGGAGTGTGGGGGAAGACGTCACTCAAAACCTGAAAACGATACGATCCATTCCCCTGAAATTAAAAGAAAAGGTAGATGCCCCCATCCCCGAGGAGATCGAGATAAGGGGAGAGGTTTATATAGAGATTGATGCATTCAAAAAACTGAACAAGCGCAGACTGAATGAAGGTGACCCTCCTTTTGCCAATCCGCGAAATGCGGCAGCAGGTTCTCTCCGTCAGCTTGACTCCAGGATAACAGCAAAAAGACCACTTGATATCTTCTGCTATGGAACAGGGGCACTCACGGGGGAGCCCTTTCAAAAACACCAAGGGGTTCTGCAAACCCTTTCAAAATGGGGGTTCAAGGTAAATCCTCATATCAGACAGGCAGAAAACATCGGTGAATGTATCGAATATTACCAGGACATGATTCGTATCAGGCACGAACTTCCCTATGAGATTGACGGCGTTGTTATAAAGGTTGACTCACTTGATATCCAGACCCGCCTTGGTGCTGTTTCGAGAAGCCCCCGATGGGCCGTTGCGTGTAAATTTCCTGCCTCCCAGGAAACAACGGTAATCGAGGATATCAAGGTACAGGTTGGGCGAACAGGGGTGCTCACCCCCGTGGCTCTGATGACACCGGTCAGTGTGGGCGGGGCTATGGTCAGTCGGGCCACCCTCCACAATCAGGATGAGATAGACAAAAAGGATATCCGGGTTGGCGACACGGTCATCATCCAGCGTGCCGGAGATGTAATACCGGAGGTTGTGAAGGTTATCGAATCAAAGAGAAGCGGCGGCGAAAAACCTTTCAGGATACCGGCTAACTGTCCCGAATGTGGTTCCAGAATTGTCAGGCTTGAAGGTGAAGCCGCCCACAGGTGTATCGGCTTTGCCTGTCCCGCCCGGATCAGGGAAAATATAAGACACTTTGCTTCCAGAGGCGGCATGGACATAGAGGGACTGGGAGAAAAGCTGGTTTCACAACTATTAGACACAAAAACTATAGACGATCCTGCAGACCTCTACTACCTGACTCAGGAAAAATTGACAAAGCTTGAAAGGATGGCGGATAAATCTGCAACGAATCTCCTGAAAGCGCTGGAACAATCGAAAAACCCGCCTCTTGAAAAGCTTATCTTCGCTCTGGGAATAAGGCA
>CAYVXX010000190.1:0-2076 GCA_964454305.1 uncultured Syntrophales bacterium | reverse complement strand
AAAATATTAGACAACAGATCCGCATCAGCCGAATTCGATAAAGAGATGTATGAGGCAATGAAAAAGAACACCGGTTTACGATGGTTTTTTCATAACGGTATGTGGACATTTGGAGCGAAATCCCCCAGCGATTACCTGCGGTTGACAAGGCCATACAATTTGAAAAGTTGTGTAGATATGATCACCTGTAATATGCTTGTTGCTGACTCTGAGGGGGATAAAGATTTCCACATACAGGCAAAACACCTTTATGAAGCACTGCGCAGTCCAAAGGACTACATGCTGTTCACGGTGAAAGAAGGAGCCGAAGAGCACTGCCAGATGGGTGCAATGATGATATCAAATGAGCGCATCCTCAATTGGCTTGATAAAACGTTGAAAAAATAAACGGAAACGAAGTGAGTGAATCTCCCCGCCCACAGGGCGGGGCTTGCGGGTGCGCTCCCTGTCACCGTGGCCATGAGCCATTCTTGAAAAATAATCCGGCTAAGTAGCACCGTTATTTAGAACTTTTTCCCGCAGGTAATATCTCGCTGAAATCTATCCGCTTAAACTCAAGAACAACAATATAGGCGATAAGCAGCTGTATCATGACAGCAGACGGTTTGATAAAAATATTGAACTCATAGAATATTAAAAACAGTGCGAGATAAAGTATAACTAAATGTATAAAAAGGGGCGCTAGCCTCTGCCTGATTTCGGAAAACACAAGAAAAAATATTTTCAGACCATAGCTTTTTTTACCCTTCTTTTTAATCACCCCATAAAAACGATTGAGAAGAGGCACTTTCAGGATTATTTCACCGACCCTGGTTACGATTCCTATATCCGATATATAATTCGTAATCATCTTAAACGGTGACAGTTCGTGCCGCATATAAAAAATGTAGGTGTAAAAGAGGGAAGCAAAAAATATCAGAAAGTAGTAATGTTTCCCTGAAATCTCACGGATAAAATTTTTGTAGATGAGATTGAGAAGCAAATTGGCATGAATCCTGACCCCGGCAATATAGCCGTATAATGGAACCAGTTTCATGTCTCCAAGGCCGGTCGCGGTTGCCGCCATAAACACAACCTTGTCGCGAAAAAAGCGGCCCGGCACACGGCCAGCCAAGACATCGTAAAACGATATCCCTCTAATTCTGTGTTTCTTATCGATATTTACATATGCCCTGCAGTAATTATCAACCGGTATTGTCGTTCCCGCTGACGTTATTTTCCCGTCCTCAATCAAAATTTCACTATGAGGAATTCCATTTATTTTTCTGAATACCTCAAATGCAATAGTGGAATACATTTTGTCATTTACATTAAAAAAGACAGGGACTTTTCTTAACATCCCATCTCTATCAGGATACACATTTGCAAGACCAGCTCCCTCCAGTGAATTAAAAATTGCAGGAAGTATTGGTTCAAAACCTTTTTCGCTTTCAAATGTCATATTAAGGTTTTGGGGAATGTCGAAGCCAAGCGGTTTGAACATGCCGCCTGATCGATCATGATCCGATCCGAAACAGACTGAGAAAACATGCCCCTTTTTCATGACCTCGGAAAGTTTCCGGTCGACTTCCGGATCATCATGTGAATCTCCGAAAAGGATATCGTAAACCACGGCTTTTGGTTGTCCTTTAAGGATATTTACAAGAACATCAACATGGTATCTCCGATATTTTTGAGGGCTATACACGCCAAGCTTATTTAGTGTCCTGTCGTCTATGCCGACTATAACAACATCACTGTAAACGGCTTTTGTATCTTCCCTGAGCCGCTCCCTGGCCAATAGAAATTGCGTAAAAAGATCATTGTCTACCTGGACAAGTATATTGAAGATGATACCCTTCAACAATATAGAGAGGAAAAGGATGAAAAAGCCCGAGAGGGCAAGAAAGAAGATTGCAATATATTTTCGGTGAGATTTCATTACCTACCCGCCATGCTGTCGCGGGTCATATTCCAGACTACCCAGGAATCTTTGGAAATATTTTTAATATCCAGATCCTGTTTTTCGTATCGTCCCTGAACATCTACTGTAATCTGTTGAAAAGCTTTTACAATTTCTACCCACTTTTCCATTGT
>CAYVXX010000189.1:0-2087 GCA_964454305.1 uncultured Syntrophales bacterium | reverse complement strand
ACTGAACCGGTAAGCTTTGATAATTACAGGTGGCTCTTGTGAACTGCTAAAAGGGAACGTCGTCTTCGGGTACCGATTCTGAACCTGAATATGTTTGCTCTGATTCATTCCGATCCGAAGATTGCGATTCCGATACCTGGCCTTTTGACTCAAGCATTTGCATATTTAAGGCGACTATTTCTGTGGAGTATCGTTTACCACCATCTTTATCTTCCCAGGATCGTGTTTGAATCCTGCCTTCAATATAAACCAAGCTTCCTTTCGAAAGATAATTTCCACATATCTCCGCCAATTTTCCAAAAGTAACAATTCTGTGCCATTCGGTCCTCTCTGCCCTTTCACCGCTTTTGTCTTTCCACCGCTCGCTGGTGGCTAATCTGAGATTTGTAACCATCGTGCCATCTTGAGTATATCGTACCTCGGGATCGGCTCCGAGTCTTCCTACAAGGATAGCTTTGTTAATCATTTTAACCCCCCTTAATAATAATGTATCTTAGCCCTATACACCACTTAACTAAACTTGACAATCTAATTATATTCCTTGTTGACATGATCTGTGCTATTAAGTAATTATATTATAAGATTCCATCAGATAACGAATTACAACAAGGAAAATCCAATGATTCGTTCTGCGCTCATGGTGATAGCGGGTCTCTTTATTACGGCATTTGCAGCGGGCTTTGTGTTTGTTACATCACCCCTTTTCTTCATGGAAGAAATCAGAGTATGCAGGGTGCCAAATCTTTGGGCACGGTTGTTGCTCTTTGTTTCAAATGTCAAGGTAGAGGTGATAGGAAAAGAAAATGTCTTTGACGACCGGCCTCAGATATTTATGGCCAACCACCAGAGTAATTTCGATATTTTTATCGTACAGGCACATATTCCCTGCCAGTTCCACTGGCTCGCAAAAAAGGAACTTTTCCAGATACCTGTCTTCGGACCGGCTATGAAAAGTGCAGGGGCGATTGAAATAGACAGGGAGAATCGGATAAGTGCTATAAAGAGCCTTGATGAGGCAGTACAGAAAATCAAAGAGGGTAAATCTGTAACAACATTTCCTGAAGGCTCCAGAAGTAGAGATGACAGGATTAAGCCTTTTAAAAAAGGTATTTTCTATCTGGCCATAAAATCGGGGGCTCCGATAATTCCGATATCAATAATAGGAAGCAGGAATATCATGCCTAAAAAGTCACTTTCGGTTCATCCCGGTAAAATAACCATGATTATAGGCAAGCCGATTGAGGTAAAGGAACATTCCATTGAAAGCCGTGATGAACTCATAGCAGAAGTTCGGGATGCCATCGTCAGAAACTACTATAACGGCATGACTGTAACAGGGGGTAGGGAAAGACTTTGAGTCTCTGGGAAGGAATAATACTCGGAGTTATTCAGGGGCTCACAGAATTTCTGCCGGTGAGCAGTTCCGGCCATCTGGTTATAGCTCAGAGTTTTATAAAGGGGTTCAGGCAGCCTGGTGTTCTTTTTGACGTGATGCTCCATTTCGGGACTCTTTTAGCGGTCATTTTTTTCTTAAGGAGAGATTTATACGAAATTGTAAAAGCCATAATACCGAAACAACCCGATAATGTAGATTATGCCCTTATATCTATTAGAAGGAAGACTGCCGTCCTTATTGTAGTGGGAACCATATTTACATCTGTTATTGGGTTTGCATTAAAAGACAAGGTTCATATACTCTTCGAATCAGTTAATGTTGTTGCTTTCATGCTTCTGGTAACGGGAGTTTTACTGTTTCTTTCTGACAAAGTCAAAAACACAGAGAAGTTCGAAAAGGATATGACCATCACTGACAGTATAATTATTGGTATTGTCCAGGGGATCGCTATCGTACCGGGGATATCCAGATCCGGCTCAACGATAGCCTTTGGAATATTCAGAAAGTTGGACAGGGAAACAGCGGCAAGGTTTTCCTTCCTGCTTTCAATCCCGGCAGTAATTGGGGCAGTGATACTTGAATTACGAAACATTGTATTCATTCCGTCGAGCGATTTAATTATCTATATAGCCGCTACCATTGCCGCTCTATTAACCGGTTTTCTGTCACTGAAGATTCTCTTTTTAATAAT
>CAYVXX010000188.1:0-2106 GCA_964454305.1 uncultured Syntrophales bacterium | reverse complement strand
TTTCTTGAAAACGGATTGATTTTTCGTGCAATCGGAACTCACGATATTTTTAGCAAGAAATCTCAATAATGTACACCACCATCATTCCCGCGAAAGCGGGAATCAAGGACAAGACTGGATGCCGGATCAAGTCCGGCATGACAGTTGACATGTTTAATTGCCGCAGTAATAATGATCCATTCTTTATATTCTTAATCTGCGTAATCTGCGGATTTAACCCCTCATCCATATAAACAACTGGCTCCCACCCCAACAGATCCCGCGCCTTAGAACTATCCACCTGCAAAGAGCCAAACAGACGATCAGCAACATCCCTCTTGCCCAACAGACCCGCCACAAAGGTCATCAAACCAACAGGCACGGGCAACAGACCGCTTTCCAAAGGGCACGGGCCTACGCAACTGCCAGCTCTTTCAATGGGACCTGAATTAGCTTCTTGGGGGTTTCCCTCGAATGAGCCAGTTTCTCCATTTCCTTTACAATTTCTGCCTTGAGGTATTGCTCTCCACAAACCTGGCAGACCCCGGTTGGAACATTCTCGATCAGAGCGATCAGTTCTTCTCCCCAACGGTAGTCTACTGTGATTCTTTTTTCTGAGACCTCTCCTCCACAAAAGTGGCATTTATGATATACTCTGGGCATACAAATTACCTCCTTTTCCTGTAATTTTCGGTCCACTTATCAGGACGCTTAGACGGATCATAAACAGTAATGAGCAATAACTCTTCGGGATCAGTTTTTATAGTGCATACTGCATGAATAGGTTTTGGCCCACAAAGTCCCAAAACCAGACAGCTTGCCCCTCGGGGGTCATCAGGATAATTCTCGATAATTTCACAATCTCTCAGTGCATTCTCCAATTCCCAGACATAAATCATGTCAAGTTCTCGTTCCCTCTCCGCATGCTTTGAAAACTCATACTTTCCTTGAGAAACAAGCCTTCTTATGTTTTGTATATTCAACAACTTACTCTCCCGTCTCTTGACTCCCAGACCCTATTCTCTATCCTCTTTCCTCTATCCGTTCTCCCGACTCCCCAACCCCCGCCAGCAACAAGAGTGAAGTCCTTCCTGCTATATTTTCTTATCAACCCAGGGCAATTACAGGAACCGAAAGAATCTCCCGGGGAACTAACGTGTCTTCCTTCCTCATCATTTCTCCTATTTTTTCGGCCCATTCCCCCGGGATATACTGTTCTCCACATTGGCGGCATTGGCTTAAAGGAATACCCTTAAAAATTATCAGGCTACCGTCCTTTTTTGTCATTCTAACAGAGCTGAGTGTTTGAATGACCTCACCCCCACACTCAAAACACCTCATTTAACTATTCTCCTCTTCTCTGGGTTAAGCCATTCTGCCGGATCCGGCTCGTATACCGTAATTATCCATAGTATATCATAGGCCATACCACATAGCACATGAATATCTTTTTCAATCCGAGTCTTTCCATAAACAAGACAGCCTGCCCTGTAGGTCCGGAAGATCGTACTGGGGCTATGCCCTCTCTTATCCTCAAGGTAATCCTCTATGGTCTCTCCGTTCAAAAGCGCCTTTTTGACCTCAAGCGGATCAATCCCTCGAGTAGAAGCTCTCTCCACTGCATGGAGTTTGAGCTGATAATTTCCCTTTTCTACCTGTTCTTTGATCCATTCTTTATATTCTTAATCTGCGGTAATCTGCGGTAATCTGCGTAATCTACGGACTGTTTTCTCATCCCTCATTTTTTTTACCATGTCATGATTGCAGGCAGCACATTTCATGATTTTACTCGTCTCCTTTTAAAAACCTTATCCCATTTATCTGGATTCAAAGTTGATGTGTTTGTAAAAAGTCATAAACTGCACCATTTGTCATCCTGAACTCGTTTCAGGATCTCACTTGTTTCAGCATCTAATTATTTCAGTAAGTTAGAGATCCTGAATGATCCTGAAACAAGTTCAGGACATGATTTTGGGTGACGAAAAAAGACTTTTTACGAGTCCATCATGCTTGACATTTTTATGCTAACCTGAGACGTTTGCATAATTCCGATCTTTTAAAATACGTTTAAATTTGGTGATTTTTAAAAAAATTATCGATTGTTTTTGTGCTTTATCTGTTAAAAAA
>CAYVXX010000187.1:0-2113 GCA_964454305.1 uncultured Syntrophales bacterium | reverse complement strand
AACACACAAACTTCAAAATCCCCACAATCAGCCTTACACAAAGTTATACCGCCAATCACCTAAATACTCAACACTCCACCACATTCCAATCTACTATCTCATAACCCGAAGGTCGTAGGTTCAAATCCTACCTCCGCAACCAACCAGAACCCTTGAGGCTGTAAGCTTTGAGGGTTTTCTGTATGTCCAGAAAATAAACTGTACCCTATAGATCGGACAGTAGCTGTTTTTAAAAACCCTTGTTTTTGGACAGCAGTGTTTTCAAAATCCTTGTCTTGAGACAATAAGATTTTCAAAACCCTTTATCTCGGACAATGGTATTTTGACTTCAATTCAAATAGGAATTAGAATAAAGATGAATGAATTGGAGGAAAATATGGCTAAAAAGAAGTTTAGTGAGGCAGAAATGAACCATTTGCGATCAAATCAATATGTCTTAGAGGTATCTCCCGATGCTGTAAACTTTTCAGCTGAATTCAAGAAGAAGTTCTGGGAGGCTATCTTGGAAGGGAAAAAGCTGCGAGATGCTATTATCGACCTGGGAATCGATCCGGATATTCTTGGAAAGGATCGAATAACTGGTCTTAAATGGACGATCAAGCATAACCTCGAGACTGGGAAGGGATTCCGTGATTTGAACACCTTTAAGATATCTATGAATAGCTATATAACTCCTGAGCACAAGATCAAGTATCTTGAGCAGCAACTGGCGTATAAAGATCAGGAAATCGAGTTTCTAAAAAAAATTGTATCTTTAGGCAAGGAGGATTCGGAATGATGGATATTCCCGCATCTTCAAAGTATAAGATCATCCAAAAAATGACACAACGAGACAACAATTTGTTGAATATTACCTGGTTGTGCTCTGCTGCTGGCGTTTCGCGATCCGGATACTACCATTACCTTGAAACAGAAGACCTCAGACTACAACGCGAAGAACAGGACCAGAAGGATTTCCTGATAATTCTGGAGGCTTTTATGTTCCGTGGTTACAACAAAGGAGCTCGCGGTATCTACATGCGTCTTCTTCATATTGATCCTCCGGTGAATATGAATATCAAGAAGATCCGGCGTTTGATGAAGAAGTTTGGGTTATTTTGCCCTATTCGTAAGGCAAATCCATACCGTAGAATGGCCAAAGCGCTAAGGACCAGTAATGTTGCTCCCAATCTGTTGAACCGAGAATTTGAAAAACATGGCCCTCGTGCTGTATTGCTAACGGATATCACCTACATCATTAATGGAAAGGCACCGAGATGCTACATGTCTACCATCATCGATGGGTGTACAAAAGAGTTACTCGCATGGGTACTGAGTGACTCTCTCGAGATAGATTTCGTTCTGGAGACTGTAAATCAACTCATTGAAGATCATGGTATCTCTTTGACAGCTAAGACGCTTATTAATTCAGATCAAGGGGTGCACTACACAAGCATAAAATTCATACAGCTGATAAAAGATAGCGAACTTAGACAGTCCATGTCACGAAAGGCAAACTGTTGGGACAATGCCCCACAGGAATCCTTTTATGGTCACATGAAAGATGAAATTGATATTTCACAGTGCATGAAGTATGCAGACATTCACCAAGCAATCAGCGACTGGACTGATTATTACAATAACGAACGATACCAATGGGATCTGGCAAGATTAGCTCCAGTGGAGTACTATAAGTATATGCTTACCGGTGAATACCCTTTGAGAATACCAAAAGCAAAAGGAAAGGATTGATTCCGGGGCTCTGCCCCGCACCCCGAGGGTTTTCGCTTTGATTTCCAGGGAGGCAATGGAAAAAAAGAAGCGGTTATGAAACACACCGCCTCCCCTATAAACCCAAAAGGGCGCTCGGTTTGCTCCTCAGCAGGGACCTATCCTCCCTTATGGTAAAGCAAGATTAGTATAGCATAGTTACCTATTTGATTGAAATACGCAAAACCCAGATTGTCCTTGACAAAGGGTACACATTAAAGCGATTGTAACTTCATGTAAATGAGTTATAAATACTGCTCGATTTCGACGCAAACCCCTTTAGAAATAAGCTGATGCTGGAAGTACTGGCATCGGCTTTTTTTGTTGTCTGAAATAAAAGCAGTTCCTGTTAATTCCTATTAAT
>CAYVXX010000186.1:0-2137 GCA_964454305.1 uncultured Syntrophales bacterium | reverse complement strand
CCCTTAGCCTAACAAGACATGTCAAACTTAAAGAACATAGTTTCCGAGATGTTGCGTAACGACAGGAATTCCTGGTGTTTATTCCCCCTCTTCCTGATCTCCATTCTTTACAGCGGTATTATCCGCTTGAGAAACCTTTTTTATCAAACCGGCTTGTTCAAGGTACGAAAACTCGGGTGCAAGGTTATCAGTGTGGGAAATATAACAGTCGGCGGGACGGGGAAAACCCCCATGGTTATAATGCTGGCAAATTTGCTCAAGGAGAAAGGATACAGACCGGCCATCCTGAGCAGGGGTTACGGAGGAAAGAAAAGAAGACGCGTTAATGTCGTATCAGACGGAAAAAATCTTCTCATGAATCCCGAAAAGGCAGGCGATGAACCTGTCTTAATTGCGAAATCTGTCATCAACATTCCTGTGGTTACGGGAAAAAAGAGATATCTGACAGGGAAATTTGCAATTGAGCATTTCGGTGCGGACGTATTGATCCTTGATGATGCGTTTCAGCACCGTTCCCTTTTTAGAGATATTGAAATAGTTCTTCTGGACAATAAAAAACCTTTTGGTAACGGATTCGTAATACCGAGGGGAGAACTTCGTGAACCCGCGAATGCATTGGGAAGGGCCGATATAATAGTGAAAACAGGGGACAGGGGACAGGGGACAGGAGACAGGAGACAGGGGCGGGGGGTCACTGAGCAGGTTGCAGGGAACAGTGGTGAGTGGTCAGTGGACAGTGGTAGTGGTCAGCAGGCAGTTGCGCCTGTTTATTACAAGGCATATCGAAGGCCTAAGGATCTTCTGAAGGTAGACACGGGAAATGTTTATCCGCTCGCTCATCTGCATGGAAAGAAAGTTTTCGCTTTTGCTGGTATAGCCAGACCTGAACATTTTAAAAAGACAATCGAGTCCCTTCGCGGAAAATTGGTCAGCTTCATTAATTTTCCTGATCATCACGTATATACGCAAGAGGATTTAATAAAAATTAAAAAGGCGGCCTCGCAATCTTCAGCACAGATCATCCTCACGACGGAAAAGGATGGGATAAAATTGATTGACTTTCCCGATTTCCTCCGTGATATTTACCTGCTAAGAATAGAGATGGAAATTTCACCTTCTCAAAAAGAATTTGAAAATATTATACTGAAAAAATTAGAGACATGAAAAAAACATTACCCACAAGAACAATCCTTCTCTTATTTGGCGCCATCCCTTTAAAAATAAGAAAGGCCGTCTTCAGGGCCATATTCATCTTATTTTATCATTTTTCCGAGAAACACAGATTGATCACGCTTCATAACCTTATTCGGTCATTTCCCGAAAAGATTCTGCCGGAAATCACCAGAATCGCCAAAAATGTTTATTTAAACCTGGGGACTGTGGCTGCGGAATTCTTTGAGATTCCCTATTTGACGGAAGAAAATATGTCGGAGTGGGTAAAATTTGAAGGTCTTGAAAATTATACCAAGGCCCTTTCAAAGAAGAAAGGAATCCTTTTTTACACGGGCCATTTGGGAAACTGGGAACTTGGGGGGGCATGTTTTGGGTTGCAAGGCATGGGGGTAAATATCATCTATCGTGCACTGGATAACCCGGTCCTTGAAGATTTTGTTGCATGGTTCAGGACCCATACGGGACATAAAGTAATCCCAAAAGGAGGAGCTGCCAGAAAGATTGTCAAGCTCTTGAAAAAAAACGAAATGATAGGAATATTAATTGATCAGAATGTCTCCTGGCGCGAAGGGGTTTTCGTTGATTTCTTCGGAAGACCCGCTTCAACAACCACCGGACTGGCGGCTCTTGCTCTTCAGACAGAAGCAGCCGTGATTCCTGTCTTTATCATCAGACTTGAAGATGGAATATACAAAATCATTATATATGAAGAGGTTAAAATCACGAAAACGGATGATTATGAAGCAGACCTGTTTGAAAATACTCAAAGATTCACCGATATTATTGAAGATGTTGTGAGGAAATACCCTGATCAATATTTCTGGCTCCACCAGCGGTGGAAAACCAAGAAATCCCAGGTACCGGTCAACAAGCGGTAAGGAGTAGTTAACTTGAGACTTGAGACTTGAGACTTGAAACTCAATATGCTGAAGGTAAGAGAATCGAAGAAACTCGTTCCTGAAAG
>CAYVXX010000185.1:0-2229 GCA_964454305.1 uncultured Syntrophales bacterium | reverse complement strand
CTGCAATAAAATATTGTGAAAAACCGGTCTTTCTACTATAGTACCGTGTCAATCAAGAAATGTCATTTCGACCGCAGGGAGCTATAGTACCCTTTAGGGTGAAATCTAAGATTTCCCCCCTGACGGGGACTATAGTCAGTTGTGAAGACTCCTTCGAAATGACAGAGTATCGTTGACATAGCACTAAAGGGTTTTAATTATGATAGAATTTTTTAAAATGAGCGGAAGCGGAAATGACTTTATACTGATCGACAATCGAGACAATTCTCTTTCCGTAGGAAACGTAAACGAGTTTGTGAAAAAGGTATGTGAAAGGAAGACCTCGGTGGGGGCGGACGGATTGATCATTATAGAAAACTCCGACAAGGTCGATTTTCGCTGGCGCTTTTTTAATGCCGATGGAAGCGAAGTCGAAATGTGCGGGAACGGAGGAAGATGTGCTGCCCGTTTTGCCAATATTTTAGGCATTGCGAAAGAAACCCTCTCTTTCGAAACCGGTGCGGGAATCATCGACGCCGAAGTGAAAGGAAACATGGTCAAGTTGAGATTGACCGAACCGTATGATTTGAAGACCGACTATGATCTTAACATCGAGGATAGTCCATATATAGTAAACAGCATAAATACGGGTGTTCCGCATGTGGTGCATTTCGTTGACGACCTTGATGTATGCGATGTCAGGGGCCACGGCCCGCTGATCCGCTATCACGAAGCATATCAGCCTGAAGGGACAAACGTCAATTTTGTACGTGTCATAGATAGAAATACTATCAGGATAAGAACCTATGAAAGGGGCGTTGAAGATGAAACCCTGGCCTGCGGTACCGGTGCCGTGGCATCCGCGCTGATATCTTCCTGGAAGGGCCGGATCGAGTCTCCTGTCGATGTTCAGGTAAGAAGCGGAGAAACTTTAACGATATATTTTGAAAAGACAGACAACGGATTTGAAAAGGTTTATCTGGAGGGAGGAACCAGTGTCGTGTATCAGGGTCAACTCTGGGAAGAGGCGTGGAAATAGTGAAGATTGAAGAGTGGAAAATGAAACCTGATGAGAATGAGGAGGAGCGCATTGCAGATAGCTGAAAGACTGTCCGGAATTCCACCATATCTTTTTATGGAATTGAGGAAAAAGATAGCAAAAGCAAAGGCCGATGGTGTGGATGTAATAAGCCTCGCTATCGGTGATCCTGTAGAGCCAACGCCTGACGGCGTCATTGATGAACTCTGCCGAAGGGCAAAAGACCCGGAAAATCACCGTTACCCGACAGACGAGGAGAAGGGGATGATCTCCTTCAGGAAGGAGATTGCCGGCTGGTATCAGAAAAGGTACGGCGTTTCATTAAATCCCGATGATGAAATTTTAGGCCTTATCGGTTCCAAGGAAGGCTGCCATCATTTTGTTCTTGCAAGGGTAAATCCCGGAGATATTGTCCTGATGACGGATCCCGGCTATCCCGCTTACAGGTCAAGCATTTTGATGGGAGGAGGGGAACCCTACCTTATGCCCATTCTGGAGGAAAACGACTATCTGCCGGTCCTTGAAAATATCCCCGCTGACATTGTTAAAAGGGCAAGCGGGATGTTTTTGAATTACCCTAACAACCCTACCGGTGCTTGCGCCACGAAGGATTTCTTTGACCGCTTAGTAGAATTTGCAGGAAAGAATGATATCGCAGTATGTCATGACAATCCATACAGCGAAATAACATTTGACGGACAGGAGAGGTTGAGCTTCCTGTCAGCCGCGGGAGCAAAGGACGTGGGGGTTGAACTGTCCTCGCTGTCCAAGCCTTACAATATGACCGGGTGGAGGATCGGAATGGCAATGGGAAATCCGGACCTCATAGCAGCAATAAGCAAAGTTAAGGAGAACACCGATTCCGGCGTTTTCAATCCGATTCAGTATGCCGGCATCTATGCCCTTAAGAATGAAACAGAAAATATTGAGAACATGATTGCTATCTATGCCCGGAGGCGGGAGCTGGTCCTGAAGACTTTAGGCCGGATCGGGATTTCCTTTAAACCGCCTATGGGTACGTTCTACCTCTGGGTTCCGACACCAAGAGGACTGAGTTCGCTGGAATTTACCAACCAGCTGTTTGAGAAGACTGGTGTCGTTGTTGCGGCTGGTACTGCATACGGAAAATACGGTGAAGGATACATCAGGATATCACTTACGGTAACCGACGAAAGATTAAAAGAAGCAATGGATCGAATTGAAAGAGAATT
>CAYVXX010000184.1:0-2262 GCA_964454305.1 uncultured Syntrophales bacterium | reverse complement strand
CTTTCAGGAACGAGTTTCTTCGATTCTCTTACCTTCAGCATATTGAGTTTCAAGTTTCAAGTTTCGGGTTAACTGCCATAGTGTTTCTCAAGTTCCATGTCATCTCGACCAAAGGGAGAGATCTTTGTAACATTCTTTATTCATTAAGATTTCTCACTCCGTTCGAAATGACAAGCATTGCTATATTATTTACGAAAAGCTATACTACTTTTTACCGCTTGTTGACCGGTATCTGAGATTTCTTGGTTTTCCACCGCTGGTGGAGCCAGAAGTATTGATCAGGATATTTTCTCACAAGATCTTCAATAATACAGGTTAATCTTTGAGTATTTTCAAACAGGTCTGCTTCATAATCATCCGTTTTCGTGATTTTAACCTCTTCATATATAATGATTTTGTATATTCCATCTTCAAGTCTGATGATAAAGACAGGAATCACGGCTGCTTCTGTCTGAAGAGCAAGAGCCGCCAGTCCGGTGGTTGTTGAAGCGGGTCTTCCGAAGAAATCAACGAAAACCCCTTCGCGCCAGGAGACATTCTGATCAATTAATATTCCTATCATTTCGTTTTTTTTCAAGAGCTTGACAATCTTTCTGGCAGCTCCTCCTTTTGGGATTACTTTATGTCCCGTGTGTGTCCTGAACCATGCAACAAAATCTTCAAGGAGCGGGTTATCCAGTGCACGATAAATGACGTTTACCCCCATGCCTTGCAACCCAAAACATGTCCCCCCAAGTTCCCAGTTTCCCAGATGGCCAGTGTAAAAAAGGATTCCTTTTTTCTTTGAAAGGGCCCTGGTATAATTTTCAAGACCTTCAAATTTTACCCACTCCGACATATTTTCTTCTGTCAAATAGGGAATCTCAAAGAATTCCGCCGCCACAGTTCCCAGGTTCAAATAAACATTTTTGGCGATTCTGGTGATTTCCGGCAGAATCTTTTCGGGAAATGACCGAATAAGGTTATGAAGCGTGATCAATCTGTGTTTCTCGGAAAAATGATAAAATAAGATGAATATGGCCCTGAAGACGGCCTTTCTTATTTTTAAAGGGATGGCGCCAAATAAGAGAAGGATTGTTCTTGTGGGTAATGTTTTTTTCATGTCTCTAATTTTTTCAGTATAATATTTTCAAATTCTTTTTGAGAAGGTGAAATTTCCATCTCTATTCTTAGCAGGTAAATATCACGGAGGAAATCGGGAAAGTCAATCAATTTTATCCCATCCTTTTCCGTCGTGAGGATGATCTGTGCTGAAGATTGCGAGGCCGCCTTTTTAATTTTTATTAAATCCTCTTGCGTATATACGTGATGATCAGGAAAATTAATGAAGCTGACCAATTTTCCGCGAAGGGACTCGATTGTCTTTTTAAAATGTTCAGGTCTGGCTATACCAGCAAAAGCGAAAACTTTCTTTCCATGCAGATGAGCGAGCGGATAAACATTTCCCGTGTCTACCTTCAGAAGATCCTTAGGCCTTCGATATGCCTTGTAATAAACAGGCGCAACTGCCTGCTGACCACTACCACTGTCCACTGACCACTCACCACTGTTCCCTGCAACCTGCTCAGTGACCCCCCGCCCCTGTCTCCTGTCTCCTGTCCCCTGTCCCCTGTCCCCTGTTTTCACTATTATATCGGCCCTTCCCAATGCATTCGCGGGTTCACGAAGTTCTCCCCTCGGTATTACGAATCCGTTACCAAAAGGTTTTTTATTGTCCAGAAGAACTATTTCAATATCTCTAAAAAGGGAACGGTGCTGAAACGCATCATCAAGGATCAATACGTCCGCACCGAAATGCTCAATGGCAAATTTACCTGTCAGGTATCTCTTCTTCCCCGTAACCACGGGAATATTGCTGACGGATTTCGCAATCAGGGCAGGCTCGTCGCCTGCATTTTCCGGATTCATAAGAAGATTCTTTCCGTCTGATACGACATTAATCCGCCTTTTTTTCTTGCCTCCATAACCCCTGCTCAGGATTGTCGGTCTGTAACCTTTCTCCTTGAGCAAATTTGCCAGCATGATCACCATGGGGGTTTTTCCTGTGCCGCCGACTGTTATATTTCCCACACTGATAACTTTGCACCCGAGTTTCCGTACCTCGAACAAGCCGGTTTGATAAAAAAGATTTCTCAAGCGGATAATACCACTGTAAGGAATGGAAATCAGGAAGAGGGGGAATAAACACCAGGAATTCCTGTCGTTATGCAACATCTCGGAAACTATGTTCTTTAAGTTTGACATGTCTTGTTAGGCTAAGGG
>CAYVXX010000183.1:0-2374 GCA_964454305.1 uncultured Syntrophales bacterium | reverse complement strand
AAATCTTCTACTTTTTCCTTGCAATCACCTCCAGTGAAGGCCCCCAGAGAGCCCTTCCACCAAAAATTAAATCTGTTAATTTTTCTACTGCTTCAATTGATCTTATAGCGAAACTAAAATTGTGAAAGGAATGAAAAGCGCTACCCCGTGGTTTGCCACGGGGTAACCCGTGTAATCTGCTAAATCTGTGGATTAAACTTCCCCCGGAAAGGCTCGCATTACAAACCTCAATATCTTTAAAACCATGATCAGACAACAGCCTTCTTACAAACTTTGTTGTGAAGCAATATTCATGAAAAACAAGAAACCTTGCGATGATTTGTTCAATATTAAGTTTTTTTGATAACTTAAAAAGAAATGCGGGGCTACGCAGTTCGGAGACACTACCGTTTTTGAATTTCATCCGTCAGTAAACGTACACCGTGAATGACCGCCAATACATCGATTTGATCCGGCTTAATCCGGTAAATGATCCGATATGACGTTTCGATCAGTTCCCGGATGTCCTCGGCTTCATATTCCGGTACTCTGCGACCGGAAATGGGATGAATAACGATTTGTTCGGAACGTCGAGTAATTCTATCTACCATCCGTTTGCCATAGGTTGGAGAATTGATAGCAATATATTCGTAAATATTAACAAGATGCCCGATGGCGTTCTCTGTCCAGTGAACTCTCATTGGGCCAGTCCAAATCTTTTGCGCACTTCCTTGACATCGACTGTTCGGCCTTTATCGCTATCTTTTATTCCCGCTTCAATCGTCTGACGAACATAGATTTTATACATTAAATCATCCCATGTCGCTTCGTCCGGCAGATTGTCCAATATGCGATAGGCTTCCTGTTTCATATTCTCAGTTTGCATGTGTAGAATCTCCTTAAATATCAGTTTGTTTTATTTTAATTTCCCTGGAACTATGATCAAATATGCATTACCTGTCTCATAATATAGGATTATATGCTCTAAAAAAGCAACTCTTTTTGTTATATTGGACGTGTTAATGCCCCTGAATACAGGTTATAAGTTCTTGACGAAATCTTAAAATAGAAATTTTCAGGGGCTTTGCAGTATGGGCAATTTTTCATTTTAACCGTCTTTCAGGAGGGGGACAAAGGGGATGTATTTTACGAACCCCTTAGTATAAGAAGCCGAACAACCACATGGGGATGATATTACCAAAGCCCATATCGATATCATCTTTTATGATGTAGGCATTTTCTTTTCCCATTATCTGTTTTTTCCCCTTACGACGACCACCTGCTTCAAATAGATACTTATCCTCTACCAGAAAATCGCCTCGACTCGGAATGCGCACTTGCAGACCCGCACTTATCAACTGATGCTGGATAAATGTTTCGCGCACCGTTCCAACAGGGTCTTCTTTGCCCAATTCCCCTGCAATTGCTCTGAGCAGGTTTGTATTTTCAATATAAATTTTAACGGGTTTACGCACGAGTTTGAATCCGGAGCCTTCCGGCATGACGCCTGATAAGAGACCGGCCCGCTCCAGATAGTCAAGGTACCCATAAAGAGTTGGCTTTGAAAGTCCCAAGTCATTGGAAATACGCACAAGATTTGGCTCAAATGGTTGAGATGTGGCGATCAACCAGAGAATCCGTTTTAGCATCGGAACATTAGAAGATTTAATGCCGGACGTAGAGACAATGTCTTCGTAAAGTGTTTTTTCAATAACGTTTCTGAGCTTCGCAAGATATTCTTCTATTCCTTCCACAAAAAAAGGATAAACGCCATGCTCAAGGTAATCTCGAAAGTGTCCCAACACAGGACCCTCAACAAGAACTTCTGATGCCAATCGCGCATGTTCCTTTAATAGATCGGAAAGTGTGATGGCGGGAAACTTAACATTCCTGGCCAATAACAGGTATTCTCGAAAAGAAAGACCCGGCAAAGTATAAAAAACAGCACGCCGCGACAGGTCAGCCTTTCCAAGTTGCAGTCCGAGAGTAGAACTGCCTGAAAAAAAGATTTTTGCTGATGGAAATGAATCATAAAGATTTTTTATTTCTTGGGGCCATCCGGCGTATTTGTGGATTTCATCAACGATAATGACCTCGCCGCCCATCCGAAAAAATTGTGACGCAATCTCATAAATGCCGATGGCCTCAACCCGAATATTGTCTGCTGAAATATAAAGATATTTTGATAAATATGAACCTTTTTCGGCTAAATGCTGAAGCAATAGCGTAGTCTTCCCTGTCCCGCGACTGCCAATGATTCCAATCAGGCGATTTTCCCAGTTGATCCGTTCGTAAAGAGAGCGATGACTTTCTCTCGGAACCTGTTTAAGGAGAGCTTCCTGAATACTTAGAAATGGACTTAAATCAATCATGAAATTTAGTTGTGAAAACTACA
>CAYVXX010000182.1:0-2384 GCA_964454305.1 uncultured Syntrophales bacterium | reverse complement strand
ATGAGGACTTTTTTCTTTGGCCAGTATAGACTTATTGATCCCGGTGAATGGCCCGGAGTGAGCAGGACCTCAAAGGTTTCATCGCCAAGGGTAAGAGGGCCCTCTTTGATGATAAGATCTATCTTGACCTCGGGGGTGTTTACGCCGAACCAGCTAAACATTGCAGCGCCCTCCTTATCAAAATACTCCATTTCCTTGTCACTCAGCCCAATTTTGACATTTGAATCGTTGAACAGCTCGGATGCCTCGTAATGGTCCGGGTGGGAATGTGTGTTAATGACATATTGTACCTCATCGGTATCTATTCCATCTTCTTCCATACTTTTGAGAAGCACAGGAAAGTTTCTTTTGAGCCCCGGATCGATAATCGCCCGAACACTTCCCCCGATGAAGTAGCTGTTACAATTATTGTCAAATAGATTTGTCCACTCATACGCATAAACATCATCCAGCAATTTCATTACAACTCCTTTCGTTACCTATATTTCATAATATTTAATGTAATAATTCCAATTTATTCCTGTGCCTCACGACCGCTCAGCTGCCCGCAGGCGGCAAGAATATCCCTCCCCCTGCTTGAACGAATGATCGCGGTGTAATTATGTTTGATGAGGATACTTCGAAATGCCTTAACGTCAGCTTCTGCAGGTGTTTTAAACGCTGATCCGGGATATTCGTTAAAAGGGATGAGGTTAATCTTGCAACGTATTCCTCGAAGTAATCGTGCCAATCTTTCGGCGTACTCCGGAGAAGAGTTTACTCCCTCTATTAAAATATATTCAAAGGTGAGTCTCCTGCGTCTCGGCATCTGATATTCTCGACAGGCCTGAAGAAGCGCTTCGACAGGGTATTTTTTGTTGATCGGCATGAGGAAACTTCGCGTTTTATTATCCGGAGCATTTAAGGATACGGCAAGGTTGACACATGCATCCTTTCCCAATTGATTGATCATGAAAGGAATTCCGCATGTGGACAGGGTAATCCTTCTGTTTGAGAGGCGAATTCCCGTATCGGCGGAAATGATTCTGATCGCCTTCAACACGTTTTCATAATTTTCCAGAGGTTCCCCCATACCCATCATAACAATGTTTTTGATGTTTTCCCCTTCAGGTGTGTTGAAGCGAAGCATTGTAAGCTGGTCTGTTATTTCGGAAGGGAGAAGATTTCTTCTCCAGCCTTGCTTTCCGGTAAGACAGAACCTGCACCCCATCTTGCATCCCACCTGCGAGGATACACATAGTGTCCAGTGGTTCTTTCCCGGGATGAGAACGCTTTCGATAAAATTGCCGTCTTCCAGTTCAAAGAGTATTTTTTTGGTGGTGTCTTGAGATGTCTGAACATCTTTTATTCCAAGGGTACTTATCCGTGAGATGGCACTCAACCCGGCCCTGAAATCCTTTGAGAGGTTTGTCATCTCATCAAAGGATGTGACACCTGACCGGTATAACCATTTCATCACCTGTCTCGCCCTGTATTTTTCCTTTCCGAGATCCGATATAAAAGTTTCTATCTCATCCAGAGTCATATCCTTCAGGTTGGGTTTATCCATTTAACTTCTTTCGTAATCTCCCGGCAATCGTATTTATGAACTCTTCCGTGTTTACTTTCTTGTTATTAGGGTTCTTCCGGGCGACAAGAAGGAGGTCCCCGGTCATTGTTCCGCTTTCAATGGTTTCAATGGCTGCTTCTTCCAGCTTTTCGGTAAATTCTACGACATCCGGTGTCCCGTCGATTTCTCCGCGCTTGCGGAGACAGCCGGACCAAGCGAAGATCAGGGCCATTGAGTTCGTCGACGTCTCTTCACCGCTTAAATGTTTATAGTAGTGTTTCTGAACTGTGCCGTGTGCGGCCTCGTACTCGAAGTAACCTTCGGGGGAAACAAGCTCTGAGGTCATCATGGCGAGACTTCCGCTGGCGCCTGCGACCATATCGGACATAACATCGCCATCATAGTTTTTTAGCGCCCAGAGCATCCCACCTTCTGATCTCATGACCCTGGCTATGGCGTCATCGATCAGCGTATAGAAGTACTCAATTCCAGCCTTCTCGAATTTTGTCTTCCAGTTTTTTTCATATTCTTCTTCAAATATCTGTTTAAAGCGGGCGTCATACGTCTTTGAGATAGTATCCTTTGTGCTGAACCAGAGATCGATCCTGTGGTCGAGGGCAGAAGCAAAGCACGCCTTTGCGAAATTAGATATAGATTCGTCGGTATTGTGTATTCCCTGAATTATCCCCGAACCGGTAAAATCCTTTATCGTCTGCTTTATCGGCTTGCCGCCGTCGGCAGGCGTGAAGACAATCTCTGTCTTTCCTGAAGACGGTATGCTTATCTCGGCACTGCTGTATACGTCTCCGTAGGCATGTCTTCCTATTATTATCGG
>CAYVXX010000181.1:0-2414 GCA_964454305.1 uncultured Syntrophales bacterium | reverse complement strand
AATTTTATGAAGAAGTTTTGGATTTTAGTCCAGCAGCGGATATGGCGAACTGATTTGCCTGATCGACAGATAATGCGAAACATTAAAAAAAGTTTATTCATTGCGATGGTCGCCTGCCTGGTTTTGACCTGCCCATCGCTTGCGGAAAACCCCGCCCGCCATCCCCTGGACGCCCATCTGTCCAAGGCTTACACCGAGGATCTTCCCGGCCTGCTGAAGCGGAAGTACATCCGGGTGCTGACCACCATGAACCGTACAAACTTTTTTTTGGTCGGGGCAAGGCCCCGCGGTTTTGAATACAAGCTGCTTAAAGAGTACGAGAAATTTCTCAACCGGAATGTCAAACCAGGAGAACTGAAGACCACCCTCGAATTCATTCCCGTCTCCCGGGAACGTCTGCTTCCCTGCCTGCGGGAAGGATTGGGCGACATTGCGGCCGCCGGCCTGACAATCACCGAAAAACGCGAGGAGGTCGTAAGCTTTACCCGTCCCTATCTGACGGATATAAAGGAACTGCTCGTGATCTACAAGGATGTTAACCCTCCCGGCAATCTGAACGCCCTGTCGGGCAAGGAAATCTTTGTCCGCAGGAGCAGCAGCTATTACGAGAGTCTGATGACCCTCAACCGACGGCTTGAACATGCGAACCTGCCGCCGGTGAAAATCGTCGAGGCAGACGAAAACCTCGAGACCGAGGACATCCTGGAGCTGATCAACACCGGAGCAATCAAGCGGACAGTGTGCGACAGCGACATCGCCGGGATCTGGGCAGAAGTGCTCCACGATATACGGGTCCACGAGAAGACAGTGTTCCTCCGGGGGGGCCGGATCGCCTGGGCGGTGCGAAAAGATACCCCGAAACTGAAAGAAAATCTGGACCGATTCCTGAAAAACTACCGCAAGGGTACGCTTCTGGGAAACATTCTTTTTAAACGCTACTATGAAAACACCAGATGGATAGAAAATCCTCTAAAAGGAAGTTTAAGTGGAAATGTCGATAAGTACCGGCGGTATTTTGAAAAATACAGCCACCAATACGACTTCGACTGGCGCCTGATTCTGGCGATGGCCTATCAGGAATCCGGGCTAAATCAGAAAAAGAAAAGCAATCGGGGCGCGGTCGGTATCATGCAGATTCTGCCCGCGACGGCTGAAGATCCGAATGTAGGCATCGAAGATGTCGACAAACTTGAAAACAATATTCATGCCGCGGTCAAATACCTTGCTTTTCTTCGCGGCCGCTATTTCAGTGATGAGAGTATCCGCCCCGGAGACCGGGTTCGTTTTTCTCTGGCCGCCTATAACGCGGGTCCCGCTAATATCCTGCGTGCAAGGAAGAAGGCTGTTGCCATGAATCTCGATCCCAATCGCTGGTTCCGAAACCTGGAACTGGCCGTGTTGCGGACTGTGAGCCGTGAGCCCGTACAGTACGTAAGCAATATAAACAAGTACTATGTGATCTATAAAAACGCTCTGGGAAAAGAAACGGCCCGGGAATCGGTAAAACAGGTGACCTTCTGAAACCATGAGCATGCGGAGAGGGGAGGGGATCGACTCCTTATTCTTTAACTGACAGATATTATTAATATAAAAGGCGTTAGAAACGAGGAAATTTAAAATATTATGTCAGGAATGAAGCTAAAACTTAAGCGAGTTACTTCCAATGGATGGAAATTTGAACATCCACTCATCGTAACCCGCTTTAACAAAATGCTCAATGAAGCTATAGAGCTTATGAATGAGGGATATTCTGATAAAGCCAAAGATATCCTTCGTATGATCATCGAAGAATCTCCGGAGCATATCGACGCATATCATCATTTAGCACTTCTTTTGTTAAACAGAGAAAATGTAAAGCAAGAAAATGTAAAAGATGCCTTTGCGTTGTGGATGAAGGCTGTCGGTATTGGAAAAAGATGTTTTCCAACAAAAGAATTTATCTTTGGTAAAGATCTCCTTGAGTGGGACTATCCCGATAATAGACCTTTCCTCAGCGCCTCCGGGAGCCTGGGCTTGTTGTTATACAGCATGGAAGAAGTAGAAGAAGCCCTGAAAATATTTCATAATATTCTATCCATAAACCCGAATGATGACCAGGGGATCCGTTCTCTTGCCATTCAGGCCCATTTTGACTTGAATCAGCCTGAAGAAGTTTTGAAAATTTGTGACAACTATCGACGCGATATCACGGCTGATACGTTATATGGCCGTCCTCTGGCATTGATTCAAACAGGCAGGAAAGATCAGGCGGAACGACATTTGAAGGAAGCCATTCAATGGTTGCCCCTGATTGTGAAAGAACTGACAAAAAAGCGGCACAGACCACCAAAGGACTTGTTGAAGGCCGGTTATATCACCATTGGCGGCCCCGACAAGGCCTATGATTACTGGCAGCGATTCGGAAAAGTCTGGGA
>CAYVXX010000180.1:0-2422 GCA_964454305.1 uncultured Syntrophales bacterium | reverse complement strand
CAGATTACGCAGATTGGCGCAGAACAAAAAAGATACCTCACGCAAAGGCGCAAAGGACGCTAAAGTTAAAAACAATACAGGGGGCAATCAGGATGGCTTCGCTGGATGATTGCCTTTGGCAAGGATGATTCGCTTTGCGAATGGGATGAATTCCTGCGGAATGGATGGCTTTGCTGGATGAATAGGATGATTCGCTTTGCGAATGGGATGAAAACCTTACGGTTTCAGGATGGGTAAAATATGGATGATGAGGTTTTGGAAAGAAACAAGAATTTGAATCGTGGGTTTAGGAAACTCAATGTTTGGCGGGAGGCGGTGGAGCTTTATGCATTTGAGAAGAAGGTGTTGGGCGAAGTAAAAGGAATCTCATTCAAGATAAAGGATCAAATATTGAGTTCTGGTTTTTCGATTTCATCAAACACGGCCGAGGGTTATTGTCGGAAATCAATTAAGGAATATATTCAGTTCGTTAATGTGGCGTTGGGGTCGGCTGGGGAGAATTATTCACAGATGTTCGCTTTGTTGAAATCGGAGGAGATTTCTCAGAGTACGTTTGATGAGTTTGACAAGCGGCATTATGGGGTTGAAAGTAAGCTGATAAATTTGGCGAAGTCACTGTCAAAGAAAATGAAAACTGGTCAGGATTGGAATTCTGATTATAAAACTTCATAAATATTTTATGTCAGAGTTTTTATAGAAGGCTGACCTTAAGCTTCTATCCGTTTCTTGATGAGCCTGTAAACTTCTTTTCTGTGAATTATACCGAAGATAAAAATACTGTTACTGGAAACTTTGAAAACAACACGGTAATCTCCGACTCTCAATTCCCAGTATCCTTTGAGGGTTCTTCGCAACGGCTTTCCATAGGCTTCAGGTTGCGTGGCAAGTTGATCTTCGATGGCTCTCTTGATCGCGTACCCCTGTTTTTAGCATCAATTTTAGGCAGGTCAGATCTTTTAACGTCCGGATGGTATTTGAGTTTTAAGACCATACATCATCATGGCTTAGCGCCTTAGAGGCATTCCATGACTTTTCCCTTTTTTCAGCAAATGCAGAAAGGGCGATATCCTCTTGAATCTCCAGGGCCTCTTTGAGCAAATCCCTGACTTTGGCTGATAATGAGACATTATCCTTTTCTGCCAGAAGTCGGACATCCTGGTAAAGCAAATTGCTCAGGACTACATTTATACGTGGATTTTGAGCCGGCATAGTCTTTTCCTCACAGATAACATTAAATTTAAGTGTAACAGTGGTGATACGCCATGTCAAATTAAAAATGAGCCGTTGCAACCTTAGAACCGGCAAGGGGATACATAAACTTATTCCGGGGATTACCCCGGTGAAATACGCTGAGCTGTGACTGCGACCCCCGGTTAAATAAGAGCAAAAGAAATTTGATGCATTCGTAAAAAGTCAGTTTTTGTCACCCTGAATTTATTTCAGGGTCTATAACTTGTTGAAATGTTTAGATGCTGAAACAAGTTCAGCATGACAAATGACACATTTTGATACTTTTTACGAGACTGTCAAATTTAACTGGGTAAAGATTTAGGAGGTAAGGAATTGGTGTTCAGGGTAAACAGTCCAGTTTGTAAGTTTAAGACCTTCTATCCTTTTAAAATGTTTCACATTGTTTGTAACAAGCACTAAATTATGGGCTAAAGCAGATGAAGCAAGAATCAAATCAAAATCATCCAATGGTGTGCCGGCTTTTTCCAAATTAGCCTTATAGATCCCAAAAATTTCAACAGATTCTTTGCCTAACGTGATAATTTCAAGTGAATTTTCTAACGTTTTTATTTTAGCCAGGTTGCTCTGTCCCTTTTCTGAGACTTATATGCGCCATAATACAACTCCATTAGAGTAATGACGCTTATTTTTATAGGATCATGGAAATGCTGGCGCAAATTTTTCTCCAGCGAATCATGCCCTTTGAGGCTAAAGATAATCGTATCGGTGTCGAGAAGGTACATTAGAAACCTTCTGCCAGTTTCTTAGAATTTATACGGGCGCCTTTAACCTCCGCAATAATCTGCTCTGCCTCTTTATCGTCCTGCCATGACCCGGAGAGTTCCAGCAAGACCTGGGCTGGCGACTTAAGCGTGGAGAGATAATTCTTCCTGCCTAAATATTCTCTCACTAAAAATAAGATCTGTTGGCTAACAGATCGGTTTTCAGCAGAAGCAAGCTTTTTTATCTCCGCATATAATTCTTCTTTAATACCTTTGATTTGTAGGTTTGCCATTTCTGCTCTCCTTTCTTTGAGTATTTCACTGTAGTGTATTATACAGATCTGTATAATACAGGTTAAAACCTTTGCACAACTCCCTCTTGAAAATGTGCGCTTAAATCTGAATTTAAAACGACAAAATCTATCATAACTATTTAATAATATTTGACAATACGTGGTTTTTATGTTACA
>CAYVXX010000179.1:0-2429 GCA_964454305.1 uncultured Syntrophales bacterium | reverse complement strand
GGATTCATAAAAATTCGAAAGGGGTGCGTGACCGATCCCCAACTGGTAAGAGTGAATCCAGCGGATAATAAGTGCCGCTGTTTGAGCTGTTATTCCAAAAACGGTGAGCGCCAACGCCGCAACTGCTACCGGTTTCTTACGAAAAACAAAAGAAATCAAGTAGCTAAAAGCAGCTGCAAAATAAATAAATGTTACAATACTGATAATAAAAGTATCACTCATGATGTTCTAATTCCATGACGAGTTTTTCCAGTTTTTCTTCAAAATCTTTCCTGTTCCTGTTTACACTGGCAGCGATTTTAACTTCACAGCCGTCCTTCCGCTCTGAAATCCGTAACCATACTTTTGTGTGTGTGAAAAAGAGGCTCAGCACAAAACCGACCAGGATAAGAATACAGCCGGCCCAGACAATGGATACACCGGGATTCCTGCTCACCTGAATGCCGGTATAATAACGGCTATCAAAGTCTTTAAATATAAAGGAAAATTCATTCTTTTGTTGTTTATGGTCTTTGAAGAGCCAGAGCACATCGTGGGGTTTTTCCGGTTCGATCAGGACTCCGAGGACAGCAGGGCCACGATTCTGATAATTGGGCATAAATTTGGCGATTGCGAAACAGGATTTGCTATCCGGCAGGGGAACTTTTTTCATCATGTTCAGTGTCAAGACGGTTTCCTTCCCTGTCTTTTCATTTTTCGCAATGATCTTAAAATTAGCAGTTCCCGCAATTCCGTAAGTCGCCTGGCAGAACTTCAAACCTTTATAGATCAGAGGGTCATTTACCCTGACTGCCCCGGAAATAACTTTTTTTCCGTTTTCCAGAATAGTTAAATCACTTCTATATTCCCTGGGTTGACCTGTTTTATAAAAATCAACTTTAAAGCTGTCGCAGCAAACTTGAAACCCGAGTTTCTCTACCCTCTTGCCGTCACCATTAAAGAGAACAAAGGTATCCGCAATTTCGCCTTCGACAATATTCATCTGACCGTTAAATCCCCAGATAGCCCCGATCAGCCCGCCTCCCAGAATGAGAAGAATACTGAAATGGATAAAAACGAACCCTATTCTGGAATATCTGCCTTTCTCGGAAAAGAAATAACTTTTGCCATCTTTTTTTACTTGAACCGGCTTAGAAACAAGTGATTTCAGCAGGGATGTTATTTGCTGTTCGAGGTCGGACAAACTCTTGCGGCATTGGACTGTTTTATTAATCTGTGATGAGCCAAAGATTCTGTCATCAAATTTATTCTTTTCAGGAAGGATTAATTTGATAATGCGTGGAATCTGTTTGGCCGTACAGACAATTACATTGACCGATAATAATATTAAAAGCAGAGTAAACCACCATGAGTGGTACATGTCGAAAATGTTGAAGAATTTTAAAAAAGAGAACACTCTGGGGCCATACAGCGCCTCATACCGTCCAAGGGGCAGCCCCTGCTGTATTATCGTACCAAAAATAGATGTGATGGCTAAAGCAAGGAATAAAGAAATTGTAAGTTTGAGTGAGGAGAAAAACTTATATATTTTAAAGGGTCTCCTGAATATATACTTGTTATAATTTGAAGAACTTGGATACCACAGACCCAAAACCATTGTCAAGCCGTTTTAAAGCCCGCAAAAATTCTAATTGCGGTTTTGTTTTCTTATTCTTGATGGACTCCTAAAAAGTCCAAATCTTGTCACTCCCGCGCAGGCGGGAGTCTATAACACCTTACAATAACTGGATTCCCGCCTATGAGGCTGTGTCGTAATTCCTTTTTTGTCATTTCGAGCAAAGCGAGAAATCTTAATTCTTGATAAATTTAACATGTTAAGATTCCTCACATTCGTTCGGAATGACATCTCACCCTATTATGACACAGTCTCTCAAGGGGGAGAAGATCGATTATGAATGCCCCGCCTTAAGGGCGGGGTAATTCACTCTTGAGCTGAAATATATTGACAAATCTGCTACATTCCCTATATTGATTTTCATCAGGGTGGGGGAAAAAGATGTCAGTTCCTGAAGAAATATACGAACTTATTGAGCGTTTTGACCGCAATCTTGACACCTATCGGTCAGGCCGGTACAACGAGGCCCAGGTTCGACAGGAGTTTATCAACCCTTTCTTCCATGCCCTCGGTTGGGATGTCTACAACAAGCAAGGCTACGCAGAGGCATATAAGGACCTAATACATGAAGATGCCATTAAAATAGGCAGTGCCACAAAGGCCCCTGATTACTGCTTCCGTATCGGCGGAACCCGCAAATTCTTTCTTGAAGCAAAGAAGCCCGCCGTCAATATCAGGGAAGAGATCAATCCGGCTTACCAGCTTCGTCGCTACGCCTGGTCGGCCAAGCTGCCGCTCAGTATCCTGACGGATTTTGAGGAACTCGCCGT
The DNA here is from genome assembly GCA_964454305.1 of uncultured Syntrophales bacterium. Classification (GTDB taxonomy): domain Bacteria; phylum Desulfobacterota; class Syntrophia; order Syntrophales; family JADFWA01; genus JAUSPI01. Next base: position 44 of record CAYVXX010000179.1, on the reverse strand, counting down.
CTATGACTGCCGGATTAAACCGGTCAAGACCGACAAGCCTTCCA
>CAYVXX010000178.1:0-2434 GCA_964454305.1 uncultured Syntrophales bacterium | reverse complement strand
TCCAAGTTAAGATTGCTTTAGAGTCGATTTCTCATCTTGAGACAAAGGAGAGAAATCGATGCAGAAAGCGCCGATCTACAGGAAGCGACCATGTCGAATCTGTCGTCGCTGGTTTATGCCCAACGCAAAACTCAAAGATCGTCAGATGACCTGTGGCGATGATAAATGCAAAAGGGAATGGCACAGGAGAAAATGTGCAGAATGGAACAAAAACAATCCCGATTATTTCAGAGCCAACTACCTGCAGAAGAAACTCGATGCTGGGGATCAAAGTGAGAAAGATTCAAAAGCCTGCCAGCCTAGAAGTACCCCTTCCGTGTTACCAAAAAGCCGTTTAAAGTCAGGACTACCCCTTCAGTATGTTCAAGAAGTGATCGGCATTCAACACCTTATAATTACTGAGTATTTGGCGCAACTACTCTTCAGGCGTTTTCAAGAGGCGTTAAGAGGGCAACTTGTTGTAAATATAAGACAAACAGAGCAACTACCCACCATGGAGTTTTTAAGATGTGATCGACTTTGAACGGGGCTTTTGTGTATACCCGTACATTATAAGGGAAGGCGTCGGCTATGATACGAAAAAGGACACTCAATCCTCACGGGGATCGAACATGATGGATAAAGTCATCCGGGAACCCTTAAGAAAACCGAAATACCAGCTCGATCTGCCGGAGATCTATGATGAATATCTGATCTATTACGAAAAGAGTAGACAGGTTCCATACCGGCTTATCAAAGCTACCAGGAGTGTACTTGTTTCTTTTCATGATTATCTGGGAAAACATAAAATCGATCTTCCTTCACTTGAAATTGAACGGGTCGATGCCTTTCTGGCAGAGTTTTTTGAAAACCTTGCGCCGGCAACTCAGAGATCTTACCGTTCCATGATCCGGGGTTTCCTGCGTTATCTGTATTGTGAACGTAGAATTATACGCAGAGATCTTGCCCCCATGGTGGTGGGAAGGCGTGTATATGCCAAGGAAAAGCCACCCAGGTTTTTGAGACCCCGGGAAGTACAGAAGCTCTTTGCCAGTTTAAAGCTCTCTTCCCGGCGGGATATTAGAACCTGTGCCATGGTTCACCTGGCGTATACTATGGGGCTCAGACCCGTGGAAATAAGCAGGATCACCCTGGATGATATTTCATTCAGCAAGGGTGAGTTGACTGTCAGGAACAGAAAAAACAATCATTCGATGACACTTCCTGTTCCCGAAAATACGATCAAGGCCATCGCTGCATATATAGTTGACGCCCGTCCCGCGAGCAAATGCCGCACACTTTTATTGAGATTCCACAAACCGTACGTGGCAGCATCTTCGGGGACCGTTGTTGGTCACATCAGAAGATGCATGAAAAAGGCGGGGATTCCCGGATCGGCCTACTGGCTTAGGCATACCTATGCACAGAACCTCTTGGAGACAGGTGTATCAATATATGAAATCAAAGAGATGCTGGGGCACGACAAAATCGAGTCCACCAGGAACTATCTTCATGTCCACACCAAAATGATGCGGGAGGTTCTTTTCGATGAAACCCTTTGAGAGCTTTCTGGCCCCGCAGCTGGAGGAATACATGGCTTACCGTCAAAGTCTCGGGTATTCAAAGAACCCTTCAATATCATGGCTTAAAATCTTTGACCGGTACTTGAAATCGCGGAAAGTTGACCAACAGATATTATTGCAACCCTCATTCTTCCTTGAACTCAGAGCAGATCTCAAACTTGAAATGCGAAGCGTCAACAAGGTCCTCTCTGCAACCCGCATATTTTTCCAATATCTGATTCGTAAGGAATACTATGCGGAAAATCCCCTGCGGGACGTTCCACCACTGCAAGGCAGATCTTTTATCCCCTTTGTTTTCTCGCCGGAAGAAACCGACCGATTGCTTGCGGCTGCGTGCAAACGGATACGAAAAGGCCAAAAACACTTTTTGAGGGATATGGCACTCTACCTGGCCATTGTCCTTCTGGCACGATGCGGGATGAGAATATCGGAACCTATCCGGCTGTTGCGGCATCACTACCGCTCCGATGACGGCACCATCTATATCGAGAAGACCAAGTTCAGAAAGGACCGGTTGGTCCCCGTTCCCAAAGATGTACTGCCAGAGATCGAAAATTACCTGGCGGTGCGAAAAGCCTTATGTTCCGATGATCAAAATCCTTGCCTTCTGGCGGGACGAAACAGGCAAACACTGAGAGACGATCAAATCCGCTCGACCTTTCACCAGGCAGTAAAAGATATAAATATTAACAAACCTAAACAGTTTATAGGTGATATTACCTTCGGATCACCCACGCCTCACAGCCTTCGTCACTCCTTTGCCATAAACACCTTAAAACAGCTAAAGGAGCGAGGAAAATCCCCACAGCATGCCTTGCCTGTCCTTGCCGCTTACATGGGACATCTGAAATATCGATATACCGGGGCATATC
>CAYVXX010000177.1:0-2441 GCA_964454305.1 uncultured Syntrophales bacterium | reverse complement strand
AGAGTGTGACCGCTTTCCATTTTTAATTACGTAACGGCTTTCCGGTCTTCAGCACGTGTTTGATCCTGTCCTGAGTCTTGGATTCTCCACAGAGACTCATAAAGGCTTCCCTCTCCAGGTCGAGTATTTTCTGTTCTGTAACCGGCGTTCCGACTTTAGAATCACCGCCCGCAATAACCCCGGCAAGCTTCATCGCAACATGGAGATCGTGGTCAGAAATGAGATTTTCCTGCCTCATATTATCCAGAGCAGCCCTGATGGCACTACTGAACTGTTCTCCCATAACGAAAATCATAGCGGGGTCCGGTTTCTTATAGAATTTTGACAATCCGAGAACAACCTCTTTGGCATCCCGGATCTGGTAGCCCCGGTTGATGCTGACGGCATCCGTTTCTCTGATGTAACCCAGTTCCATCGCCTCCGCGGCGCTGGTGGATATTTTGGCCATACTTATATTTTCAAAAACCTTATTATAGGCAGCCGGAAGGGTTGATGCCGCTTCACTGACACCGGCCGGTATTCCTTCGGTACAGCGCACCATCAGTTCTTTCGTTCCGCCTCCCGCAGGGATAACACCGGCCATCACTTCCACCAGTCCTATGCGAGTTTCCCCGCAGGGCTGACATCGTGCCCCGTGCATCGACATTTCGCAACCGCCGCCCAGCGCCATCCCCGCCGGAGCGGTTACTACCGGCTTTTCGAGGAATTTCATTCTCATGTTGGCATCCTGGAAAGCCTTTATCATTCGGTCAATAGTTTCCCATTCCCCCCTGCCGATTACATCGAGAACCATAAAGAGGTTGACACCTACCGAGAAATTAGCGCCATGGTTGGCAACAACCATTCCGAGAAAGTCCCTCTCGACAATGTCGCAACTGTCAAATATCATCTGTATTACACTGTCGTCTATCGTGTTCATCTTGGTATGAAATTCGAGGCAGGCGACACCATCTCCTATATCCACAAGGCTCGCGGAGGGATTTTCCCTGACAACCTTTCCCCTTTCTTTTAGGGTGGTTAGGAGGATTATCTTTGGATTAACTTTAAGTTTAACATAACCCTTCGTTTTGAAATCGTAGTAATACCTGCCATCCTCCTTTTTGAGATAAAAAGATTCAAAGCCGGCTTCCAACATCTCCGTGATTTTCCTGGGAACATCCAGTTTCAGATTGTCCATTACCTCTGAGGATTTCCTTAGACCGATGGCATCACACTGCTCAAAAGGTCCCAGTTCGTGATTGTAGCCCCATCTCATGGTGTTATCTATCTCCACAATAGTGTCACAGATTTCGGGGATACGATTGGCCGCATAGATGAAATTCCTGCAGAGGTACTCACGGACAACATCGGCGGCGATGTCTGGCCCGTTAAACAGCGCCTTCAGCTTTGCCTCAGGCCCCCCTTTCATCTTCTTTGCTTCTGAAATCGAGGTAAAGGCCATTTTTTTAAGGGGAATGTATTCCATATTATTGTAATCAAGGACCAGTTTGACACTCTTTCCCTCTTCATCCCTCGTTTTTTTATAGAAACCCTGCCCGGTCTTGTTTCCCAGCCATTTCTTTTCCACCATACTGTTCATAAAGTCATGAGGTACAAAGATATCTCTCATTTCATCGTCCGATGCCGACTCATAGAAATTGTTCACAATCTTTTGCTTCGTATCCAGGCCGATCAGATCCAGTGTCCCAAATATTGACGAACCCGGCCTGCCCGCTTCCTTGCCGATGATGGCATCCAGTTCCTCTATCGTGAGACCCTTATCAAGCATAATCTTTGCCGCATTCGATAGATCGAATGTGCCGATGCGGTTGGCAATAAAACTGTTCACATCCTTACAGATGACCACACTCTTTCCGAGGGCTTCCTCACAGAATGTCGTTATATAATCCACTACCCCTCTTTTCGTTTCCTCACCGGGGATGACTTCTACGAGTTTCATATAACGGGGAGGATTAAAGAAATGAACTCCCAGAAAGTGTTCTTTCAATCCTGTGCCGAAGTCAGCCGAGATGTCTTTGATAGGCAGACCCGATGTATTCGTTGAAACGATGCACTCCGGTTTTACGACCTTTTCGATTTTTGCAAGGAGGTACTTTTTTATTTTCAGATCTTCAACAACCGCTTCAATGATCCAGTCCACATCGGACAGCCGGTTGAGATCGTCCTGCAGATTTCCGATCTCAATCAGTGAAGCAGTCTTGCCGGAATAAAAACCGGGAGGTTTGGATTTCAATGCCCTTGCCAGGCTATCTGCCGCCGAGCGGTTTCGCCACTCCGGACTCTCCTCGGTCAAGCCATTTTTCCTGTCGTCATCGGTCAGTTGAGAAGGTATGTTATTGAGCAATATACTCTGAATCCCAGCATTTGCCAGGTGAGCGGCAATCGCGGTACCCATGATCCCAGCCCCCAAAACGGCAGCCTTCTTAATTTTATATGACATA
>CAYVXX010000176.1:0-2457 GCA_964454305.1 uncultured Syntrophales bacterium | reverse complement strand
CCAGGCTTGTCACGAAAAACACGGCCATGTCCCGTCTCACCGGAGGTATCGGCGGGAGAGGCCCAGGTGAGACAAAACTTGAGATTAATCGGCGACGTGTCAGGGATAAAATTCGTCATCTGGAGCAGGGGATGAAAGGTATTCAGAAGAGCCGGAAACAGCGTAGAGTAAAGAGGGGGAAAAGGGATCTCCCGATCATCTCCATTATCGGCTACACCAATGCGGGCAAGTCCACACTCCTCAATACTCTGACGGAAAGCAGAGTTTTTACAGAAGACCGTCTTTTTGCCACACTTGATCCAAAAAGCTCAAGGCTCCGTTTTCCAAGGGATACAGAGGCGATTATAACGGACACCGTCGGATTTATAAAAGATCTTCCACGGGAACTGTTTGCCGCATTCAGGGCAACCCTTGAGGAACTTAATGAAGCGGATATCCTCCTTCATGTGATAGACATAAGCAACCCTAACTTTGAGGGACATATAACAACTGTCGAAAAGATCTTGGAGGAATTGGACTTGGCGAATAAACCTGTCATCAGGGTCTTCAATAAAGAGGATCGTTTCCCTGACAAAACGCTTCTTGAAACCCTTTGCCGCCGGTTTAAGGGCGAGGCCATATCGGCGCTGGATCGAAACACCCTTTACAGTCTTATAGAGAAGATGGAAGCTTACGTTAATGGAAATATCAAAATAGAAAATTTAAAGGTGACAGTCTCGTAAAAAGTCAGCATTACCTCATTTTTGTCATTCCCGCGAAAGCGGGAATCCAGCAATTTCAGGCTGTTATGGACTCCCGCTTTCGCGGGAGTGACGGGTATTATGACTTTTTACGAATACATCAAAAGTAAAATGAGAAAAACATAAAGGGATATGGGAAAAGAGCTGATTTCCGGTGGTTTAGCGGCCGCTTATAAGTTTTTCATAATATGAAGAACTTCTTATATTTTCCAAGTCCTTGTCGGTTTTAATAAGATTCCAGTTGTCATAACCCTTCTCAATAGCCTTCTTAAGCGAATCAATCGATTTTTCCACCTTGTTTTGTATTGAGTATATACAGGCAATATTGTAGTGGAGATCGGCATTATCCGGCTGAAGTTCTACCATTTCACCAAATGTAGCGACTGCTTTTTCATATTCTTTTTTGGTCATATACACAATGGCTAAATTATTCAAAACGTTCACGGCATTCGGTTGAATTGATAGTGATTTCTGATATTGATAAATGGCTTCGTCCAATTTTCTTTTCTTGTAATACAAGTTTCCCAGATCATAATGCAGTTCGGGATTTACCGGATCAGCTTCAATTGATTTACGGAGTTTTTTAATGGTGATATCAGTTTCCTTCAAGACCGCCGATACCGCTTTAAGATTGGCACGAGTTTCTGCATCGTCAGGCCTTATCCGCAGTGCCTCAGAATAATGGCCAATTGCTTCATCTAATTTTCCCTGCCTGGCCAGTGTATTTCCCAGATTGTTGTGGGCTTTCGCATATCCGGGATTGATTCGTAAGGCTTCAGCATAATGGTCAATCGCTTCATCTACTCTTCCCTGTCTGGCCAGGACATTTCCCAGATTGTAGTGGGCTTTCGCATACCCGGAATTGATTCGCAAGGCCTCAGCATAATGATCGATCGCTTCATCTACTCTTCCCTGCCTGTCCAGGGCATTCCCCAGGTTATTGTGGGCTTTCGCATACCCGGGATTGATTTGCAAGGCCTCAGCATAATGGGCAATCGCCGCATCTATCTTACCCAGCTCTGCCAGAGCAGTTCCCATATTATTGTGTATCATGTAATTATTTGCGGTAACATTGATTGCATGCTTGAAAAGTGTAATACTGTTAGACCAATGCCTTACCTGAAACCATGTTACTACTGTTAAAATCGAGAGAAGAATCGCCGATGTTACGATAAGCAAATCTTTTCTATAATTACATCTTTCTGCAAGATCAGAAATACCCCATGCTATGATGATAAAAATGCCTATGAGCGGAATATAGGTGTATCTATCAGCCATAGACTGTATTCCGACCTGCACCAGCCCGATAACCGGCACAAGAGTCCCCAAATACCAGAGCCATCCAACTATGAGATATGGAAACCGTCTAATCGTTCGGATGGTTATAAAAGATATAAGGATCAATAACAGGCAGGCCCCGGCAGCCTGCCATATTGGAAAGTCATTTGGGTGTGGATAAAGAACCGCCAAATTGTATGGCCAGATCATCTTTACGATGTAGCTTATATATGAAACGAAGGCATTGGAAACCCTGACAGTAAGCGGTAATATATCAAAAGAACGAACGGCCCCCCCGCTCTGCTGGGCAATAAAAGTTACCACACTCGAGGTTGCCGCAAAAACAAAGAAAGGGATTTTTTCCCGAATAAGGGGGAGCGCGCGTAACCACTGATAATCGTAAGTTGTGATTTCGTTTTCCTGCACTGCGTTTTTTGCG
>CAYVXX010000175.1:0-2504 GCA_964454305.1 uncultured Syntrophales bacterium | reverse complement strand
AATGTACCATGATGAAACGTGTATGTACAAGAATATGTCTATGCGATGATTAAGCAGAGCAGCGCATCTATCAGAATACGACCGGGCTGTCAAACAATATGAACAGAACATCCCGGAAAGGTCACATAGATGAGGCTTCAGTAAAGAAAATCCCGACATGTCGGGACAGACGGGCGTTTTTCAACGGGCTCATGTCGTTTGACGAGGGCTCTCTGTGACTTTTAAAATTTGATCGGATTCTTGAAGGAAGTTCTTATCAGAATCAGAAGACACGTTCTAATTAGCAGTAGCTATATGTTCACCCACTTTGCACGGCTTACCGGTCTTAACAATAAATTCTTTAATTACTCCCGGTCTGAAAATCAGACAATGGGTTGATCCCCCAAACTGGAAATACCCCAGCTCTTCACCTTTTTTCACATGATACCCCGGTTTGATATTATCGTTGATAATACATGATGATACTTCTACCATACCTACCGGCATGAAACACATCAAACCTATTTTGGGATCATCAGCTTCGATGAAAAAGATAGCACGTGTCTGGACATGCACTAAATACCCCTGTGATTTTTCCTGAGCTGAAGGATCTACTCCTTCTGAATCAGCCTGACTGAAATATAAACCTTCTTTTACAAAAGCTTTTTTTATTGTTCCGGAAACGGGACTGTGCCAGCGATGATAATTGAAAGGACTGAGAAATGCCTGATAAACGTCCCCGCCCACAAATTCATCGACTGATTCATCATTAGCCAGCATGTCATTTAATGAGTACGGTTGAGATTTAACCCAAAACTTACTGTATTTTTGAACATTTTTACTAATGTTATACACGGTGGAATCGCAGGCGCTGACTATAACTTTATTGTTGTCCGGTTCTGCTACAGGACGCGCACCTTCAGCAAGTCTTCTTGTAAAAAAATCATTCCAGGATTTAAATCCCCAATATTTATCTTCAGGATTATACTTATAATCATTCATATTTAATTTGTCCTGAGCTTCCTTACACTTCCACCCATTCGGAGAATCATTGATTACATACTGCGATTCCTCGCTACTAAGAAATTCCGACCAGACATCAAGATATTTTTTTATCAGTGTATTAATTTTTTCATCACGGTATGCAAAAAATCCGGCGGGTGTACTCATTGTCCATACGAGTATTTTTGAAAGCGGCGTACCCGCGAGATGTGTCGGATTATATTCAGGGGCACGGGTTAAGAGTTCATTCAACTGATATAATAGATCGTCCACGGCCTTTACATTTTTATGTTCCGGCGGAATCTGTTCGATCATCTGTGTCAGATACATTCTAACCACGGGATCTTCGGCTATTGCTTTTTGAAATTCTAATATTACCGGCTGAAACTTTATGGCATCTTGTGCAATTACGCCACCGGGGAATGCACAAGCCGTCAATATTAAAACAAACAACCCGAATACTAAAAATCGTTTCATCTTAATTAAAACCATTTTAATCTCCCTCCTATTCCGGGAACCTCATGAAAAACAAAAAACCCCATTTCTCCATTTGAGAAACGGGTTTTTTTTATGATCTGCCCATGATTCCCTCTTTCTTTGCGATAAAAGGGTTAATCTTGTTTGCTATAACTTCAATGAGTCCGGCAATTACAATACTTGGTTGGAATTATTTGTCAAGGATTTTCTATATTTGTCGTCTTTAATTGAGAACCCTAAATTTCAAGGTATTCACTTACTGTACGTAACAAAATCATCAAATCAAAAATTGTGAACAGATTGCCACTCGCTACGTAGCAGTTGTCTGCACTGTGAGAATTGACGATGGAGTTGTGATATTGATTCCTTCCTAAAATCGGTAATTGACGGATTTTGAAAAGTATGCAAGAGTTCAACTAATAATGATGGGCCTACTGTGGTTGCGACAGTAAACCACGCTGCGAAAAGATTTTTTGGACAACAGAAAAAGGAGAGACGTAATGGGAGACAAGGGCGGTAAGAGAGATAAGGAAAAGGGGCAGAAACAGAAAACTGAAAAACAGAAACAAAAATCAAAAAACAAGCTTGATAAGCAGCCAAAAAGAAGGCCTTGATAGAAATCACGGTACGGAGATCTGCATAACAGCTTTCCCCGTGTGAAGTGCAAAGACTACGTTAACGAGCATCAAAATGAAAGTATCATACAAAGCCGCTCTTCTATCCACATTTGTCTTTCCTGGTGTTGGCCAGCTCTATTTAAAAAAGTATTTGAGGGGGCTGGTTATCATGTTTTTTGTCTTCACCGGATTATGCTACGTGATCTGGTCGGCCGCGGTATCTGCGGTCAATAGCCTTGACGACGTTATGGTTAAGATGCAGGGTGGTACCACGAACCTGCAAGAGCTTTCAGACATTGTCGGATCAAAAATATTAACCACAGTTCCTTATCATGACGCTGTTTTCTACTTTATTGTTTGCTTTTGGATATTTGCTATCATAGATGCCTATAGAATCGGAAAGCAGAGAGAATTTCAGGACGAAGAGAC
>CAYVXX010000174.1:0-2515 GCA_964454305.1 uncultured Syntrophales bacterium | reverse complement strand
CGCTCTAAGCGAACCTATTTATTTTCGTTTTCGTTAATCTTCTTAGAATCAGGAGTTACGTCTATTTCTTCCGCTTCGTTTGTAGCTTTTTTAAAGTTTTTTATACCCCTGCCGATTGCACTGCCTATCTCGGGAAGTTTTCCCGCACCGAATATGATAAGTATTATCACCAGTATTATAAGCAACTCGGGCATTCCTATTCCGAACATATTAACATTACCTCTTAAAAGACAATTAGCATTACTTTATTCGTGTTGTAACCTTAAATCATCAAGGCATCCTTGTCAAACATTTACTTAAATTGAAAGTATGTTTATCTTCAGTGCTCAATATCCGTCGGCAGTACTAAATGGATGACCTGGCCATGTTTTCCCAAACTCCCGAGAGATTCTCCTTGAAAAGTAAGATTAACGCCTCCGGCATTACCGATATCAATTATAAACCCTTTTGAAGCCTCTTTATAGATCTTTTCACCAGGTCTCAATAAAACTTCTTGAGGAGGGTTATTATCTACTGTTATGTTTAACCATACCAGTTCAGTTGCTTCTACAGTCATTTTATAGGCTTCCCCAACAACTTCGTTTTGCTTATTAGCAATGTCCTGACTGACGCTCGATTCTTCTTCAATTTCCGTTTTGAGCTCTTCCGCTTGCTTTTCCACCACTGCGGGTTGAGGTTCAGCCTCTTTTAATATTGAGGTCTGATTTTCAACCTCTTTCACTATTACTGCGGTTTTACTTTTATCAGCAACTTCCTTTTCAACATTTTCTGTCTTCTGTTTAGGATGTAACAAGAAAATGACAAAGACAATAATAAAAAGGACAGTCAATATCCATCCTGGGAGACTGCGGTGAGAGATATAAAACTTAGACAGGCAACTCTTACTTTCAACTGTTCCCTCACGAGACACCTTATGCTGCTCGAGGTATTTCTCATAACGGGAAAGTATCTTTTCGCTATCAACACCTACCGCTTGAGCATAGGTTTTCATAAAAGTCTTTGCGTAAACGGATTCAGGAAGTAAGTGGAATTCTTCATTCTCAATCGCCTCAAGAATTGAAATTCTGATCCTTGTTGACTCGAATAAATCTTTCAAGGTTATGCCACTCGATTCCCTGACCGTTTTCAAATCAAGGCCGGTCTCTTCCACATCTTTTTTAAATTCTTCTGTGATGGTGTTATTTTCGTTTTTCATAAAATCTACTGTACGCTAAAGAAAACCTGAAACACTGTTAAGCTTATTATAAATTTACCAGATGAGACATCTACCATTAAATATATGGTCACGCAACAAAAAGTTGATAGCTCAGTTACATAGCAGGAAAGGAGCCAAAGACTACAACTTCTGATAAAGACCATTGAAAGACGGCACTTTCGAAGGTTAAGAGAAGCTGTGCCCTTTTTAATTGATAAGCTTGATTGAAAGTGATAGCTTCAATGTGATTACACTTAAGGAGATTCAGCAGATGAATGAGTATAGAGATTTCACAATAGACATTGCAAGGGAAGCAGGGAACTTTCTTAAAGAGAGACTGAGTGACGAACATACGATAAATTACAAAGGTGTAATCGACATTGTTACGGAAATCGACCAGATGTCCGAAGATATGCTTATATCCAGAATCAACAAGAAATTCCCGCGCCATGACATACTGGCCGAAGAATCGACGGGAACAGACATGGGTTCTGAATTTAGATGGATTATAGATCCACTTGATGGCACTACCAATTATGCTCATGGGTATCCGGTTTTCTGTGTGTCCATTGCCCTGGAACAGGAAAATCAGATTATCCTTGGGGTCATTTATAATCCAGTAACGGGAGAAATGTTTGTTGCTGAAAAGGGTAGTGGTGCCTCTTTAAACGGTAAAAGGATTTCTGTTTCAAATAACTTCGACCTCTCAAGAAGTCTTCTGGCTACCGGCTTTCCTTATGATATCCGTGAAAATCCGGACAATAATCTCAACAATTTTAATGAGATGGCTACGAAGGTACAGGCTATTCGCCGGGCAGGATCGGCTGTGCTTGACCTCGCATATGTGGCAGCGGGTCGCTTTGACGGATTCTGGGAACTGAGGCTGAAGCCCTGGGATACTGCTGCCGGGTGGCTCATGGTAAAAGAAGCAGGTGGTACGGTTACCGATATTTTCGGGGAAGATTATTGTCTGAAATCCCCTCACATACTCGCTTCAAATGGAAAGATACATGATAAGATGATTAATGTGTTCAGGGCTTGCGCGTGCAAACCCTAAACACGGGAGCAAAAAATGTTTTTTTTCATCGGCGGCATTCAACCGAAAACCAGACGGATCAGCAATAATCCAAGACCATGCCCTTCCTGCGGTTACCATGCAGCATATCTAAAAAGGGTTGACAACTATCTAAGTCTCTTTTTTGTCCCGCTTTTCCCGGTTAAGCGGGGTGACACGGTTTTAATGTGTGAAAAATGCGGCGTGGTTCTTGATAAGGAAGGTAGGGCAGTGAAAGAAGGTAATATCCGGTGCCGCCACTGCGG
>CAYVXX010000173.1:0-2521 GCA_964454305.1 uncultured Syntrophales bacterium | reverse complement strand
GGCCATACAAAGGTGGGCTAATAAGAACCACCGCGCAGCGGTTTAGTTCTTCAAATGGTAATCGAGATCATTTTTGGGAAGGTGGCTTTGCTGACTTGTAGGTGAAAGTGTTATTATGAATAATTTCTAAGCTATAGTAGACTCTAAATGGAAATCGTGATAACGACTTACTAAGCCACTCAATTAAGGTGATGTGCAATGAAACAGCTTGTAATTTACTTATCTATTTTTTCAGTGTTGCTTTTTACATGCTCCTGTACCTATCATTCTTCGTTGCCGCCGAATACAACATTCAAAGACCCATGCGTGAACCAGAAAACACCCATGAAAATTGGGATTATTGTTTCACAGAGTCTTAATAATCATTTTGTTAAGAGTAACTTGGGTGGATTTACCGCTGTTGTCAGAGTCGATGAAACATTACAAAAATCAATCTACGACTTATTTGCTTGTTATTTTACACAAGTGGCAATAGTGAGTGATTCCAGCAAGTTCGAAGGGTTAGATGCTTTAGTATACTGTGATTATTCTGTAACAGGATTGAATACCTTGCTGAAGATAATGATTAAGGATAGCAAAAGTGATTTTGTAATTGCAGATTACAGGCAAGAAGGACATATAGCGTACAGTGAACCCGGTTGGTTGGGATTTGTAGGTGGTTTAACCCTTTTTCTCGCTACGCCCGTTTTGACACAAGAAGTCGGATCAATTTATAAAGAAGCACTTATTGACAACATAGCGGCGTCAGTTTCTCAAATAAATGCCAAGATGCGAGTCGATCGTAGAGTTAAGGGAGTAAAGAGGTTTGACACGGCTAAACTAAAACAGGGAATGAGTGAGTCAGAACTTAAAAATTACTATGGGTCAACTAAGGAGACTGTGCTGAATGACCCCTTCACTTCTAATATAAGGTATAATATAATTTTATTTGAAATATTACCATCTTTAAATTCTGATAAGGTTAATAATGTTCAACCCTATACAGCCTGGGCGATGTTTCAGGGCAATAAAGCAATTGCTTTTAGAGTAGGTGAAGAAAAAGATGCGGAGCACTCTATTTACTCAGCACTGGTGAACCAAAAATATGCTTCGGGAAAACTTCAGCAATCTCAAGCAGAACGAATGATTTTTAATAATTTTAGACAACTTTATGGTGAACCGGAGCCGATCACCAAAGAAATAGCAATGTTTCGGATAATGCTGGCAGAGAAAATGGAAACAGGAAAAATATCACAATCAGAAGCCGATTATCTTGTCGCACAAAAAGAATCAGAAGTCGCCTCCCGCCTAAAAGAAATACAGATAAGGGAAGAGCGGCGGCTCCAAGAAGACGCCTCCCGACGTGCTCAAATAGAACTGCAACAAAGGCAACTTGCAAATCAGCAACAGGCAAATGCCATAGCTCAGAGACAAGCGAATTCACAAGCGTTACTGGGTGTTGCCAATTACATCAACCAACAAACATATCAACAGCAGTTAATTCAATCATTAAATAAACCTTTTTATATGAATTGCTGGAGCAATGGTCATTACACAAGATGCCGACAACAATAGATAAATCTCTGTTAAGTCATGATGTTAAAAGGCGGATATAAAGAACAATTTCAAAGAGTACTGAGGTACTTGGAAAAGGTGAAGAATCAAGATCGAGGTACTCTTGAGTATTCTGATGATATTTGGTCTTTTTTTCAAAATTGTTGGCATCTGAAAGATTGGATAAAATACGACCCTATGTTGCCAAACACTATTGGAGATAGTATTGAAAAAGAGATAGAACAATTTGAAAGTCTTCTGATCTGCGCGGACTTATCAAATAGAAGTAAGCACTCAGAATTAAAGTGGCATATTAGAAAAGATGCAAAAATAACCGGAATAGACGTTACCGTTCATGCGGCACCTTTTATTATATATTTAAATCGAGAGCCTGACAATTTGCAACCACAAGAGACAGGATATGCTGAGCATCCATTTTATATTCAGACGTCTGACGGGAAAAAGATGGATGGCCTATCGGTTGCAATTCAGGCAGTTGATGACTGGAAAAAAATATTGCAGAAATATTCGCTGACATGGACTTAACATCTGGCTCGACGATGACCGGCAACTGCCGTTGTGTATTTATTTGAAGCTATATATCCCGGCACGTCAACCATATCATTGTGCTGTACTTCCAACGGTAATCCTCAGTATTCCCTTTGATCGAAATCATTTGTTAGTAGGTGAAGCCAATAATAACTTTAGCAGGAAAAGGGGACGGATTTATTTTTGACATTCCCGGTGGCCAATGATGAGATTTTTTCACGCATGGACGAGCGCGAATAGTTCTGGAAATTTGTTCACACCATATCATTCAACATGGGCGCAACTGGCAGGCTGTATTTGCTGGAGATTGAGAACCCAGCGAGAAATCAGGGCCAGACTCCAATCGATTTTACACATACCCGCACTTCATCCAAGCAGCATCCGGAAAACTAGGGACAGCGCCAATTATTTATAATCAGCGGCTCTACATGGACCGTCA
>CAYVXX010000172.1:0-2586 GCA_964454305.1 uncultured Syntrophales bacterium | reverse complement strand
CTTTAAAAGAACAATCTCTTGTTCCAGGAATTCTTTGTCAACTTCCAGATTTTTTGCTTTTACCTCTGACTGCAGGGCAGTTCTTAAAAGAAGCGCTGAAGAATCCTCCTTGATCAGGTCCTTGATAAAGGAAGTATCAATAACCAGACTTGTCTCTCCTTTTTCTCTGCCTGCACTCCTCAGCGACTCGTATCTTCCCAGCTGTTTCATCTCCTTCAACAGTTTTACGGCAATCAATGCCTCTTTTTCTTTCTTTTTTCTTTCGACATCAATTGTTCTTATTTTATGCCTGTATACATTAATGAGATTTTCTTTATTTTTGGTAAGCTTCAGTGTTTTAATAGTTGCTTCTGTTTCGGAAATCTTAATATCGTTAATCAATTCAAGATCATTTTTCACATCTATGAATGAATCACCTGTTTTCTGCGACCTGAAAAACCCGGCCTTTGCTATCTTGGAATCCAAAAATTTGATAAAGTTATTAGTTCTGACTTTAAAGGTGTTGATCACATCAATATAGTCGGAATCTGCAAGAAAATTGACGGGAAATTCAATCACTACCAACGGTTCTTCTCCGTATTTTTTCTCAAAATCTTTTCTGTATTCACCTATTACTGAAAGTAAAAATTGACTCCTTTCTTCTGTCGAAAAAATACTTTTCTCTTCCGTAGTAAGGATTAAACTGAACTGATTGGGATAAAACGTATATGATTCTCTTTTCTTTTCCGCCTCTTTCATTTTTTCTTGAATCTCAGGCGGTATAATAGTTTTTATGTCTATCATTCTCCTTATATTTTCCAAAGGAGGGATTTTATTTTTCTTTTGAAGGAAAACAGATGTCCTGGATAAAATCGCTGGAGTAATAATTTGATTTTTATTAAATAGAGTACCATCGGGATTCCGGTGCTTTTCTATACCGGGAAAATTCAGTTGAATAATGCATTGGGTTACATATTTCGTGGGATATTTTAACATTACGTACCCCATGGCCACTCCAATACACAAAACCACCCCTAAAGCTATAAAAACCTTCCACTTCCACAGAACCCGGAGATAGTCAATAAGGTTGATTTCATCTTCCTGATACGGATAATTTTCCGGATATTGCTTTTGTCGGGATTCTTCCTGATTCATCTTCCCTTCCCTTACTATATGATTTTCAAGCCAGAGCTTGGAACATGTAACATACAATCCGAAAAGTATCAACTTGTTTTCTTTCAATTTTATCTCAAATTTTTCTTGACTTTCCAATATCATTTCATTAAATTCACTCTTGTGTTCACGAAATGAACAGAGGGATAAAACATGCCTGATCCGCAAACAACCAATCTCAAAAGCGAAGAAGTCATCAAACTGCTCCGTGAAATAAAAGAAACTCCCGAGATGACTCAGCGTGAGCTATCCACGAGGCTCGGCATCAGCCTCGGCAAGGTCAACTTTTTGATCAAGGCCTTGACAGAAAAGGGCCTCATCAAAGCTAACAATTTCAAAAACGCCAACAATAAATACGCCTATATATATCTTCTGACTCCACATGGTCTTGAGGAAAAAGCAAGAATTACCTATCGCTTCCTGAAAAGGAAGATTAAGGAATACGAACAACTGGAAGAAGAAATTGACAGGTTAAGAAAAGAGGTTTCGGAAACCGGGTTTTCACCCGATATGAAAGATTAAAAACGGTTAAGTCACTCTCCCCCGCTGCTAATGTCTCCCCTCCCCTGGCGGGAGGGGTTGGGGGAGGGGGAAAAGTTTCATATAAATACATAATTATTGCAATTTATTAGTAAAATTATTTTCCTGGATGTAATCCAGAGGGCGGAGCTGTCTCCACAGACCAAATGAATCAAACAGGCCATATAACTCGATTGCAGAAAAATCTGGCAAAATCAGTCGAACTTATCGACCTGTGTTTCAAGCTTAAGGAAACATACCTCAAGCAGAAACATCCTCAGGCATCTACGGAAGAAATTGTCAAAATGATATACCAGGACATACTTTTACGGAAAGAACGGCAATGGAGATCGCAAAAACCCTGATAGCAACATTAAAACAGCTCTGCATTGCCTTAAATAGAGCCAATATAAGTTATTGCCTAATCGGGGGATTGGCTGTGGGAATTATAGCAAAGCCGCGAGCGACTGAAGATATCGACATACTTATACTCCTCGAGGAAAAACAGAAAGATTCGCTGGTACTGTTATTAACAAAGCATTTTGAACTTATCCAGGATCATAAGATAATGCATTTTAAAAAGGCAACGATATGGAGGAGCGTTATCCAGCATTCATCAATAGATAACGGAGGTTTTGTCATTGTTGATTTCGTCTTTGCTGATAACGATATTTATAAAAAAGCTGTGCTGAACCCTGTTAACCTGAAAATAGACGATGTGACCATTCCCATTGCAAGTCCTGAAAATCTTATTGCAATAAAACAGCTTTCAAATCGTCCGCAGGACTTGCTCGATATTGAAGCAATACGAAATGAATACTTTGATGAGTAACGGAGCAACCAGGTGAATTACCCCGCCTAAGAGGCTGTGTCGTAATAGGGTAAAATGTCATTCCGAACGAATGTGAGGAATCT
>CAYVXX010000171.1:0-2735 GCA_964454305.1 uncultured Syntrophales bacterium | reverse complement strand
AGGAGTAAGAGAAAGTTTTTGTCGTAATTCTTCAGGAGAAGAACGCATTTCTAAAGGAGGTCCAAAAGGAGTTTCTTCTTTATGAATATTAACAATAGCTAATTGAGCTTTTGACTTTAAAATGCGAGTTATTTCTTTCTCAAAACCCACAATCTGAATGTCCGAAAATATATGGAACACAGTTGAAAGATAAACCAAATCGATGGAAGAGTCTTCTATGTCAGTTTTTTTGTAATATCTCCAACCAAAGTATCTATATTGGATTTCTTTTCAACTTCTTTTATAAGATTAGTAATTGATCCCTTATCTGGATCAAGTGCATAAATTCTTCCTGTATTTCCAACTAATTTTGAGAATTTCTTAGCCATATACCCGTTACCGCAACCAGCATCAAGAATTGTTCGGCCAGGATAAATATTCAAATTTTCCAATATTATTTCGTCATTTAACAATCCTTCAGAAAATTTGCCCATCTTATTTAAAGGCTCCTCTTTGCCTCTTGCATCTCAAGAATCTAACACCAGTTTCAGCTGCGTTGTCCAGAGCGAGGGACAAGCGGCGGGTAACGTCAGCTGGGAACACTCGTTATGCAGTTTTGTTCTTCTGGCCAATCACATACAAGGCTTTTGTGATATCGCCGATCATCTTCGATGTCTTAATTGTAAATCCAGTATCTTTCATAATTGATGTTAACTCTTGCAGGGAAAAGGAGCGTACATGAGCAGGAGGCTTTCCCCAGGATTTGGCAAATCGTAATCCCATCTTGATCTTTTCCCAAAGTTTCATACCATAGCCAGTAAATGTGACAATTATTAAAACCCCATCTTTCCTAAGTATCCTATGGCACTCCTGTAGTGCCGCGGTGGGGCTTTTCACAACGTGTATCAGGTTGGCCATGAAGACGCTATCGAATGCTTCAGCCGCAAACGAAGTCTTCATGCAATCCCCCTTTTGAACCCTCACCTTTGGGTTTTCGCCAAGACGCTTTTTTGCTACCTCAAGAAGGCTATCTGATATGTCGGTGGCTATGATACTCTGACTTTTTTGACTGATAATCTTGGTAAAGTAGCCTGTTCCGCAACCAAACTCGACGACTTCACCCAATTCGGGAAGATGATTCAGTTTTTCCGTGATCTCATCCAGAAGTAGCTTATCTACAACATACTCTTGTCTTTCATCGTAGGAATTTGCAAATCGACTCCAGTACTTTTCTGTCATTTTATTATCTTTTTATCATTTAGAGCTGCATAACGTCGCAAATAACCGGATGCCAGAAGTCGCAGAGCGAAGCGGCGCAGCTTTTGGCCGTCCGTGTTAATTTGCCTTGTTAGGCGAATTGTCTTGTATGGTGCCACTATTCCATGTTCGATTACCTGTTGTCCAGAATGGTATGAGGCACGGAATTACCCACAAAAAAGATGTCCACTTCAATCCAGTACTTTCTAATCCACCATATGAGTAAATGCAAAAGATAATTGAAACAAAAAATAGTAAATAAACTGGTAGCATCAATTTCCAATATTTAGTATTTTGGTGTTTCCAAGGTGCAGTTGTAATGATGGCTATAGAAGCGACAATAAATATTGCTATTCCAATAATTGCATCATTAATTCTATTTTGAAACAACCAGACGACAGACAGAACACCAAGCCAGATAAAACCTCCATGCCAGCCGCCAATCCACCCAATTTTTTCGCCTTTGCGATTCATTGTTTTTCCTTTTCCTAACATTCTGGAGAGAAAAGGGGTTCAGATTTATTTATTTATTTATTTATTTATTTATTTATCTTGCTCGGTCTCCCTTGTCCACGAAATTCCACCCGCCTTGCAATTTTCTTTTCGATCTCATCCACAAATCTGGAACTGCCGGTCAACTGTTCCCATTGTAGCGATTTACGGATTAAACTCCATTCGCCTTCGGGAATTGCCCCTTTTACCCATACCGCATAAACTTCTGGCCGGTCTTTCTCATTCTCGGCAAGCCCCATGTAGCAAGGATCGTAATCCAACCATTCTCTTTCATGATTGCCTATCTTGATGCCGTAACTAGACCAGCGGTAATCAGCAGGATCAACAACGATTCCAGCACGCACAGGATTCAATTCAACATACCGGAAACATGCCAAAAGACATTCGTCCGTACTGATCGGACTCGATTTGTAGCGGCATTCCCATAAGCATCCAGCGCATCGTTCCATCTTGTTCACATATCTTGCCTGTCGCCCACCTACTCTTTTCATAAGCTGCGCAAGATTCCCCTCTTCATTGCCAGGATCAATGATCAGGTGAATATGATTTGTTATCAAGCAATACGCACAAACCAAGGAGCCTAGCTTTTCTTTCCATTCACGCAGATTATCAAGATAATATAAATAGTCATCATTAGATGCAAAGATAACCTGCCTGTTATGGCCTCGCTGGATTATGTGGTGCGGGTATCCGCCTATGACAATGCGGGACTTTCTTAGTATTATCCTTCGCTAACATAGCAGGCCTCTATTCTCAAAAATAAAAATAAATCTGTCCCCTTTTACCCCTTTTACCTGGGGGAGAAAAACCCCCGGCTACACGATTTATGTGGCCGCTTTCACACCAAAGGTGTAAGGCATCTCATTGTACTTTCCCGTAATATTGAGTATAGATACTACAAAGCTCGTGTTTGGTTGTGATGTAATTTTCATATGGAATATCTAATCAGCATGTTCCGGATGGAAACATTAAAAAGTCATTTCACC
>CAYVXX010000170.1:0-2818 GCA_964454305.1 uncultured Syntrophales bacterium | reverse complement strand
TTCTTGTTCAATTCAGCGGTTCTATCCGCCACTATTTTTTCAAGATTTGTGCTGTACTCCTCCAGCTTTTCTTTCGACTCCTTAAGGCTTGTGGTCATGGTATCAAACGCCCTTGAGAGTTGTCCGATTTCATCTTTTGACCTTGTGCCGACTCTGTAATCCAGGTTCCCCTTCTCTATCTCCTGAGTGCCTTGACATAATTTCTCAATTGGGTTTGTTAGCGCTTTGGATACATAAAGAGAAAGCATTACACCAACAGCCAAAAGAACACCTAAAATCAAAAACATTGTCTTGGTTAGCCTGGCAACCGGAACAAATGCCTCCTTTTCATCTATCTCGGCCAGCAGGCACCAGCCCATTCCTTCTATCCTGCGATGAGTTCCCAGAACTATTCTGCCGGAATAATCTTCATAAACATTTATTTCTTCCCTTCCCGCCTTTTTCCCTTCAGATAGCTTCAGGCACTTCCTTGATTCGCATGTATCCACCTTTTGTCTCAGGACTGCATCAGCTACAAGTCTTGATGGCGTTATCATGTAACCGTCTCTGTTAATAAGATAAACTTCTCCGGTCTCTCCTAAACCAGTTCTGTCCGCTGTTATATCGTTCAAGTAATTCAACCTGAATTGGATAATCAGAACACCTGCAAGATCGGGGGTTATATCCTTTAAAATCGGTGCCGACATAGTAATTAAAGGTACCCTTTTGAAAATTCTGGGGAAATAGATGTCTTTTACGTAAAATCCACTTCTTCCATTGGCAAAATAAGGATCATCGCTTCTGTCCAGACCGATCCTTTCTTCAGCGCTTGAGGCGACAACCATCCCACATGTGTCAAGAGCCGTGATGTCATAAATTTCTTTATTGATATTCGCTGAATTTTTTAATCGTTTTATAACAATTTTCAATTTGTCGTTATAATCCACATCTGTCTTACTTGAACTTAATAGCCTTTTAATAACTTCGCTTTCCGATAGCTGTAATACAAGCATTTTCTCTTTATCCAGGAATGTTTCAACATGAAGAGCCCTTGATTTTGCAGCGGTTTCCAAATGATCGTAAATCTGCCTTTTGAGTATATTCCTTGAAATGGTATGGCTGACCGTGATGACAGTCATACCGGCAATAAAAATAACTATAAATGTAGTTAAAAGAGTTTTTGTACGGATTTTCATTTGTTTTTCCTTACATTCCTATTCAGCAATCCTGTATTTAGGTTCCTTTCCCGATTCCTTGAGAAGTGAGTTTATTTCCCTCTTGAGTTCTATCATCTTAAGCTCTCTGTCAACTGCCATTTTGTTAAATCTTTTCATTTCTTCTTCGTTCCGCTTACGCTCGGAAATCTCTTCCTCCAGTTTTTCATTTTGTTCGGTGAGATTATCCCTCATAAACTTTAAGTTGAGTATCATTTCATTTAAAAGCTGCTGGAGCTGACCGATCTTGCCATCAGCGTTTATCTCAATTTCCTCATCCAGGTTTCCGCCGGTTACCGCCGCCGCATATTTACTGATTTCCGAGAGAAAGTCAAAAGCCTTTTCCGGTATTTCAACTTTTGCCAAAGGCTTTGCTTCCTCTTGAAACGCGCAGTAGGGCTGATTTGACATATATATGAACGCATCCTTGCCGGTGAAGGGATAAATTCTCTCAAGGTTTGGTTTGTCTTCCCTGGCAAAACCCAGGGCTTCGGCAAGTTCATTGGTTTCCTTTGTTTCAAAAACGCTTTCAATTACTTCCCTGTAATCAACCCTGCCGGGGAGCTGGGCCCACCTCTGCATCTGCGACACCATCCAGATCCCATACTCCTCCCACGGATAAGGAATAAAATCAATCCTATCCGGAATCCTATGCTGTCCTCCCTTACCATCGGGAAAATCTCCCGAAAGAGCCTGTTCCACTGGAACGGGGTCCTTCTGGCCCAGATAATTCGGGCTGGATATCTCCCTCGCGATCTTTTTTCTTTCTTCAACATCAGCGTTGTGCAAAGCAAGCTCCGCCTCCAGAACGCTCTTCAACATAGTCCTATATGTATCAGGATACCGTTCTATAAAATCCTGGCTGGTTGCAAAACTGCAGCAGGGGTGTCCCGGCCAGATATCTTTTGAGAGAACATGAATAAAACCAAGGTTTCTGTGAACGGGAATCTGATTAAACGGTTCCGGCGCAAAGACTCCGTCCACCCAGCCCTTTTTTAAATAATAGGGCATCGCAGGGGGCGCGACTTCCTTGATGGTGACATCCTTGAGAGGATTTATTCCATTTGCAGCCAGGTAATAACACAACAGGTAGTAGTGCATTGAAAAACGGTAGGGTACTCCAAAAGTAAATCCCTTCATATCACGCACGTCCGTGATACCCAGATGTTTATTCGCAAGGGTCAGGGCCTGTCCATTTACGTTCTGGACCGTTGCCAGCCTGATATCGGCTTTTTTACCGTCTATTCCCAGGCTGCAGGCAAGTGGCATCGGTGAAAGCATGTGTGCGGCATCAACATGATCATAAACCAGAAGCTCCTTGATGCCGCTCCAGCCAGGCGGACGTATCAACTCAACATTGAGGCCGTTTTTTTTAAAATAACCATGGCTATGGGCATAAATGAGCGGAGCGGAACAGATAATAGGAATGAAGGCAATTTTCAATTCCCTTTTTTCAGGCTCTGGTAATTTTTGCGTATTGTTCTTATTCATGAATCTATCCTCCTCAGTGGGAACCGGATATTACAACGCAACCCTCCCTCTTTCTTTACTTTCCCCATACAATCTTAAGTGAAGTTCCACTGCTTCTATCAAGCTCAATGGTTCCGTGAAGCTGTTTCGTTAAA
>CAYVXX010000169.1:0-2843 GCA_964454305.1 uncultured Syntrophales bacterium | reverse complement strand
TACCGTTTTTTCCGGATTGGCTGAAGCCTGCCTTCTGGCTACCGAACCGACCAGTTTATGCCCCCGCGACGTCTCGGCAAATACGGAAGGAGTCAAATTTTCCCCTTCCAGGTTTTTAATTATCCTGGCACGTCCATTCTCAATAACGGCTGCTACCGAGTATGTTGTGCCGAGGTCTATGCCTATTGCCTTTGTCAACGTTCCCCTCCGTCGAACATTTTTCAGTGGTCAGTGATCAGTGGTCAGTGGTTTCCACATCTTGAAATTGTCCTATGGTTTCCAAAATCTTTTCCTCAGTAAACGGCTTGTCAAGGAAGCTGTAGACCCCTTCTTCCTTTGCCTCTCCCCTTTTTTCTTCACTGCCATAGGCGGAAATGATGACAACTAATGTCTGCGGGGTTATCTCTCTGATCCTGGGAAGCAGATCCATTCCATCCCCGTCAGGCAGTTTCAAGTCTAAAAACAATAAATCGGGCGTCTCCTTGAGGCGGGCCATGCCGTCACTTATGGTATTGGCAGTCGATATATTATACCCTTTTCTCTGTAAGGTATTGGACAAGAGCCAGCATAAGTCCCCTTCGTCGTCTATTATCAGGATATTCTTTATCCGCTTTTTCGGAAGCAGGTGCGGCTTCGCCGCCTCTCTTTTCCTTCTTAGATACTCTTCTTCCCGTTGTTCAAAATAAGGCCTCAGTTCTTCGAGTTCTTCAGGTTTGCGCCAGCCTGAAAGCCCGCTTCGCCAGACGAGGGCTTCATCACGTTTTATAATACCCTTTAGAATCCAGCTTTTTAGCCTGGCGTGATAGATCAACCTGTATGTATCCGCTCCTCTTCTGATATCGTATTTTAGTTCTTTCATGAGCTTTCCTCCGGGCTCTATTTTATCGGCAAAGAGATCACAAAAAGAGTGCCCCCGTTCCACTCGCTTTCAACACCTATTGTGCCACCGTGGCTGACAACGATTCCGTAAGTGATAGATAGCCCCAGGCCTACTCCCGCGGATTTAGTGCTGAAAAAAGGGTCAAATATCCTGATAATATCTTCTTCAGGGATCCCTTCCCCCGTATCCTTGATCTTCACGACAAGAAAATCCTCTTCAATCTCTGTAATTATTGCCATCTTGCCTCCGCGGGGCATAGCCTCAAGAGAATTTATCATCACGTTTGAGAATACCCGTTCGATCTGTTCCCTGTCGATATTTATTAGCGGCATTTGTGATTTAAACCTTTTACTCACTTCTATTCGTTGTGCTCCGACCTTAGTGTTTATGGAATCCAAAATGCTTTCCAAAATCTCATGGATATCATGAGGCTGGATATTGAGTTTCGGTGGCCGGGCACAGTTAAGGAGTTCGGTAATCAAAAAGTTAATCCTCTCCGTATTTCTGATAATCACCTCAATATGTTTGGCCCAGGGGCTGTCCTCGGTAAAGGCTTCCCTAAGCTGCTGTACAGACAGGGACACGTTGCCCAGCGGATTTCTTATCTCATGAGCTATACTGGCGGCTATCCTGCCGGTAAAGGCAAGCCTTTCAGAATGAACCGCCGATTCATCCTTCCGATGACTGCTTAAGCCATATGAGCCTTTATTTTTTGATGCGACCATGACATTACTCCTTATCTGTGTTCAGTGTTCAGTGTTCAGTGTTCAGTGAATAGTGGACAGTAAATAGAAAAAACAACTGATCACTGAACACTCACCACTCATCACTGTTCTATGGCCACTGCTCTCTGCCTGCTTACGATGGTGTCGAGTGTTTTATTCCATTCCTCCAGTCCTTCTCCTGAAAAGGATGTTATCTTTTTCGTGCCGTTATCTGAATAAAGGACATCCATAACCCTTTTCTTCTTCAGGAAACCACTGAGGTTTCTTGTCTCCACTGTGGAAGCGACGAGATTTTCAACCGGAATTTCAAGGACTATCTTTCTGTCAAAGTCATGCCACCAGTACAGACTTCTATCCGTGAGATATAACTGCCCTGACTTCCAGGTATTTTCTATAACGCCCTCTGATTCCGTCAGATGCCACATTTTCCCCCCGCAGAAGACCCGTTCCCCCGTTGCTAAAAACGCCTCTTCCATCTTTTCGGCAACGGGAAACGCCCGATCCGTTTCCAGAACAAGCCCTATCTCCTTCAACCTTTTTTCAATGGCCTCTTTCAACCGACCCACATTTAA
Source organism: uncultured Syntrophales bacterium (assembly GCA_964454305.1). Lineage (GTDB taxonomy): Bacteria > Desulfobacterota > Syntrophia > Syntrophales > JADFWA01 > JAUSPI01. The sequence goes on along the minus strand of CAYVXX010000169.1, from coordinate 666 downwards.
AGCGCTCAGTCTTGTTATCCTGTCCCCCTCCAGGAAAAGGCACAGTTCCTCTCTCTCTTCTCCGGTGAACTTTTCTCCCGTCCGGATTGCCAGACCCCTTATATTCTCCAGAGGTGTGTTGAATAATACCTTTTCGAACCCCCCATGATAGAGAAGTAACTTTTCCCGGGTCAGGCAGATATGCCCATATCTCCAGGCTGTATATATTCCCTCGTCTGAATGGTATGCACCCAGCATTTTAAGTATAATCTCTTCCCCATAAACCTGAGAGATTTCTTTCTCGCTTCTGGATATCCCTTCCAATGCCCGTGTACGTTCATCCCAGGCCTGCATCATCCCGTATTTCAGCATGGTCTCCATACCGGCCAGGGCTGCCCGCAGGTTAACCCCTATCAGGGGAACACCGGCAACCGATACTATAAGATCGGCCTGGATCACGAGCCCCTTGTCCAGGACACGGTCTAATAAATCTACCAGGGTCGCGTGTGTGTTTCTTGTTGGTTCCATGAATTAGTGTCCAGTGATTAGTGATGCATTTGTAAAAAGTCTGTCATTCCCGCGTAGAGGCTGTGTCGTAATAGGGTAAAATGTCATTCCGAACGAATGTGAGAAATCTTAACATGTTAAATTTATTAAGCATTAAGATTTCTCGCTTTGCTCGAAATG
>CAYVXX010000168.1:0-2850 GCA_964454305.1 uncultured Syntrophales bacterium | reverse complement strand
TTCTTCTTTTCATGTTCTCAAGCACAAAAGGATAGGCTTCCAAGGATTCAAGCTCGGCGATATACCCATCTTCCATGGTTTCGTTTTTCCGCAGATTTTTTTCCACTGTTTGATGTATTCTTCTAAATCAAACATTTGTACCTCCTAATAATTGGGGACAGGCCCCAATTTTTTATTCATACCTCAAAGAGTTGACGGGATTGGATCTGGCTGCCTTGACTGCCTGGAAGGCCACTGTAAATACGGCGATCAGAAGCACAAGCGTGGCAGAAAGGACAAAGACTTCCCACTTCATCTGCGTCCGATAGGCAAATCCTTGCAGCCATTTTCGCATGACCAAATAAGAGACCGGCCAAGCGATCACATTAGCCAGAAGAACCCACTTGGCGAATTCTTTTATAAAGAAAATGACCACTCCTGATACTGAGGCTCCTAAGACCTTGCGTATCCCGATTTCTTTGGTGCGCTGTTCGGCTGAAAAAGAAGCCAGTCCGAAAAGTCCCAGGCAGGCGACAAAAATAGCCAGAATCGCCCCGTACCTGATGAGATTTCCGGTGCGCTGTTCTGTTCTGTACAGTCGATCAATGTCTTCTTCGAGAAAATGCAGCTCAAAAGGGTACTCGGGAACGAGTTTTTTGAGTTTTTGATCGATGAAAGCGAGAGTGCCCGTCATATCCTCAGAAGAAATTTTAAAATGGCAGTGAGATATCCAATAGGGGTGGATCATGACAATCAGCGGCTGAATTTCTTTGTGAAGGGATTGAAAGTGAAAGTCCTTAACGACGCCAATGATCTTCCCCTTTCCCTCAGCAAAGGGGATTTGACAGGAAAAGACTTTTCCAACTGGAGATTCGAGGCCCATAAATTCCACGGCCTTTTCATTAAGGATAAAGCTTTCCAGAACGTCTGTTGAAAATTCTCTGGAAAAAAACCGGCCTTCGACCATCTCTATGCCAAAGGTTTTTTGGAAATCAAAGTCGACAGAACGGACAGACATGAAAATATTTTCGTCGTTTTCCTTCCCTTCCCACCAGACGTGACTCGCCCCATACCCTGATGGAAAAGAAAAATTTGTCTGTGTCATTGAAAGGATCCGTGGATTCGAAAGCATTTCCTGCCTGATTGTCTCATATTTGTCCCAGAATGATCCTCCCATAGTCAGGGTGAGGATGTGTGTTTTTTGGAAGCCCAGCTCCTTATTCCTGATGAAATCAAGCTGTCTGTAGACAAAAATGACACAGATGATCAGAACGATGGATATGACAAACTGGGAAATGACCAGAACTTTTCTGAGAGGGGACCGTTTGGATGTCAACCGGTTCGTTCCTTTAATGGTTGAAACAGGACGAAAACTCGAGAGAAGAAAAGCCGGATAACTTCCCGCTGCAAGCCCGGCTATCAAGGCGATACTGATCAACATCAAAATATCCGATAGAGAAAAATGCATGCTTAAGGATGTCCCAAGGACTCGGTTGACAGAAGAAAGCAGAACTTGGACCAAAACCAATGCCGTTCCAAGGGCTAATAATGAGAGGACAGTGGATTCCCCTAAAAACTGCTGAATCAGCTGCCAGCGGTTCGATCCAACCACTTTTCGCAAGCCCACTTCTTTAGCCCGGGTCATGGAACGTGCTGTCGAGAGGTTCATGAAATTGATGCAGGCGATAAGGAGGATCAAAATACCGATGATGGAAAATATGTAGATAGAGGTGATCGGGCCGCCGCCAAAATAGTTGTGGAGGTAAATTCTGGTTAAAGGTTCCAGGTGAATCTCGGCTGAAGAGTCGGGAGAATACTTTTTCAATACACCGGAAATTTTTGTGTCCAGAGCTTTCCAATCTGTCAACTTCTCTAGTTGAACATAGGCTTGATAGGCGATGGCATCCCATCTATCGATGGCCATTCCGGAAGCCGTCACGAAATCAAAGGGAATGAGCGCATCAAACTGGAGATGGGAATTCGCGGGGACGTTTTCAATAATCCCAGTGACATGAAATTCGAGCCATCTACTCCACCATTCATACATCACAATTTTGCCAATGGGATCTTCGTCACCAAAGTATTTTTCAGCCGTTTCTTCGGTGAGGAGGATAAATTTTGGATCTTCAAGAGATCTCTCTTTATCCCCTCGTACGAATGGAAATGAAAAAATTTCCAGAAATGATGGGTCGACTCCGAGGGCATTGATATGGAAAACAGTATCCTCGTGTTTGAGGGGCCGACCGGGAGGGTCGAAGAGTCGAGCGACATTGATAATCTCCGGATAATCGGCCTTTAAGGCAGGACCCAGGGGGCCGGGCCCCTGAGGGCCGTATTCGTTATTTTCGGGCCATACGCACAGTACCCTGAATATACGGTCTGCATTTTCATGGAATCTGTCGTAGCTCAATTCATGCTGCACCCACAGAAGAATGAAGATGCAACAGGCTAGGCCTATGGCAAGGCCGGCAATATTGATAAATGAGTATCCCTTTTGTCTTCTAATCCTTCTTAAGGCTATTTTGATGGTGTTCCAGAACAGATCGGGCATAATGAGAGGGGATTTGCCACTGCGGTTGACCTGTCCGTTTGCGGGTGTTTGTTTTAGGGCCTCATTTTTCCATAAAGCTTTCTTCCACTGTTGAATCGCCTTCCCTAGATCAAACATGTCTCTCTCCTAACATTTTCATAGATTTTAATGCCTTTTTTGATGTTCTCCACCTTTTTTCCCCAGGGTCGGATAATCGTGCGAGCGACCCATTTTCAATAACTCTTTTGAGATCTTCAATATTCTCGGTTAGATCCTCGAGAATACAGGCAGCTTTTCGGTAAGCGATAACCTTGAATCCTGTCTCTCCCTTAATTTCCAAG
>CAYVXX010000167.1:0-2858 GCA_964454305.1 uncultured Syntrophales bacterium | reverse complement strand
GCCTGAAGAAAGAGGACGCGGCAAATGGTCGGCCCCTGAAAAGGCGCCGTGCCGGAAGGTGAGACAAATAGCTTTAAATCATTGGGGGTTTACCCATATTGCTCTTGACATGTCATTTCCGATTCCACCATAATACTTCAGAAATTGATGCTGATGAGCTTCATTTTTAAAAGATGATAATATATGTACAAAATGAGAATATCTTTACGTGATTTAACGCTTGATCTGTTCAGGATGTCTGACAACCGGCTGATGCTGACCGCTGAGGCCGAACGCAACAGGAAGTTGCGATTCAAAATCGGCCTCGTGCTGATTGTGGTCAGCTACGTTTTTTGGGGAGCGACGTTTGCATTTGGTGCTTTGGCGCTCCACAACACGGGGTTTCCATGGTGGCGCGTTGCGTCAGCGGCGTTTGTCTTGAGTTGGATAATCTTCACCGCGGGACTCCTGCTGGCGGGTAAAGAGGCTGGTCGAATGGTTCGCCGCAGGTTTCTACGGTTTTTCGGTCAGAAAAAGGGTTAGTGTCAAACAGGTGAACCCAACCATTAGTCAAAAAACGTATCAATGGGGGAAAGAAAATGTTGTCTGTGAAAATTGACGAAGTACGTGGTATAGCCATACTCGAACCGGATGGCACGTTATCAAAAACCGATTTTCAATCAGCCGCTGCAACCATTGATCCTTTTATAGAGAAAGCGGGTTGGTTAAATGGGGTCATGATTCACATAGAGTCCTTTCCAGGCTGGGATTCGTTTGCCGCATTATTTTCTCATCTCACATTTGTGAAAGACCATCACAAAAAAGTGTCCCGCGTCGCACTGGTGACGGATTCAGTAATTGGTAATTTTGTCGAGGCGGTTGGCAGTCACTTTATCAATGCGAAAATCAAGGTATTTCCCTTTCAAGAGATGGGAAAAGCTACGTTGTGGATTACAGGGGATGTCGTGGATTAATTTGCCTGACAGATCACTCAAAAGGATCGGAATGTGAAGCTCCCCGCCCACAGGGCGGGCCCCTTCCCGGTAAGGAATAATTTAATTATATTGCGCCCCTTACCCCGCCTACAAGGCGGGGCTTGCGGGTGCGCTCCCGGTCAAATAAGTCGTTCCGGCGGGAGCGGAAAGGGCCGTGAGATATCAAGGATAAAAATATGAGAGGAACTTATACCAGGTTTACGAGTTTCATAATCTTATTATTACTGTTATCGGGTTGCGCGGGCACGCAATCGGCATTAAATATTTACACGGCCAAACAATCCGTAATTGCTTTCCATGAGGATGGCAGTTACGAAAGGGAGATGGCTGAAACGGTTGAGCAGGCAAAGGCCTACATTGATCAGCGGACGAAAACGGAGGGCTCGAAACTGGCGATCATCTTTGATGTCGACGAAACGCTGTTAAGTAATTATGGATATTTACACAAACAAGCCGATTTCGGATATATTCCCGATCTCTGGGGCAGATGGGTGAGTGTTGCCGATGCACCGGCGCTCCTTCCCGTCTGTGAGCTGTTCAATTATGCAACAGAAAAAAATGTCACTCCATTTATCATTACAGGGCGTTCGGAAGTGCACCGTGAAGTAACGGTGAAGAACCTTGAAAAGGCCGGGTGTGGAAAATTCAAAAAATTATACATGAAAAACAGACAGTCTCCTGCCACCACCGCAGAATATAAATCGCAAATACGGAGACAAATATCCGAGTCAGGATATCTAATTATCGTAAACATTGGAGATCAATTGAGTGACTTGAGTGGAGGATATTCAGAAAAAATATTCAAACTCCCCAACCGTATGTATTTTATAAAATAACCCGTAGCCCCTTTTTCTGCAGATATTCCTTGACCTCCCTGATGCTGAAAATACGATAGTGAAAGACAGATGCTGCTAACAAAATCTGTGCGCCACCCTTAATAACACCCTCATAAAAATGCTCCAGTTTTCCCGCACCGCCCGAGGCGATCACCGGCAAGTCTACAGCATCTGAAATAGCTTTCGTGAATTCCAGATCATATCCGGCTTGAGTCCCATCACCATCCATACTGGTTGGCAGAATGGCGCCGGCGCCAAGTTCCTGACACTGTTTGGCCCAGGCTACAGCATCTTTGCCTACCGGTTTGGTGCCTCCCGAGACAACCAGCTCAAATCCGGACGGCATCTCCTTATTCCTTCTGGCATCGACAGCTACAGTTACCTTATCCACCCCGAAGGTTTGTGCCGCCTGCCTGACAAGCTCCGGATTATTGACAGCAGCGCTATTCATGGAGACTTTATCAGCGCCGGCATCGAGAACCATTTCGATGTCTTCAAGAGATGAAATGCCGCCGCCCATCGTCAACGGAATGGTTATGACCGATGAAACACTTTTAACCCATTCCAGTCTGCTCTTTCGGCTTTCTAACGTTGCCGCTATATCTAACATTGCCAGCTCATCAGCCCCTTCCTTTTCATAAAAGGCGGCATTTTCCACAGGATCACCCGCATCTTTTAAGTCCACAAAATGTATGCCCTTGACTACTCGTCCGTCTTTCATGTCAAGGCAAGGCATGATTTTTATTGTATTCATATACTTCCTTTCTCCGGCATATTGCAGCCGGATTAGCTTGTTTTCAACATGAGCGGGGTAAAACCCGCAACCCCAAAAGTGTCTAAAGTTTGAAGTGCCTAAAGTGAGCTAAAGTTAATGTACACGCCTTCCTGCCTGTGCCGGGCACGGCAGACAGGCGGCGCGGTCAAATTCGCAACAGGCTGTGCTGAAAGCGCATTTTTTAACTTTAGGCACTTATAGTTCACTTTACACTCTTAACTAAATCTTGCTGTTTGAACTGGTACCAACATCTGCGCAAAAAACGCAGTTGTT
>CAYVXX010000166.1:0-3027 GCA_964454305.1 uncultured Syntrophales bacterium | reverse complement strand
AAAAGAGGCCATGCCCTATGGATACTTGCTTAAACCGGTTAACGAGGATAATTTGAGTATAACGGTGGAGACAGTTCTTTATAAACATGAAATGGAAAGAAAGCTGGAACAAAGCTACGAGAGGTTGCAGGAAACCCTGGAGGGAACGATCAATACCCTGGCATCGACAGTAGAAATAAGGGATCCCTATACTGCCGGTCATCAATTTCGGGTAACCCGGCTTGCTCATGCCATCGCCATGGAACTGGACCTTCCAGAGGAGCAGATTCAGGGAATCCACATGGCTTCTCTCATACATGATATCGGCAAGATCAGCGTTCCTGCTGAAATCCTCAGCAAGCCCGGCAAGTTAACAGAGCACGAATTCAATCTGCTCAAATCTCATTCACAGGTTGGTCATGATATATTAAAGAATGTAAATTTTCCCTGGCCGATTGCCCGGATCGTGCTTCAGCATCACGAAAGGATGGATGGTTCCGGGTATCCTCAAGGTCTTAAAGGTGAAGAAATTCTTCTGGAAGCAAGGATCATAGGAGTGGCTGATGTTGTTGAGGCCATGGTTTCTCACAGGCCTTACCGGCCGGCTCTGGGGATAGAAAAGGCTATGGAGGAAATTTCACAGAACAGGGGTGTGCTTTATGATCCCCAAGTGGTAGATGCCTGCCTGAAACTCTTTGCTGAAAAAGGGTTTACATTCGATGAGGTATAGGCTATCAATTGTGGCAAATTATTGGTGTTAAAAGAGGAGTCTGTTATGGCCGTTTCCAGAAAAATTGAAGGTTTTATATCCCAGTCTTCCTGGATAAGGAAGATGTTTGAAGATGGTGCCAAACTTAAAAAACAGTACGGTGAAGAAAACGTCTTTGACTTCAGTCTCGGTAATCCCAATGTTCCCCCGCCTGCGCGGTTTAAGGAAGTCCTGCGAGAGATTGCCGGCCAAGATTTTCCCGGCATGCATGCTTATATGCCCAATGCCGGTTATCCGGAAACAAGGGAAGCCGTCGCAACGTATCTTAGTAAAGAGCACACCGTTTCCCTTTCTGCTGATCATATCATTCTCACATGCGGGGCAGGGGGGGCGCTGAACGTAATTTTGAAGACCCTTCTCGATCCGGGGGATGAAGTTGTTGTCCCTACCCCGTTCTTTGTCGAATACACGTTTTATGTAGATAATCATGACGGCATTACCAGGCTTGTGGAAACCAGGGATGACTTTTCACTTGACCTTACGGCGTTAGGAAATGCCATAACGGGAAAAACAAAAGCTGTTTTAATAAACTCACCCAATAATCCCACAGGAAAAGTTTATGACGAACAATCAATAAATGAACTGGCAGATTTACTTCATAAGAAGGGAAGGGAATACGGAACGGAAATTTACCTTATCTCCGATGAACCATACAGCACGATAGTCTATGATGGGGTAAAGGTGCCGAGTGTGCTAAAAGCATATAAAAACAGTATCATAGCAACGTCCTATTCAAAGACCGTATCTATTCCGGGAGAAAGGATTGGCTTTATAGCAGCAAGTCCGGAACTTTCCGATCTTGAAAAAATTATGAGTGGTGCAATTTTATGCAATAGAATTCTCGGTTTTGTCAATGCATCCGCCCTTATGCAGAGAGTAGTTGCAAAGATGCAGGGGATAACGGTTGATGTAGAGGAATACAGGAGAAAAAGGGAATTGCTCTGTGACGGCCTTTCGTCTTTAGGATACAGATTTGTCAAGCCTGATGGAGCATTCTATCTATTTCCGAGTACACCTATAGAAGATGACATCGAATTTGTCAGGTTGCTGCAGAAGAAGAACATCCTGACCGTTCCCGGCAGTGGATTCGGAAAACCCGGCCATTTCAGGATTTCCTATTGTGTTGATGATACCACCATTATTAACTCGATGAAGGGGTTCGGTGAAGTGATATCTTCACTATAGCCTTCCCGGTCAGGCACATAGGGCCAGGATTTCTTCGATTTCCGGCTTGCCGATTGCCTGGTGTTCACCGAGTTTTACACCGCGTTGTTCAAACCGATTGGCAATTTCTCTACTATGAGATGGAGTGATGTTATAATCGCTCAGTCTGGTATGCATTCCGACGCTCTTGAAGAAATCAATCGTTCGGGTGATTGCGGCATTTATCGTCTCATCGTGGCCAAGGCCTTCAGTTTTCCATACGCGCCGTCCATACTGAAGAAGCTTTGTACCCTTTTCCTTCCTCTGGTGATGCAGCACCGCAGGTAGCAGAACAGCCAGGGACTGACCGTGATCGAGTCCGTGGAGTGCCGTAAGTTCGTGGCCTATCATGTGAGTTGACCAATCCTGAGGAACACCGCAGGCAATTAAGCCGTTCAAGCCTTGAGTGGCACACCATGCGAGGTTGGCCCGCACGTCATAGTTCTTAGGATCTTTTAAAACCTTTGGAGCTTCTTCGATAAGCGTCAGCAAAATAGCCTCGGCCTGTCGATCCTGCAGGGGAGTGTTCACATCGTATGTCAGATACTGTTCGACAACATGGACAAAGGTGTCGACAATGCCGTTGGCCACCTGACGTTCGGGAAGTGAGTATGTTGTTTCGGGATCTATAATTGAAAATTGCGGGTAGATGTGTCTGCTGGAGAATGGCAATTTCTCCCTGGTTGATTCGCGTGAAATAACGGCAATCGAGTTCATCTCCGAGCCCGTGGCCGGCAGGGTCATGACGCACCCCAGGGGTACAGCGGACTTGACCGGTGCTCTCTTGCCGACGATATCCCATGGGTCTTTCCCCTCGTATCTTATGGCTGCGGCGATAAACTTTGTGGCATCCAGTACGGAACCTCCACCTACTGCGAGGAGGAAGTTTACTCGTTCGGTTTTCGCTTTTTCAACTGCCTCCATGCATATTTCATAGCGAGGGTTTGGTTCAATGCCTCCGAACTCCACAACCGAATGTCCCTTCAGTGCATCGATAGTCTGATCATAGACGCCATTTTGCCTGATAGAACCACCACCTCCATAGGTCATCATGATTTTCTGATCCGTTTTCACCA
>CAYVXX010000165.1:0-3035 GCA_964454305.1 uncultured Syntrophales bacterium | reverse complement strand
CGGCTGTATAGTCTTTTCGTGTTACCATTGCGTTAGGATTACCTGCTTAAGAAGTGCACCAGCAGCCTCTTCTCCCCGACCACGAAAACCAAAAACATCTAAATAGATCTGAATGGGGGAGGCGATTTGGGTGCCTTCAAGCTCTCGTCTACCATAAAATACTCCCACATCGTAGGGAAATAACAGGCTGACATTTGCCCCGCTGCTGACCCTTTTAAGATCCAGTAGCGAGCTTATATCTTCTTCTGTTTCCTCCACGTATGCGAAAACCCTCTGATATCTGACAGTCGGTGCCAGCCTGGCGGCACCTGAAAAGCCGGTAAAAGCATAAAGCAAACCTTTCCGGTTGCAAAGCTTGGCAATGTCCGCTTCAACTTCGACGACACTTTTCAATGAATAGTAATCTATGACACGATTCCTTCTAAAGGAGTAGTTTTCAGCCCACTCTTTCAAAAGCTGCTCCGGTTCACTCAACAAGAATCCACTCTTTTCAGTTTTAGCCCATTCTCGATCCATCAGTAGTTTTTTAACGTTTGAGACCTGCCCCAGGCTGACTTGTGCTTCATCGGCCAATTCTTTAGTTTTCCATTTCCTTTTAGAGTTGTTTAGAAGTACCCTGAGGATCCTCTCTGCCTTGGGTGAATAGAGAGATCGCAAATCTCGTTTTTTTGCAAAGACATTCGGCTTACCTTCTTGTTCAATATAAACCTTGCCGAAACACAAACGACAATTCCCGGCCAAATCCAAATATCCCATCTCTTCCCGAGTACATATTTCTGCTGATTTTGGAGAGATATACGGAGCAACAAAAACACCGTAAGCATCGGGTAATAGATCACGGTAACGCAAGAGCTGATTGACTGCTTCACGGGCAATCCTTGGCTGACCATTGCCCTTTATTTCTACCACCAGATATTTTTCGCCATCAGGGAGGTCGATTTTGACCAGCAGATCCGGTTTTGCCTCTTCCTTCGAAGGCTCCCTTACAATGTCTCCGATTTTCAGGAAAGGAACCTTACTCAGGCAGGATTCTAAGGCTTCGACTGTTTTATTTTCGAGCTCATTGCCGAAGATTTTCATCAAAAACACCTCTTTCAACATTTGCTGAAAGCTAACCCTAAAGTGAAAACGATATTTTGTCAAGGATTTTCATCGGAAAAGGTATTTTAAGCATTTGCTGAAAAAGGTCATTCTAATGAAAGATAATCGGGGAGCTTATTTGAAGAGATATGTTTGCTATTTTAGCACTTAAATTTGGTTGAGACGTACTAATTAACGTTTTTTATTCTTTTCCTTTTCGATCTCCTTTAATCCCTTCTCGAGTATCTGCCTTATGGCTTCCGTTCTCGTGGGTATCCGGTTGCCGTAGCGGTAGTCGTCCACTCGTTCGAGAAGTTCTTCATCAAATACCATTGTAACGATGGGTTTTTTCGTAGCCATGGCTTTTCATAACACAATCCTGTTTATCAAACAATAAGTATCTATTATATCCTTGACAAAAATAGGTTAATATGATAATAAGATAATATCTTATTATGGTTAACTGGAAAAATATACAAATAAATAATCATGAGGATAGGTAGTGATTGAAGAGACAATTCAGGCTCTCAAGGATCTGGACTTTGATTATCTTGACATGTACGAAAAGTCAGCTGCTGAAAAGGAAAGGGATCTTCAGGTGGCTGAACTGGAGAGAGTCAAGCGGATTCTTGTGTGTGACAAAATGTAGAATTTTGTCCTATAAACGATAATTTTCAGCCCGGTTTTACCCCTTTTTCGAGGTCAAAACGGTGTGTCCGGAGGGCAGATATAGGACAAAATCAAATTCTATTGTCCTATACGAAAGGAGATAAAAAATCATGGGCAACATCATCCCGATGGGAAGCCGTCAGCTTTCCCGCACATTTTCAAGGGAGATACCTAAATACTTCACATCCGACGAGATTCACCGGATCCTTTCCGATGAGCTGAAGGAAAAGCACTACACGGCATGGTTCCTCTGCGAGTTTCTCTGGAATACGGGTACCCGGATATCCGAGGCAGTATCGGTGAAATCGGGTGATATCGATATGAGGGCAAGGGTGGTCAGGGTCAGAACCCTGAAACGGGCCAACCACACCAGGATGATTCCCCTGAAACCGGAATTTGTTGGAGAGGTTGCGGTCTGGCTGAATGAAAATGTAATTTCCAGAGAAGACCGGCTTTTTCAATTTAACAGAAAGACGGCCCATTATCATGTACGGAAAGCCTGCGAGATGGCCGGGATCAACGACAACAGGGCGCATCCGCACACATTCAGGCATAGCTTCGCAATAAACTGCCTCATCCAGGGAACACCTATCACGGTCCTCAAGGAGTGGTTAGGGCACAGGGATATCGGATCTACCCTGGTATACACGCAGATACTGGGACAGGACACAAGGGCATTCATGGACGGGGTAAGATTTTAGTTTTAAAAAGAGCGTAATCTATTTTTTTACGAGGGTTGGTTTGGGCTGTTTTTTGCTTGGTTTCCAGACATATTTAGCAGCTTCCGGCCGTTCATTTTCTGCGATCTTGGTAAATAATTCATTGAAGATCTCTAATGTTTCTTCATCGATGTCCGGATCATGCATCCACCGGTCCTTTTGATAGCCGCCTTGGACTACTTTTAAAGACATAAAACCACTCCCTTAAAAGATAAGATTCTAACTTTATACACTGAATATGAGGAATAAGACAAATAATAAATGGAGGTTTTTAAATGATTAAAAGGACCGATTCTTTTTACATCGAGGAGTTCAGAAAACTTGGGCTGGACTTCGATATTGAAAAGGTGAAAGATTATTCTCTTTTTCACTGGAAGCTCGGTATCGCAATAGGATACATCGTGTCTTCGATCTTTATGTCAATTGGGATACTCGGACTGCTGGCAGTCTTCCTGTTTGGCTTCCTGGTTGAGCCAGCCGCGTTCATCTTCTTGCCGGTATTTTTGATGTTTCTTGGAATCGGGACATGCGCACTTGCTTCTATAAGAAAATCTCAAAAAATGCTGA
>CAYVXX010000164.1:0-3061 GCA_964454305.1 uncultured Syntrophales bacterium | reverse complement strand
GGTTTTACCCTCTTTTCACGAAAAAATCTACTCAAAATATCGGCACACTCATCCTTCAGAATGCCACGTGTTATCTTTACGGAATGATTTAGTTTTTTATCATCAAGGATGCTATAAAGCGAAATCACCCCCCCATTTTGGGGATCATCCGCGCCAAATACAACCCTGGAAATCCTTGCCTGTATTATAGCCCCGGCACACATAACACATGGCTCAAGAGTTACGTAAAGCGTTGTCCCCGCAAGGCGATAATTTCCGATCTTGTCCCCGGCTTTGCGGATAGCCACAATCTCCGCATGAGCAGAGGGATCGTTCATCACGATGGAGCTGTTGTGCGCCTTAGCGAGTATATCATCTCCCCGGGTGATTACAGCACCGACAGGAACCTCTCCGGCTGCATACGCTGCCCTTGCCTCTTCGAGCGCAAGCCTGATGAACCCTTCATCGTTGTTTTTCATTTACAAGAATAAAATATCAGTTCTCCCTCTTTGTCAAGTTAAATGATATTTTCAAACAGTATATCTGCTTGATTTTCACCCCACAATTAAAATATATTATAGATACTATAAAATAAGAGCGCCAAATATGCTTTCAAAAAAATTAGTACTTACATTTGTATCGTTTTCTCTGGCCATACATATCGCCATTCTAACAGCAGTAGGAATAATTGATGGGCGGAGGAATCATCAGATAAGCGTTTTTACAGTCGACTTTAAAGAACCATTAAAAGACGACGAAAGTGCCACGAATAAAGAAAGAAAGGGTAATTCGCCCACTGGACATGAGGATGCTGAGGATAAGTCTGGAGAAACTATCAACACCAAAAGTTATGAGAGGGAAGATACCGTCAATCTCGGCAGCAGGAATACAAAGTACTATTCTTACCTTACGAAATTGAAAGAAAATATAAAGAAGAACTGGCTATATCCCAAACAGGCTTATATCTGGAAGGAAGAGGGAACCACCGTTGTTAAATTCTCCATTGTAGAAGATGGATCCCTCATAGACATTTGCATAATCGCATCCTCCGGATTCAAATCTCTTGACACGGAGGCACTCAATGTTGTCAAATTATGTGCCCCTTACACTCCCCTTCCTAAAAACTTCAATCTGTCAAAACTTAATATAGTGGCAAATTTTCAGTACGGGCTGGCCGATTGAAGTATTTTTAAATCTATAATTTACAGCTGGAATGATCTTTTAGAATTTTAAACCCATGAACAATGAGACAAAAATTATATTCTTTACCTGCGTAGGCCATTTCTTTTTTCATTTCTATGAAATGATATTCCCCGCTTTGGCTATCCCCCTTATGATTTCGCTAAAGATGACCCTGCCGGAAGTGCTGAAATTGAGCTTCTTCATGTATCTTTTGTTGGGATTGGGTGCACTGCCCTGGGGGATTGTCTCCGATCATTTCGGCAATCGCAGGAGTCTGGTCATCTTTTTCATTGGAACAGGCACGGGAGCAATCCTGACCGCCTTTTCAGACTCCGGAACATCGATCATGTTATCCCTCGCTATAATAGGTTTTTTTGCAAGTATTTATCATCCGGCCGGAATGGGCCTGATTTCTCTCGGTACACGAAACATAGGTATGGCCCTCGGCATCAACGGTGTTGCCGGTAACATAGGACTTGCTACCGCCCCCTTTGCAGCAGGCTTATTAAACTGGCTGGTTGGTTGGCAGATAACGTATTTACTTATAGGACTGTTCAGCATATTTTGGGGAATTATCCTCTACTTTAAGAACATTGATGAAACACCGATAACGCACGATAACGAGAACGCGGCAAACACCGGAACGAACAATAATTACCTTAAGTACTTCCTGATCTTATGCGTGGTTATGACACTTGCCGGACTCGCTTACAGGGCAAACAGTGTCGTCCTGCCCGCTTATCTTGAATTCAAGGCAAGTTTTCTCTGGAAACTTTTCCAAAGTATCGACTCTACTAATATTGAAGGTACAAAGACCATGGCGGCCACACTGCTGGCTTCATCCATTTATGCGGTGGGCATCTTCGGACAGCTTGCCGGCGGAAAACTGGCCGACAAATACGACCTTCGCTGGCTTTATCTGGCCTTTCACGGACTGAGTCTGCCATTTCTTATCTTTATGGGTATCTTGAGTGAGCAACTCCTGGTGGTCTCTGCTGCCTTTTACCTCTTCTTTGCCCTTGGTATGCAGCCAATCGAGAACAGCCTGGTTGCCAAATTTACACCGAACAGATGGAGAAGTACAGGCTACGGGACAAAATTTATCCTCACCTTTGGAGTAGGATCTACTGCTGTCTACTTAGTCGGCTGGATAAGGGAGTTATGGAGCCTCAACGTAGTCTATTTTTTTTCAGGGGGAATCGTCGCTCTCATACTGCTTTGCATAACATGCCTTATCTTTTTTTCACGGGGAATAACCTGCAAAAACATTTCCTAAAACCTCTTATGGACAGGGGCCGGCCTTGCAAGACCCCCCCTGTACGAGACAATAATAATTACAAGAATTTATAAATGAGAGAGAGTATTAAGAGGATAACGAAACCTGTAATAACCAAGTATATTTTCCTGAAGGCTAACGACCCCAGGACAAAATGTCCGCAGTCTTTACATATTGTTATTTTTGATTCTATCGGATTTTTACAATTAGGGCAGAGGGCCATCCCCTCCGTTTCGAGGAGTTTTTTAGCGGAGCTTTTTCTGATTTCCTCATGGACATCATATCTCCATTCACAATCAAATGTCGGACACTTTCCTTTAAGCGGCATATTGTCCGACCAGATAAAACTTCTCAGGCATTCAGGACACTCAATTTTCAACATGAAGCTTCTCCCTCACTTTTCTCTTTTTTTGATGGAATTGAAGGAAAAAAGACCCCTGGTTTAACCGTCAAGATTTTTCACCAACTTCACACCCAAACCCAGGGCTTTTTTACTTGCACCCAAAAAATCAACAGGGATTCTTCTCTCAAGTACTTTTCTGATCGATTCCGGCTTAATCAACTGGGTGAGATGAATCAAGACGCCAATCATGCAAATATTAAGGACAATTGGCGTTCCTATCT
>CAYVXX010000163.1:0-3071 GCA_964454305.1 uncultured Syntrophales bacterium | reverse complement strand
AAAGTCAGAGAAGTATCGCGCTTTCAGGCAAGCTTGAAAAAAGATGGAGTTGAAACCGTCAATTCTGCCGCGTCAGCGGCTTACTTGAACAAAACCATGCACTTGACTGGCATTCCGCTGGCGCTTCATGCCAGCAAGTGATCCAAATTGTTAGAAAAACATGCTGAAGGATTTGAGAAATGAAAATATTAGAAATTGAGGCGGGGCCTTATTCATTTAGAGCAAAGTTGGAGACGGAACAGGCTCCAGAGACATGTAAGAAATTTGAAGAACGGCTTCCGTTCAAGAATAAGTTAATCCAGGCACGCTGGAGCGGAGAAGCTGGTTGGATTCCCCTTGGTAAGTTTAACCTTGGAGTAGAGTTTGAAAACCATACGAGTCACCCATCAAAAGGGGATATTTTGTTTTATCCTGGCGGATATAGTGAGGCAGAAATTCTATTCGTTTATGGAAGTTCATGTTTTTCAAGCAAGGTTGGACAGCTGGCTGGCAATCATTTTCTTACTATTATTGAGGGCCAGGAGAATTTAGATGCCCTGGGAAAGCTCGTGCTATGGAAAGGTGCGCAAGACATCATATTCAACATATCAAAAGAGGTCAAGTCACCGTTTGACTTGTGATGGCATTCTTGATCGCTTCACATCGCTATTGCAGCCGATGATCTTTCTAAAGGTGTTTTTTTATTCACTCCACAACACTGCTGGCAGAGCTGTAGCCAATTTGGCACTGATTGCCAGAGATCTTTGCAAAATGCCCTCTTTTGCCCAATTTCTGCGTCAGGCTCAAATTTTAATCCTCGAAATATCCAATATATTCCTGTAGTCTTCGGCGAGCTCAGTCGAACCGTTAAAATTTCCGCCTTCCTTGAACTTGAACAAAATTGAACATTCTGCAAAGGTCTCAGATTGAGCCGTTCCCTGGTTTCACTTGTTTCATCCGGTAATCTCCAGTTTTTTGATGTTGACACCGCAGCAGATGTATATTAGACTGGTCTAAAACTGGTCGAAAGGTGTGAAAAAAATGGAAACAGTAGGCGCATATGAGGCAAAAACACATCTTCCAAAGTTACTTGAGCGGGTAAGCAAAGGGGAGCGGATAACTATCACGAAACACGGAGTTCCGGTAGCGGTATTGCATCCTCCAGAATTTCAACGTAAGGCAGAGCCCAAAAAGATCATTTCTGAATTGCGCAACTTTCGGGATCAACATCGCCTTAATGGTTTATCTTTACGTGAAATGATAGAAGAAGGAAGACGATAAATGAATAAAAGTTTTGTCATTGATAATTCAATTTTGATGAGCTGGTGCTTTAAAGATGAAGTCAGTCAGTATGCGGATTCTATCTTAGATAGTTTGGAGTATTGCACAGCAATAGTTCCATCCATTTGGCCATTAGAAGTCGGTAATGTTCTATTGGTAGCTGAACGTAAAAAACGTCTCAGCAGGGCTGACAGTACACGATTTATTACCCTTCTATCTGAATTGCCTATAACAATGGATCAAGAAACACCGGAAAGAATGATTAAAGAAATATTTGCCTTAGCACGAGAACACAAACTTTCAACTTATGATGCATCGTATCTTGATCTTGCAATGAAAAGAGGTATTCCGATTGCTACATTGGATAATCGTTTGCTAACAGCAGCAAAGCAAAGCAATGTTTCTATTATAACTGGCTGATTCATCTAAAGGAGGGGATGTGCGTGTTCGGGAAAGATAGCAGGATAGCGGTAGTCGGCGCCGGCGCTATTGGTGGGGTGGTCGCAGCCCTTGTCTCCGAGGTAGGGTATGACGTGGAAATTGTGTGTAAGTATGAGGATCTTGCTGAGAGAGTCAGGACGGACGGTCTCCATGTCTTCGGCGCGAAGGGTGATCATAGAGCAGTGATGCCCGCAGTGGCGGATGCTATGGGACTTCAGGTTCAGGATTATGGAGGCAAAATAAATTATTACAAGTTTTTGCAGGGATAGGGATTTGTCAGTCATTTCAAACGCAACGCGCTGATAAGGATTATAGGTTTCAAATACCGCAGATTGAAGTCCTCAAGTCTCCAGTCACTGGAGCGTGGGAAGCCCACAGAGATCGATTTTCTGAATGGATATATTGTTATGAAGGGCAGAGCATATGAGGTGCCTGTCCTGGTAAATGACAAAATAGTTAGCATGATTAAGGAGATAGAGGAGGATAAAAGGAGGATAGCGCTGGAGAATTTTGATGATCCCTTCTTTTCAAGGTTTGTATAAATGTAATTTTACGCGCGCTCCATTGTCCCGTGGCTGATGGGCAGGTTTTAACTTACACACAGAGACAAAGGAGGATTAAATGGAGGAATATAGAATATGAGAATATGGGGAGAATATGGGGAACACTTCCCCTATTTTACTAAAGAATTTTTGTAGAATGATTGCAAAAAACCGAGAAGGGCAAAACATTCGAAAAAGAAAATTGTAAATTAATATGGGAAGTGTCCGTTTAATACTCTTTTAAAAAGCCTTTGATCAATTTAACAACAGGAGGTGCAAAATGAAAAAATCAGGTTTGAATAGGTTGAGCAAAATTGGTGTAATTTGGGGAGCCATATTCTTATTATCTCTGCCAATATTTTCCGGGGGATTATCCGCGGAAACGCCAAAATTGTCTCCGCAGTCAGCCCAAACTGTCCATGGCAAGACCGTGGGCCTTGCCACTGCGGCTGATGAGATCCTGCCAATGAAACAGTCACCCCAAGCTGTCCAGGGCAAGATCGTTGGCAACAAGCTTATGCTTATTGATCAAAGGGGCAGACAAACATTAGCACGAGACGGGATCTATACAGTCCAGGGTGGAGCGAAGATTAGAGTCGAAAATGGTCAGATTATTGATGTTGAGGGAAAAGTAACAGATAAATCAGGGATCATCGGTATTATAGACGTAGATAACTAGCGAAGCTCCGCCGCCCCGGCCCGTACCGGCCCGGGACGGGCAAACCGACGTGGCTTCAAGATACTGGATGCTGGATAAATTTGAATGACATTACAGTCTAATGAAAAGGATGCCTGAAAAGCGTGGGGTGTTTCGGCTAACAGTTACGA
>CAYVXX010000162.1:0-3175 GCA_964454305.1 uncultured Syntrophales bacterium | reverse complement strand
TCATCTTTAAATGCTTCTAAATTCTGAGTATTTATGATAAAAATAGGCAAGTGTTTATATATCAGCTTTCGGCTCAACAGCGGACGCTGATCGTCTATTCCTTATCCTTAAAGATATACGTCAGGAATTTCAGTATGATTAAAGGGCTTATACTTTTTGCGACCGGATTGGTCTTCTTTCTG
Organism: uncultured Syntrophales bacterium; assembly: GCA_964454305.1. Lineage (GTDB taxonomy): Bacteria > Desulfobacterota > Syntrophia > Syntrophales > JADFWA01 > JAUSPI01. The sequence goes on along the minus strand of CAYVXX010000162.1, from coordinate 2,993 downwards.
TTCGGGATGCTTAAACTGAGCACCGAGATAAAGAGCCTCTTCAATAACGTCCGGATTCGTGAATATTTTAAATATTCAATTGGAAAACCGATCTACGGGGTGATCACGGGTTTAATTTCAACTATTCTTTTTCAAAGCAGTACGGCAACCTCTGTCTTGACTGTTGGGATAGTCAGCGCCGGCTTGATCAGTTTTTACGACTCTCTGGGTATAATCCTGGGCGCTGACATAGGAACAACTTTTACCGTACAACTTGTGGTCTGGAAGTTTACCGATATTTCCCCGCTTTTTATAATCTTCAGTGGAATCCTGTGGTTTTCAGGAAAAGGAAAGTGGAAATCTATCGGCGAGACGTTGTTTTATTTTGGTCTGATATTCTTCGGTTTGAGTGTGGTAGGCCAGGCAACCGCGCCTTTGAAGAACAATCCGGCCTTTGTTACTTTCTTTCAGGAAACAAAAAATCCGCTGCTCGGTATAGGTGTCGGTTTACTCTTTGCGGCAGTTGTTCACGCTTCAGCCATACCGATCAGCATTCTTGTCATCCTCGCCCAGCATGGATTAGTAACCATTGATAATTCCCTCCCTATCATTTTCGGGGCAAATATCGGCACGGCAGTCACGGCCATTCTTGCAGGCCTTGTCACCAATACAAGCGGGAAGAGGAGCGCACTGGCTCATTTACTTTTTAAATTCTTTGGAGCAGCAATCTGTCTTTGCATTTTGCCTGTTTTCATAAAGGTCCTGAACGGCCTCTCTTCAAGCGTTGCCCAGCAGATTGCCCTCGGCCATGTTCTGTTCAATTTTCTGATAGTCATCATCTTTATCTTTCTGCTCAAGCCGTTTTCATGGTTGATTGAAAAAATCCTGCCCGGCAAGGAAGAAGTTTTGCCGATCTGGCCTATATTCCTCGATGAAAAATGTTTGCCCAAACTTGATGATGCACTCGAATGCGTCAAAAAAGAGCTGCAGAGACAGATTTTTCTTGCTCAAAAAATGTTTTCCGAAAGTTTACTTCTGATATCGAACTTCAGTCCGGGGGAAAAAAGAAACATCCTTTATATCGAATTGATCGTTGATAATTTATACCATGAAATATCCGGATATCTGTGCAAAATTCCCAGCGGTCGTTTTTCACCGGAACAATCAAACAGATTCTTTTCTTTTGCGGGAATGATTGGTGATATTGAACGAATCGGCGATCACTGTGTAAATCTGGTTGAACTATCTGAAAATAAACATAAAACAAAAACATCCCTTTCTGAACCGGCAGAGAACGAACTGCAAGAAATTCAAGAGTTAACGTTCAAAAATCTCGAAGAAGCCGTCTCGCTTATTGAGAGAAGGGACGAAGAAAAGATACGATCAATTTTCGACCGAGAGGAAGAAATCGATATTAAAGTGAAAGAAGCCACTGAAAGACACCTGGAAAGATTTCACATGGGAATCTGCCAGGCTGCGGTTGGTCCGATTTTTCTCGAAATACTATTAAATCTTGAAAGGATATCGGATCACTGTGAAAATATTGCCGAGTACTGCGAGAGTTTGAAAGAATAACTCTGAATCTCCCCGCAGAACAAATATTAGCCGGACGATGAGGTAGAGCGATAATGGAAAAGAGAAAGGTGAAACAGCTCATTGAACAGATTATTTCTTCAATGATCGAGCTTCGACAAGATATTCACGCCAACCCCGAACCGGGATTTAAAGAATTTGAAACAGCCGGAAAAGTCCTGCAAAAACTGGAGGAGATTCCGGATATACATATCAGAAAAAATATCGCCGGGACAGGAATAGTAGCCACCATGGGAAGGCATAAATCCGGCCCCTGCGTTGCTCTTCGCGCCGATATGGACTGCCTTCCAATACAGGAAGAGACGGACAAACCTTACGCCTCCAAGCGACCCGGATATATGCATGCGTGCGGACACGATGGTCACACTACCTGCCTGGTTGGTGCCGCGATTGTCCTGGCAAAAAATCAGGACGAACTACAAGGGCCGGTAAAATTCATCTTTCAACCCTCTGAAGAGTTCGATGCCGGGGCACAGCGAATGTGCCGGGAAGGGGCACTCGAAGATCCGAAGGTGGATGCGATATTCGGCCTCCACTGTTACTCGGGAAGCGGGCTTCAGCTTGGAGAAGTCGCCGTTTGTAAAGGTTCGGCAATGGCGGGAAGCGGAAATTTTAAAATCACCGTCCATGGGAAAGGAGGACATGCGGCATATCCTCACATCTGTATTGATCCTATCTTCGTCGGTATGCAGATAGGCAATGCCCTCCAATCTATTGTGTCCCGATCAACAAATTCGCTCAAAAGCGCAGTCGTAACCGTGGCAAAATTTCATGCCGGCACGGCTACAAACATCATTCCCAACCAGGCCGTCATGGAAGGAACATTTCGCGCCCTTTCACCAAAGGTACTTAAAAGAACCGCAGAACAGATCAAAGAGTTATCAAAGCAGACCGCCAAAGCATTTGGAGCCGATGCCACCGTCACAATCGAAGAAGGGTATCCTGTCCTCGTAAACGATGAGAAAAGTACAGCTATTTTCGAGAAAATTTCAAAGGATATTATAGGGGGAAAACAGGTCAAGGCAAACCATCCCCCCCTGATGGGCTGTGAAGATTTTGCCTATTATGCCGAACAGATTCCCGGAACATTCTGGTTTCTCGGTATCAGGCCTCCAGAAGCTGAAAACTATCCGCGCAATCATCATGCGAAGTTCGATTTTAACGATGATGCGCTTGCTATCGGAATAGAGATGCACTGCGAGATCGCGCGACGTTTCGCCTCCCTCTGGGGGAAATAATACAAAAGAATTTTTGAAGCTCCCCGCAGCAAGCAGCAATGATTAATCAGCTACGTTTATAGTCACTGTGAAAGTTTGCGCGGTTTCTCCACCAACCCATGGCCGTTTATAAATAAATTCCAGGTTTGTCTTTCCTTGCTTCTCGGCAATAAATTCAAAAATATATTTTCCCCCGACACCAAC
>CAYVXX010000161.1:0-3175 GCA_964454305.1 uncultured Syntrophales bacterium | reverse complement strand
GAAATGCTTCTCGAAGATGGCGGTCCTGAGCTTGAAGGTGAATTTATAGGCACACAGAATGTTGTGGTGGCATAGCTATGGGCTCGATACCAGTATTAAATCCGAAAGAAGTGGCAACTATACTCAAACATCTTGGGTTTATTGAAGTACGTCAAAGAAGATCACATAAGCAATTTCGTCATCCCGATGGCCGATTTACCACAGTACCCTTTCACACCGGCAGAGATGTGTCACCTATATTGCTTCGGCAAATTGCCAAAGACATAGGCATCACAATCGATGAACTTTTAAAAAATCGTTAACAACAACTTTTGCCCAATCCTTTTTGAGGGACAGTATTTATTAAGGTTTCTCTGGTTCCCTCAGTATTCGCCGCCTTCCCCACCGACCGGGTGCGCTCCCGGTCATTTCAAGAATACAATTTGACGAAAAAGGAAGATCTTAACTGGGCTTGTTTTACGGCAATCAATTCCGGTGTATGAGTGAAGGGGAGACTTGACACTTTTTCCCGACTATTTTTAAAAATTATTTTTTCAATCTATCTCTATTTCATCTACTGATGTTTCTAATTCCAGGCTTTTTATTTCGGGCAATGACGCTCCAACGATACCCTGCATATCTCCATACATACCCGATGTATTTAAGATAACTCTTTCAATTTGTTTTTCTCGTTTAGACCAAATCTTGTTCATTGCTCTTTTTTCTTGATCCAGGTCTTTTTTCATAGATGAGAAAGCTTCTACAATTGCTTCAACTCTCTGCCTGAATTCGGAACCCGAGAGGTAATTGTATAAGACTTCCATCTTTTCTTGTTTACCGACGGCAGATAGTTTTGTCATGGCAACCTGAATAAGATTAATCCGTAATGCCGTAACCAATCCTATCATGGAAGAATAATCCGTAACCCAGATTCCGTCAATAAATGCAAAATTGCTAACATCTTTAGGAAGGGTTATGGACAATATTACGGCTATGTCCGCACGTACTTCTCGTTGATCATCTCTTAATTTTTGCATCCAACCGTCACTCCATGCCTTTGTGCGTTTGGATTCCCAAATAATTGTTCCGCAATATTGACCCGTTGGATTATGAACCTTCTGCAAAATATCAGCACCGCGAATACCTTTTGGAACTGGGGCAATTTCATCTGATGGAAAATTAATTCTAAGAACATCTTCCAAATCAAGCTCTAGTACTTCACCTTGCATCTGTTGCGAGCCTTGTTCTGCCCTCCGCTTTAGATCCTCGATTTGTTTCCTTAGATCAGAGATCTGTTTTTCCTTTTCTAAATCTTTGAGTCTATGTTCTTCACTGAACATTCGGGCGGCAGTCTCTCTAATTTTTTCCCGCTCTTCGTCGAGCTTCCTTTCCATTTCTAATTCGAAAGCCTTCTTTTTTTCTTCAAGTTCTCTGCGCTGTTTTCGTAATTCAAGTTCTGCCTTTTGCGATTCTTGCAGTTTTTTATCTTTTTCTTCTATCTGACCAATTAAATCTTTTATTTTCAGTTCGCTTTCTTCTATTACCTTTTTCTTTATTTCGACTTCTAATTTTTCCTTTTCTACTTGTATTTTCTGGGTGATTCGCTCTTCCATTGATTTTATTGCATCTTCGAGTTCTTTTTCTTTCGCACGCAGGGCTTCGTTTTTCTGATCTAATAGCTTTTCTGCCTTTTCCCGTTCTGCTTCAAAATCCTTCTGTAATTGCTCTCTGATTTGATGAGAAATAGCTTCAGTTAATGGGATTTCTTTTTTACAATGTGGGCATATTATTACTTGTTCTGTCACTGCAAAATCTCCTTCCGATGGGAAAATGAAAAATTTAAGACCTTATGCTCATTTTTTCCGGATAGCGGGAAATCTCCGACCCTATTTACCCCGTTAGCATAAGGAAATTTTCGGCCGGTATAATATAACAGTTTCCGGGAAAAGCCTCGACCTTATCAGCATGGTGAATGATCTGGTAGAATGGGATACCAAGCTTCTCGCTGAAAAACCGTCCGTGCTTATTGATATCCCTGCCCCCTTCACGTGCTTCAAACAATGCAATCGGTTCATTATCTTTTACCAGAACAAAATCAACCTCACGCTTTTCCCGATCCCTGATATATCTGACTTCATATTCTCCAAGACCCTTCTCGGTTAAACGAACCGCCATTCGCAGGAGGCTCATGGCAATCAGGTTTTCAAATCTGCTTCCTTGATCCTTAACCATCGACCAGTCGTAGAAATAAAGCTTCTTATCTTTCTTTATTGCCCGAACTATTTTCCGATGCCATGGGCGCATTGTAAACACCAGACACAGGCTTTCCAATATGTCTATCCACTTGGACAACGTTACATGATGATACCCGAGATCCTCTCTTAATGATTTTATGCTGAGTCGAGACCCGACTTTAGTAGGCAGAATTTCTGCAAGCGTTTCAATCCCTTTTATATCTTGTATCTGTGAAAGATCGCGAACCTCCTCTCTGGCAATCAAAATTCTGTAATCCTTCTGCCATCGAAGATGGAATTCTTCTGAACCTTTCAGGAATGGCTCTGGAAATCCTCCGAATTTTAGTAATAAGTCAAGTGCTTCCTTCCGACCTCCGGTTTTTACGTTTCTGGATAGCCCGGCACTTTCATGTCCGTCTGTAAAAATTCTTTTATTTTCGGTTGCTTCGATGATATGTGAAAAATCGCCCGTCGCTTCAGGAAGACCTATAGGAAACATCTGATATGAAAAGTAGCGACCTAATAGAGAATCACCCGATTTTTGAAAGTAGTCAAGTCGTCCGGAGCCGGTCACGAGAAGCTGCATCCTCTCTTTTGTAGTGTCATAGAGTCCCTTTAAAATGTTTCTCCACCCTCTATGTTTATGAATCTCATCGAAAACAACCGGTACGGGGTCATGTTCAAATCTATCATCGATAAAATTCCTGAAGTAGATTGGATTTCTTCTATATTCTACCAGTACCGAAGGATCATCCCAATTAAAGTATGTACCTTCAGTATCTGTCGAATCCAACCACATCTGCGCGAATGTAGTTTTGCCTACCTGCCGGGGTCCCGACAGGAAAATCATTTTCCCCGCAGTCATCACAGGGTCAAAGATGTATGTTCCAATCAAACGTTTCATGCTTGACAATTATTCACACATATAAACAATTGTCAAGACAAAAATTCACAACTATGAA
>CAYVXX010000160.1:0-3222 GCA_964454305.1 uncultured Syntrophales bacterium | reverse complement strand
TATTCACGTTCAAAGACTTTGGTGGCGGCAAAAGACTGGATGGGAAGCAGCAGGAACAAGGCCATCAGCAATAAAGCCAATACAATACGGCTCCGGCAAAATGTTGGGCGGACTGCTTTATGCTGAGCAAGGCTAAAGGCCTGCCTTAGAGTAGTAATCCGACTTCTTTTAAAGTCTGCCTTCACGGCATTTTTGCAAGAGGCTCCAATGATAACCTTTCTCATCTCACGTACCCTCCAAACTATAAATTGCGATTCACCGGTAACTTAAGATTCCTGAACTCTATCCAATGTCGGAGCCAAGCCACGGCTATTTACCGCTGTCGGTTTGAGTCTGATGTTGTGGAGTGGCAAAGCAATATAAAAATACATACCAGAATATGGTGTCAAATGGAAGACAGGTCAAAGCTGACGTATTCATATAAAGTCAGTTTTACTATTGTCATATCAACGATACTCTGTCATTTCGAAGGAGTCTTCACGACTGAGAAATCTAAAACCAACATATTTTGAACACAATAAGATTTCTCGCTCCGCTCGAAATGACAACTTTGGTGCGTTTTCGGACAACCTCCTATGTCAGGTACCCCCAATATAACTCATCTTGAATATGGATACGGAAGCCTGATCAGTTCTTCATAAGGCTCCACTTTCTTCCTGAATTTAATCTGTGACTTTAGAATCTTATCAAACATTAGATCCTTGCCGGCGTGCTCTTCCAGCAGCTTATTGCCAACTGTTACGATCCCATCAATCATTTCAGGACTTAGTTTCGATACATGAAGACCTTTATAACTTTTGAAAAATTCCATTGCCTCGGCATCCTCTTTCAGTGCCTTATTGATGGCCCAGAAACAGGTATCCCTCAAGGCAACTCTGACCTTATATTTCAAATCATCGGGCAATTTTTCCCAGGATTTCTTATTCACCAGAGTTTCCAGAGGAGTACACGTTTCATGAATTCCGGGAACTTTCAGATATGAGCAGATTTCATAAAAACCGAATTTCTTGTCGATCGCAGGTGTACCAAATTCACAGGCATCGATAACGCCCTTTTTAAGGGATGGGTAAACCTCCACACCGGGCAAAGCGACAACATGCGCGCCCAGGCGCTCCAGGCATTGCCCCCAGATACCCACCGTCCTGAATTTCAAACCTTTGAAGTCCGAAAGCTTATTTATTGGTTTGTGAGACCAGCAAAAATTTTCCGAACCAAGCATCCCATAAGGCGGCAGAACTACGATATCGTGCCCCTTGTACAATTCATTCCAGAGTTCCAATCCCCCACCCGTATATATCCAACCTAACATTTCTTGCATATGGAGACCGTTGGGGTATGAATTGGCGACCAGAACAGCAGCAGGAAACTTTTCAACCCACCATCCTGCCCAGGTGCATCCAATATCAATCGTACCGGCGCTTACGGCATCAAACACCTTCATGCCCGGTACAATGGAACCGCCGGGAGTCATTTTTATGACAAGCCGCCCATCTGTCAATTTCTCGACTTCCCTGGCAAAATGCTCCGCAGGCGCATAGAGTTGAGGAAGGCCTGCTGAATAACTCGATTGTCCGGTCCATATAATTTTCTCCGCTGCGGGAGAAGTTGCAGGAAAAAACACAAGCATCACTGCCGTAATTAAAACCATTAAAAGCAATATTTTTCCTTTTCCCATGATTTAAGCTCCTTGTTTTCACGTTATTGCGGGCACTGTTTGGACAATTTTAATTCCCATTGCCCCCTTCTTCTCCGAGCGGCGGCGAGACTTGCCCGATCTTTTCCAGGTTTACACCCCTTGTCTCAATGCGAAACAGCCATGTCATGAGCGCTCCCGCAAGAGAGGCCCCGACAAGGATGTAGAGGAGCGTCGTTGTACCGATGTCTTTCAGGAGAATCGGAAAGAGAAAAGCGGTGATCACCGCACCGATTTTTGCGAAAGAAGCTGCAAATCCGGCACCTTTGCCGCGTATGTGCGTGGGGAAGACCTCTCCGGCCAAAAGGTAGGTTTGAGCGTTAGGACCCATGTTGGTCATGAAGTTGAACAGCATGAACCCGGCAAATATAAAAAATATTTGCGTCGAACCCTCATAATTTGCCGATAGCGCAGCGAGTAACAAGCCGCACGCGCAACCGATGAACCCGAAGATCTGCAAGCGTATTCGCCCGATCCTGTCGGTCATCAGAACGGCACAGATAATTCCGACGATAAGCAGGACATCTATGAGGGCGGCGCCCTGGGCGGCGAGCATATCATTGTGGATAATATCTGCCAGGTTGCGCGGATGGAGGGTCTTGGCTCCAATCGTCGTGGCCAGAATGGTCGGGGTAAATATTCCTATGCCGTATGTCCCCAGATCCTGAAGGAACCAGGGGACCGAAGCGAGAATCGTTGCCCGCCGGTTTTTCCCGGTAAAAAGCGCACTATACCCCAGCCCAGGCTTAATGCGATGGCTTGAATCACCATTGGTATTCGGATCGATGAGTTTGATGTCTTTGGGATAGGGCGGTTTTCGTCTGAGGAGTCGACGCGTTTCCTTTTCCGCCTCCTCAATCCTGCCTTGTGACATCAGCCATTGGCCACTGTCAGTGATGAAGAACCGTCCGATTATAACGAGAATTGCCGGGATAATTGCGGTGGCATACATCGAGCGCCACGCCTGGACCTCCGGATTCTCGTAGAGGATAAAATAGCCGACGGCCGTGCCGACCAGGGCGCCGACCGCCTGAAAACCGAACGCGCTGAGCACGAGCTTGCCTCGTGTGCTGCTCGGAATGCTCTCCGAGATGACCATATGGGCGGTTGGATAGTCACAACCCAGGGCGGTCCCAATACCGAAGAGAGATATCACCAGCCAGATATAGCCGGAACTGAAAGACAGAACCACCAGGAAAATCACGAAAAGGATCATTTCGACGATGAACATCCGCTTCCGGCCGAAGTGGTCGGAAAGCCCTCCCAGTGTGGAAGCGCCAATAAGAATTCCTAAAAGAACAGCCGCTCCGACAACGCCTTTCTGCGCGGCACTCAGCCCGAATTCAGTCACTATCAAAGGCAGTGCGACTCCCGTCATGAAGACCACCAGTCCCTCGAAGAACTTGCCGGCTGTCGCCATTCCCCAGATCCGCCACTGCATGGCCGTCATAGGCATCGAAGAGACCGCTGTACCGTCAGACCAGAATGGGGTCTCATCAATGTATTCCTGAACGGTTCTCCCAGGCGGT
>CAYVXX010000159.1:0-3247 GCA_964454305.1 uncultured Syntrophales bacterium | reverse complement strand
CCCGTCCCTGATTAGTCGATTATTCCCCGATTTTTAATATCCTGTTCCCCAAAACACTTTCTTAGATGTTCTTTTAAGGCAGGTGGATAATTCGATTTGTTTCTGTGGAGATTAACCGTTTTCGTCATAAGGCTTTTCGTTGCTGGAGTTTCTATCGGCTTGATTCACTCCTGTCAATTATTGAAAGATCACGTTTGCCGTGAATAATGGCAAGGATCATGATTCCATCTGGTAGTATTTCATAAATGAGCCGATAGGAATATATGAACAATTCTCTCACATTCGAATCGTCTGTTTCTGGTACGATCCTGCCTGTTTCAGGGAAGTCTTTAAGGCTCTCAGACCTTGCAACAATATTCTGCACAACATTTTTTGCATAATATTGAGAGTCCCTGGCAATGTAGTCATAAATTTGCTTCAGATCTTTTTTAGCAGGGGAAGACCATCTTACCATGATTCAATTTCCCTTTGTAATTCCTCGGCAGGCACGGTATCGCCCTGTCTAACAGCTTCCCTGCCTTTTCTAACTTTGTCGATTACATAAAGCCTGTACATGATATCATCAATTTCTGCAGTATCAGGCATTTTGGAAATAACATTGATAGCTTCCTTTTTTAATGCTTCCATTTGTGCTGTCCTCCTTTCTTTCTTGCGAGGATGGATAAAGAAGTTTGCTCTTCGTCCGTTATTTTACACCCATTCGATACTTAATGTCGTAGTTATTGGCAAAATCTAATTCTATGTTCTGCTAAAAGCAACATGAATGTTGCGTCCTATTCATTACTTTTCCCAGTTCTCGAACGCCTTATTTTTCTTTGCACAAGGAGCATCCACTGGGCACCCATTACAACATGCCAACATTCGCGTAACGTTAGGCTGGAAAGTGCGAAAAGAATAATTTTTATACCGAAATACCATCCATTATGCACTTGAGTTGGCCATTGCTTGTCAAATATAGACAAACCAGCAATTCCCCAAAAAACCAAAGTGATCAGGATTGTTAGAATAGCTGTTTGATAGACAAAAACATATTCCTCAAACCCTCCTTCATTAAAATCTGCCATCTCATTTATTTCACTGGTTTGCATAAGGGCTTGCGCATTTCCAGCCCATGCGAAGGATAGTCCAACAAGAATACCGGCTAAAGGTAAAAGTACAGCATTGGCAGCCGCTTGTAAATCAACTTCAACCAATAATGTCATCACAAATCCAATGCTCAAATGGAGCAAAATCCATGCATTAAGTATTCTTCTAAAACCCGCTTTAGCACCGCTTCCTTTAAAAAACCAATGCCAATAGCCTATGAATTTAGTATCCATTATTCTGTACCGCCCGTTCCTTTCACTCTCTTATAATTTTCCCTAATGAGCTGTAATATCATTATTTTGTGCTCGGGATCGGCTATGTCTTCTTGCCTCACAATAATTGGATTGCCCTTGAGTCTTTTCCTAACCTTTTGGCTTGTCGCGCTCGTCTGCAACCACGCAGAAGCATCATCGCCTGTCGAAGCCGCAGAACGCGCAATGTCTTCGAGACTTTTGGGATTTAAATTATCTCCCTCCAGTTCAGTTTTGCCTTTTTCTCCATTTGAGTCTTCTAACAATTTTTGCGTAGGTTTAATAAAAACTTCATTCACATCCCAAGCATTTGGTCTCGAGAAAGTTACCCAAAACTTAGAGACAGAGAAAGCGTGACGAAGATGGGTAATGAAATCTGTAGGGTCATTTATTTCGTCAATATCAAAACTCGCCTCTATTTGGCGGGTACGTTCCGATTCGTTAAGTAGACGGACAAACTGATTTGCTATGCCAGTGGTCTTAGGGGCAAGCTTAGGCTTTTTCGCAATTGCGCATACTTCCAACCAAACATCCAATATCACATGAGTGTAAGGTGCCATTTCAAATTCCTGTTCATCAAAATTACCATCTTTATAAATTTCTAATGTTGACTTTGTTGTCCTGCCGATTCGGAAATATAAGCCACCTTCTTCAAGGGTCGAAACGTTCCCAATGTGCCAAATCATATCTTTTCTGAGTTCTGCAGAGGGTAATGAAAAAATCACATCCTTAAGGATTTCTGATGGTGTTTTAGGCGGCTCAAGAAAAGACATTTGCTCAGATGGATAAACCTTTATGCGAAACATCTGGAATTCTAACATTTTTCCTCCTCTCTCTATCCCGTGCATTTTTTTGCTATCAAATTCTTTGAGAATTTCGACTAAATCAGTTTCTGCCCGATGTAGCACGGGAACCAAGTGTTGAGCTTCGTTTTTTGTTTAGAAAGGGATATCATCCCATTTCGTTTTAACTTCTTGGGATTCATTATCCGGCCTACGCTGTTCAATTGATTCGATGAATTTTATAACACTTGAAACATTATTAAAGATTAGTATGCTTTCATTGTAATTTAATATTGGATTGTCATGAGCAAAACTCTGATTGTTTCGAACATCATTAAATGCTTCCAGAATGGATATTGATGATTTTAATATTCTTTCACTCATTAAAGAATTAATTAGATCGCTCGTCTTTAGATGCTTAACGTATCCTCCAAAAAGGCTATGCAAGGGATTGTTTTTGCTATAATTGATTTGGTGCTTATCGCATAAGTGCCTGATATACTTGACCACAAACGTGTGTAGTCTATCTAATGCCGCCTCTGGTTCGTTCTTTTGAATACTTTCTCTAATTGATCTGGCCAACAATGAGAAATCTTTATCGTTTGAGTTTGACTGAATGGCATCAATGTGCTCAACAGCGATATCTTGTTTGAGCCTTTCAGCAATTTTATGGCATTCATCAAAAAGAGCTTGTTCAGCTTGAGATATTTCAGTGAAATTTGTTAGTTTGCTTGTTCTCCAATATTCCAATAAATCTGATAGGAGCCTGCCTACAAGATAATTTGGCTCTTTTTTCCAGAAAGCTCTTAGTCGATTGGCCTTTGATCCACTTGCGTAGTCGTATTTATCATCATAAATATCGATGCCAGTATTATCCGTGATAAACTCTTGAAATGTTCTATTTGAAAAATCAAGGACGTATCCGCTCCCCATATCAAAGAGTTTTTCAATCTTCATTTTTTCAATAGATTTTAAATCGGACATAGTATTTTTATTGATGCACAATATGTATTGAATAGGTTAATAATTAAGTAGCTCTATGTATTCTATATATATTCCAGTTAATCATATACGCAGCCTATCCCCTGATTATACCCTTCCTATACTCTCCTCTACAATGGCGATTTC
>CAYVXX010000158.1:0-3264 GCA_964454305.1 uncultured Syntrophales bacterium | reverse complement strand
ATTTTTCTTCTTTTGAAGATTCAAAGTTTATTGTGGTGCCTATTCCATACGACCTGACCTCAACCTATCAGCCCGGGTCAAGGAGGGGACCGGCGGCCATACTGGACGCTTCCAGTAACTTGGAATTCTATGATGAAGAACTCTGCAGGGAAACCTATCTTGAAGGGATTCACACTCTACCACCTGTAGAAACGGACGCCCGTGGACCGGAAAGAATGATGGAAATTGTATGTGAAAGGATAAGTTACGTCTTGTCCTTCAACAAGACACCGGTCATACTGGGAGGAGAACACAGCATTTCATTCGGAGCCGTCAGGGCAATGAAGAAGAAATATCCTTCGATTTCGGTGCTCCAGCTTGATGCTCACGCGGATATGAGAGATACCTATCAGGGCAGCCCCTACAGTCACGCATCCGTAGGCCGCAGAATATCCGAGTTGTGTCCTCTTGTCCAGGCAGGTGTGCGAAGCATCAGCAAGGAAGAGACTGTCTTCTTAGCTAAAAGTGATGTAAAGACGTTTCCGATGGGTTTCATAAATGAAAATCCTGAATGGGGAAAAAGGGTCTGTGAAAACCTGTCGGGTGATATTTATGTAACAGTTGATCTTGACGTACTTGACCCCTCTGTAATGCCGGCAACCGGCACACCCGAACCAGGAGGTATTTACTGGAATGACCTCCTGAGATTGATTAAAGAGGTATCCGGTAAATGCAAGATCCGAGGATTTGATATAGTTGAACTTACACCCATTCCAGGAATGGTCGCGCCTGATTTTTTAGCGGCAAAACTCGTATATAGAATAATGGGTTATATAGCGGAAGGAGTTGAAAATTGAAAATATTCGTTCCCAAAAAGATGTTTTTTACAAAAGGTGTTGGTCATCATAAGGAGGAACTCCACTCTTTTGAGCTGGCACTCAGGAGTGCCGGTATAGAAAAATACAACCTGGTTAAGGTATCAAGCATATTCCCGCCAGGTTGTAAGATGATATCGAAAGTTCAGGGTTTAAAAGAGCTCATACCCGGGGCCATAACTCACTGTGTTATGAGTCGCTGCTGCAGCAATGAACCGAGAAGGCTTTTAGCCGCTTCCGTGGGTTGCGCTATTCCGGCTGACAAATCGGCGTATGGATATATCAGCGAATATCATGCCTTCGGACGGAAAGGAACAGAAGTGGGGGACTATTCGGAGGATCTGGCAGCCGCTATGCTGGCATCCACTCTCGGAATAGATTTCGATGTAGATGAAAGCTGGGATGAAAAGAGGGAGATCTTCAAAATAAGCGGCAAGATTGTAAGGACACGTGATATCACACAATCGAGTATCGTAAAGGACGGCGGATATACAACGGTACTGGCAGCCGCAGTATTCGTTTTTTAAAAACGAGAAGGTGCTATGTTTTTTGACTATCTGAGAGAGTCGCATACATACAGTATCACCCCTTTTTTAGGCTTTGTCGTTTTTGTATCTCTTTTACTGATTTCCCTTTTAAAAGGCAGAAAAAACCCGGCAAATATCTTATTTGCAGGTATCTGTTTTTTAGTAGCGGTAATTAACATTGATGTTGCCTTAGTTTCCGTTATACCAGATAAAACTCTTGCCCTTAAAATTGACAGATTATCCTATTTGTTTTTAGTGTTTATCCTACCCGTGTACATCCAGTTTGTTCACTCCTTCCTCGGAATTTCCCGGAGAAAATGGCTTGTGTATATTGCCTGTTTTTTAAGTTTAATCTTTCTATTTTTTACCCAGACAGACCTTTTCATAAGCGGATTTAACGAATATCATTTTGGGACAATTGCCAAAGCCGGTCCGGTTTATCATCTCTTTTCACTTGCCGCCATTTCAACGGTACTATACTGCATTCTGACCCTGTTTATGGGCATGAAGAATGCTATCAATAATCAACAGAAAAACAGGATAAAATATGTACTTGCCGGTATGGGCTTGAGCACCATTCTCATTTCATTAAATTATCTTCCCGTCAGCGGTTTCAATGTTTATCCGATGGGCAACTTCAGCTTCATTCCTGCAATTATCTTAGCCTTTGGAGTGCTTAAATACGACCTTCTCGACATCGGTACAGTAATACGAAAGGGAACTGTCTATTTTTTCCTGACTGCCATACTGACAGTGCTTTACATATTCATCATATACCTGTTCAACGTATTATTTATGTGGTCCGGGTATAGCAACCCTGTTGTACTCTCTTTTTCTCTCGCCTTATTGATAGTCCTGTTGTTCAACCCAATAAAAATAAGGGTTCAGGAATTTATCGATAAGCTTTTCTTCAGGGGAAAATACGATTATCAAAAAACACTCAAAGAAATAAGCTGGAAAATGACTTCTCTGCTGAAATTTGATGAAATTACAAACCTCCTATTGGACTCTATTTCGGAGGCATTGCAGGTAAGTCAGCTAACGCTCCTGATATATAATGACGAAAAAGCTTTTTTCCATTCATACTCGTATCAGAACAAGCTGCCCGACGGCGTAGAGAAAAATCATCCGATAGTTACATTTCTTGAGAAAAACAGGGGTTCCTTGAATCAGGCCGTCGTTGACAAGGTTTCTATTCCCGAAGAAGACAGAAATTCAATCGTCAATATCTTTTATACATTTAAAGCGTCTCTTGTTATCCCCATGATTTCAAGGGAAAAACTGACGGGAATGATATTGCTGGGAGAGAAGAAATCGGAGGAACTGTTTGTTCATGAAGATCTGGAACTCCTGGCAACCGTTGCAAATCAAAGTGCAATCGCTATAGAGAATGCAAGGAACTATGAAAAGCTTGAGAACCTGAATATTGAGCTGGAAAGGAAAGTTGAAAAGAGAACGGCAGCCCTTCAACGTACCCTGGAAGAAAAAGATAAAACACAAAAGCAACTCATTCAGTCGGAAAGCCTCGCGGCCATTGGGCAGCTTGTTGCGGGAACAGCACATGAACTGAACAATCCACTATCGAGCGCTTCAAGCCTTGTTCAAACAAGCATAGAATCTATGGACAAACCGGAAGAAAAGAGTGACGAGGAAAACGAGATAATAGATGATCTCAAATTTAGCCTGAAGGAGCTAAGAAGGGCAAGGGATATAGTAAAAAGTCTGCTCGATCTCTCCCGACAGACACAGACATACGTTGAACCAGTGAATATCCACGTGGTGATAGACGATGCGCTGAGAGTTTTATACAACCAATACAAACACATCAGTGTGAGCATCGAAAAAGATTACGACGAAATCCTGCCCGAGATTGAAGGCAACTT
>CAYVXX010000157.1:0-3321 GCA_964454305.1 uncultured Syntrophales bacterium | reverse complement strand
AGGTCTCTCTAAATGATCAGTTTTTTTACTTCATCTTTTTTCGCTGCCATTGTGGAAATTAACTGATTTGATCCACTAACCAGGCAGTTGGCTATTATCTCCCTGTCTTTCGGGGCATCGCTGTAAAGAGCGCATACGGAAGCCGCAAAGTAGAGAACTTTTTCATCGCATCCGCAGGGAACAAGAACAGTCGGACCCGGAAAATCCCTGATTCTAATAATAATATCCTGATCTTCCGACAAATTCTGTATAGCCATATTGTCTTCCCTATTTCTTCCAACAATGATCTCTGTTTTGTCGTCTATTCGGAAATGTCTCCCCAATTTGAGAAGCTCCAGGTCTTTAATTCTGAAATCTTTACGGAACTCAAAGAGATCTTTTAGCCTCCTTGAAAACATAGGATCGGTAAGAAGGCAACCTCCGGCAGGGGTGGAATAATTTTTTATCCCATAACGCTTAGCCATTTCAATCTGACGTTTTCTGCCTCTCCCTTGAATATCGAGAAGCCTCCCCCTGTCAACCTTCCCCTCCTTTTCCGGAATTGTTTCCGGAAGAAGCCTGGCACTTAAAGGCCGAAGGATATATTCTCCATAACCCGAATTCTTAGCTACAATGTGAAGGGATTGTTTTGTCTGAGACATGGGACGTTGGCCCAGCACTTCTCCCGTAAACACAAAATCAGCCCCTAGCTCCTCCATTTTCCGCCCGGCAGTCATAAGCATAAGGGTATGACAGTCTATGCAAGGATTCATGTTCCTTCCATACCCGTATCTCGGAGCCTTCAGCATTTCAAGATGTTCTTCTGTAATATCCATGACGATCAGGGGAATACCGATCTGTTCAGCCACACGCCTGGCCTTTTCGGCATTAAAAAAAGGTGTCTCAAAAGTTACACCTTCAACCTCGATACCCTGTTCCTGAATAACCTTGACGGCAAGCATACCGTCAAGCCCACCTGATAAGAGAGAAATTCCTTTGATCTTCAATAGTTAACTAAATTCACCCCCCACTTTTTATGAAGCAAACCATGGATCCCTTTATCAATTTCCTGATCAACGAAATATAATAATCCGTGACTTCCCTTAACCCGTATGGCGGAAATAAATATTTCTCCTCCATTTTTACCATTCCACTTGGAAAAGGAAAAGTTAAACTTATCCCGCAAGAAGGTGGTACCGGTGGCATGGAGGATCTCTTCGAAGACTTTTTCCTTTTTCTCTCCTTCAGAAATAAAGACCACATCTGTTCCTCTTTTTTTCAAAACATCTGTAAACTGCTGCGGTATTTTTCTTGAATGCATTATAATCTGTTTGTCATTGATTTGTAATAACAGATCCACTTTCATCGACAGTTTGAAACCATGCTCCTTTATATTATATATCTTGACTTCAGGATTCCGCAAAGGTGAATACCCTAATGCCATAAGAAGTGATTCCGCCAATACGACATTTGTATCAGATTTTAATGCAGGAACATCCAGACTCGCGTATGTATCTCTGATACCCTCTATTTCTGATTCGTTTAACAATTCTATTACTTCAAACCCCTTTTCATCGGCATATTTTCTTATATTTCCAGGCAGCAGAGCTGATCGGTGTTCAACACGTTTAATGCCAAACGAATAAGGTTTTTTATCTTTAGATATTTTTTTCGATACAATCCAGTCCGTGAACACGCTTATGGCAGGATGATCCCCTATCTTCACATAGTTGCCAATCTCTTTAAAGGAATAATCACCGGAGGCATTTATTACCTTTTCCAATACGGAAGGCAATTCCCGATCTTTTGCGACATTAATAACGGCATAGTTTTTCCATGTAAATTCAATGACCTGTTTCAGCTTTTCAGGTAAACGTCCGGCCATATCCAATAATATTGTCATTCCATCATCGAATTCCACGACCGGCACGACAGAACAGTCAATGGTAATCTGTCCGGAAGGTAAGAGAGGTATGTAATAATTCCCCTTTGATATAATGGACCCGTTTATCCGGCTCAGAATGTACCGGATTACCGCTATTTGCTTTTCGGGAGCTATCACCTTCTCTTTCTTGACGACGCTCTTTTTCCTGACAACTTTCTCTTTTTTAACAACTTTCTCCTTGATTACTTTCTCTTTCTTAATAACTCTTTTGCCTGCATGCTCGTTGACGACGATGGGAGCAATATCTCTTTTGACCAGGGGAAGAAGCAATTTCTGTCCCGCGTATATCCTGTTTAAATTCTCAATGTTGGGATTTAGACGTTTTACTGTCCATAATATTTGATAAATATCATCACGCGAAGCTTTTAATTCATTTTGAATTATATCCGACAAGCTTTCACCCTCTTTCACTACGTACTTCGACACAGCCTCTTTCTTCACCGATGAATTTTTCTTCAGAGAGGCATGTTTCTGAGAGGTTTTTTTTGAAGCCAGGTCTGTCTCGAGAGGAGCATCTTTCCCCGGTAACAATAGTTTCTGCCCGGGACATATCCTGTGAAGGTCCTTAATTTCCGGGTTGAGATGTTTTACCTGTTCCAATATCTTCAGGATTTCTTTATCTGAACCGCCGAATTTCTTCCGGATTATGTCAAATATCCATTCATCTTTTTTAACGATATAAGTACCCGGTTTTTCTTCTAAAACCGCTATTTTTTTAAATGAAAGGTGGGCTGTATCCTCTTTTTTATAAGAAATGGCGGGAGACGGACAGGAAAGGATGAAAAAAAACAGGAAAACGAAACACCAGTCTGTTAGCGCTCTTTTACTCATGAAACCTCTCGAGTGAAAAAGTAAATACTTTACGGGTTGTTGCCTGAACGAAAATGAACTTGAGCAACAGGCCTTTTATACTCAACTTGTTATGGAAAGTCAAACTCGGAAATTCCTCTACCACGGTAACGTCAAAGTAGACTCTAACTTGGTCAAAGCTGGAGATTTATTCTGTCAATACCGGGACTCAAATCCGAAATTAGAATATCGAAATACGAAACAATTTCAAAATCCGAATATCAAATGATCAAAACATTCCGAGCATTTATACAATCTCTACAGAATGTTGAGATTTTTCAATTTTGGATTTTGGTCATTCGTATTTATTTCGGATTTCGTGCTTCGGATTTCGAATTTACAAAAAATTGATTAAGCTAATAATCTTTAAATTACAAGAGGTTATCTCTTTAAATGACTTGGCCATGATCCTTCTAACCTTGGGGGGTATTAATTGCCATGCAAGTGAATCATTTTTGCAAAAAAAGAGCCATGGTCACATAGACCATGGCTCTTTGTATGCATCTTGGCAAGTGTTATTAATTGCCACTTGCGAAATTGTCTCTCAG
>CAYVXX010000156.1:0-3324 GCA_964454305.1 uncultured Syntrophales bacterium | reverse complement strand
TTACGAGTGCATCAAGATTAGTCGTGCAAAGTTCTCTGATTTTCCTATACTTTTTTCTATACGGTAACTTTAAGAACACCTGGAACTTTTTCTGCAGCTTTTTTTATTTTATCCTTTTCTTTCTCTGAAAGAGTTGATGCCGTTTTTACGCGAATATCTCCACCGTCAGCGTATACTTCAGTTTCATTGTTCACGTCCGTCAAGGCAGCTTTAACCTGGGAAGCCAGAGACAGATCTTCTATTGCTTTTTGAGACTCAGGAGTTGTTTGAAACTGTTTTAATTTAACTGCCTTACAAATAACATCAACCGCGCGATCAACTGTTATATTTTTGATATTAAGGACAATATCATAGAGAACAGGATCCCATGTATCAATTCCATAGAGGGTTTTACTCCATCTTTTTCGTTGACTATCAATGTTTTTTAGAAATTTATAGGCCTCTTTTTCTGAAATTTTGTCTCGCTCCATAACTATTTTGACACGATCCTTTATATCCGCAATGATTCGTACCTTGAGAACGTGAGAAATATCTTTCACAAAAAAATGACCTGCAAAGCCATGGTAAACCATATTGTCTTGTTTTAAGTTTTTTAAGAGTTCATTTTGAATATATGTAATATATTTTTCTTTTACACCGGTAAAACGATCAAAAAAAGAAGGTGGGTCTGCAATGGCCTGAAGCAGTTTTACTTCCGGAATGTTATAATTTGCTGAGGCATCAACAAGAACCTCTCTGGCAATACATTTATAGCCCAGTTTTTTAGCAACTTTTTCGGCTATTTCTTTCCCCCTGCTGTGCGAACCCCTTGATATCGTGATAATAGACATAACTGACCTCCTTCTAAGTATTGTTGATAAGATTATATTAACATTTAAAGCTTTTCAATTTCACTCTAAATCTACCTCTCTTTTTCTGCCAAAAGCCGTATAGCAAATAGCATTTTATTTACCTTAACATCCCATCTAATTCCCTTGATGACAGCAATACCAAAGTAACCGTTGTACGTCAATCATTTGTCGAAGTTTCTTGCCGAATTTTCTTTCAGTTCTATTCTAATAGTATCTACCGTCAACCCGCAAGAGCTCTTTGCAACTCGACATCAAAGAGGATACAAGCTCAGGACCATTATACTATGTATTGCACGTGGATGCATTCTTTTTGATTGATAGAAAAGAGTCCTTATGGTAGAAGCGGGGGCATGTTGAACGTTGGACTGACAGGAGGGATCGCCAGCGGGAAGTCAACAGTCGCTAAGATGTTCCAGGAAAAAGGCGCATACCTGATTGACTTAGATGTCATAGTGCGCTCTGCGGAGGAACCGGGGGCTCCTGTATGGAAGAGAATCGTGGAAGATTTCGGGTCGAAAATCCTGAATGAAGACGGGACAATAAACCGTAAGAAACTTGGCGCTATTGTCTTCCGTGATAAGGAAAAGCTGGAGAAGCTCAACGGAATTGTACATCCTGTCGTTTTTAGAGAATGGAAACAGCAGATTGCTGATATAAAGAAAAATGATCCGGATGCCATAGTCGTTTCAGATATTCCTCTCCTGATAGAGGTGGGGAAAGTGGATGAAGTTGATCTGGTTGTGCTGGTCTATATTTCCCAAGAAGAGCAGATTCGAAGACTCATCGAGAGAGACCAGTGCAGCCGCAGCGAGGCACTGGCCCGAATTGACTCTCAGATGCCGATACATAAAAAACTCTGGTATTCTGATTTTGTAGTTGATAACGGAGGATTGCTTGAAGAGACAGCAAAGCAGGTAATTGATATCTGGGAGAGGTTTTTAGAGAGAGAAAAAAAGATATGACCGGGAGCGCATCCCGCAAGCCCCGCCTTATAGGCGGGGTAAGGAGCGCAATGTAAAACAAATATATTGTTCGCAACAGCTCACTATCTCCGATTCCTTACCGGGGAGCTTCACTTCTCAGGGAAGACGGGCTGCAGGACCAGAGCCGTGCGGGTGGGAAGATAGAGGCTGAGTAAATACCGTTTCCAGTCCCGTGAGGTATCGAGAAGGGTCATATGATACTGATCCGGCTGTAACCGGCCGTGACCACCGTATTCCGGGGCATCGCTGTCAATAATAATCCGGTATTTTCCGGGCGGTGCCTCGAAACGGTAGTCAACGTGGGAACGTGCGTGGTGTAAGTTGAACACGAACAAAAGACCTGCCCGTTGGAAAATAAACACCTTATCATCTGAATGCTCGTACAAAAGGCGGATTTCCGAAAACTCCAGAATCCGGAAACGTTTGGCGAGTGTAATCATGTCCTGGTCAAAGCGGGCAAGAAAGCGATACTTTAAATCAGGATTGTCCACGAGATGCCACTGGCGTCGCGCATAACGGTAAGACCACGCATTGCCTTCGCGGGGGAAATCGATCCATTCGGGATGTCCGAATTCGTTGCCTATAAAGTTGAGATAGCCGTTGCCGGCTGTGGCCAGAGTGATAAAGCGTATGAGTTTGTGCAGCGCAATACCTCTGTCAACCTTTATGTTTTCATCTCCAATGCGCATATGGTGATACATGTCTGAATCGATAAGCCGGAAGATCAGGGTTTTGTCTCCCACGAGAGCCTGGTCGTGAGACTCGGCGTAACCGATGGTTTTTTCGTCCGTTCTCCGGTTAGTCAGTTCAGACCAAAGATGCCCCATGGGCCAATCTTTGTCCGATACTTCCTTGATAAGCCGTATCCAATAGTCAGGAACCCCCATGGCCAAACGGTAGTCAAAACCGACACCACCCTCAGAGTGCCGGACGGCCAGTCCCGGCATACCGCTGATGTCCTCGGCGATGGTAACAGCATCGGGACGCACATCATGGATGAGTTTATTGGCCAGGGCCAGATATGTAAGAGCGTCTTCGTCCACAGTGTCGTCATAATAATAATCATAAGATGTAAAGGCCCTGCCTAAACCGTGATGGTGGTACAGCATACTGGTAACACCGTCGAAACGGAAACCGTCAAAGCGGTATTCGTCGAGCCAAAAGCGGCAATTGGAAAGAAGAAAATGAAGAACCTGGAGCTTTCCGTAGTCGAAGCACCGGGAGTCCCAGGCCTCGTGAAGACCACGCGGCCCATCATGAAAATACTGGTAAAGCGTACCGTCGAAGCGACTTAAGCCCTCTACCTCGTTGTTCACGGCATGGGAATGGATCAGGTCCATGGTCACCCGAAGACCGGCGGCGTGGGCCGTATCGATCAGTTCCTTCAGATCCTCAGGTGTCCCGAACCGGGACGAGGCGGCAAAAAAGCTCGAAACCTGGTAGCCGAATGATCCGTAGTATGGATGCTCCGGTATTGCCATAAGCTGAAG
>CAYVXX010000155.1:0-3388 GCA_964454305.1 uncultured Syntrophales bacterium | reverse complement strand
AACGAACAACCCGCATCCGAAGAGATTTGACGGAGCACCGCCAAAGTTTGAACCGAAGAAAATCATGGTTGCAGGCCTCGGCTCCATCACTGGACTGCTTACACAGTCAATAATTGCCCAGACAGGAAGCGATACGGTATATTATTTCATAAATGATCACCTTGGCACACCACAGAAGGTCATCGATGAGAACAATGAAATAGTCTGGGAAGCTGATTATAAGCCATTTGGGAATGTCAGTGTTACCATAAGCACCTTTGATAATAACTTCAGATTCCCAGGGCAGTATTACGATGAAGATACGGGGCTGCATTATAACTGGCATAGGTATTACGAGCCGGGGATTGGGAGGTATCTGAGGGCGGATCCTCTCAATCTTGGCAATGTTCAAATTGCAAGACAGAATGAACAAACTGCTTCTATTGCCACCATGCTTTATCAGTATGGTTTATCTAATACACAGGTGTTAAATTACTATGCCTATTGCTTAAATGATCCGATTAATAAAGTTGATACGGAAGGGTTAGTTGTATGGGGACCGTTTTTTAGATGGGCTGGGAAACAGATCGTAAAACGGATTGGAAAACAAATTGGAAAGAAGATAGAGGAACGTGAGATTGCCAATCCTCTGGAGCAACAGAAAATGGATAAAGATACTGATGGCGATGGGATAAACGATTTCTACGATACTGATAATAATGACAGTATCTCAGATAAGAAATACCATGATTCAAAAGACACCACCTGCAAGTAGGAGAAAGCAATGAAAGATATTGGCTTAGTTATTATTGTGTTATTAGTATTTTTTATCTTTTTGGGATTTGCTTTAAAAATTTTATTAAAGCGACCGCTTAAAGAAATTATTAGTGACATCATTTCATATCTTACCCCGTGGTAATCTAATCTATTAAATGGAGAGTGAACAATGAACGATAAACCACAAAAAATTGTTTTTAAATTCAATTTGGCTTTGTTCCTATATTTATGTGTTAGCTTTTTATTGTCACAGTTATTTGAACAGAAAGTTGAAGAGAAAGTGCCGTGGGACACTGTTTACGAAGCTTTCCCCGTACTTTCTATAGTAATCGCATTTCTGATAGGTTTAGTGTTGTTGTTGTGGGGAGCAAAACTGTTTGAGATGTTTTGGAATAGATTATTATCAAACCTTTTTAAATTTAGAGAAATAGATTTTCAAGAGGCATTGTCAATAGTTTTGGTTCTTACAATTCTTGCTGTTTAAGAGGGCGCGATAGAGCGCAATAGAGGTACGGTCATGAAATTGTGCTTTTTGCAAGATAAATCTCCATGTCACATACAATGGCACCGATGTCGTCGATGCCCCTGTTTATCTCTTTACCGAGATGGGAAGTTACCTTGGCACATACGAGAGGACTGATCAATACGGCAATGTATTGTTTACAATTCCGGTGAAGTCGTATAAGTTCAGGGTGGACTATGACGGGACACAGTACTGGTCGAATGTCATCAATGTGATTGCCGATGAGGAACAAACGGTGGAACTGCCGCTGGATCAGCTTGCATTGAATCAAACGAACAACCCGCATCCGAAGAGATTTGACGGAGCACCGCCAAAGTTTGAACCGAAGAAAATCATGGTTGCAGGCCTCGGCTCCATCACGGGTCTGCTGACACAAACAATCATTGCACAGACAGGAAGCGATACGGTATATTACTTCATCAACGACCATCTTGGCACACCACAAAAAATCATAGATGAAAACAATGAAATAGTCTGGGCTGCTGATTACATGCCTTTCGGAGAAACAAACATTACCATAAACACTCTTGATAATAACTTCCGATTCCCGGGTCAGTATTATGATGAAGAAACGGGGCTGCATTACAATTACTTCAGATATTATGATACAAAAACAGGCAGATACATGAGGACCGATCCACACGGTGAGGGAGTGAACTTTTATGTTTACTGTCTGAATGATCCAGTGCAATGGATTGATCCGTTGGGCCTCTTCAAATTTGGTAAACGTCCTTTGTCAAAAGGGGAGGCTCCTTGGTTTCCGGGGGGATCAAAAAATCCACTTGACGATTATTTTAATACAGAATTGAGTCATGAGCACGGATTTTTCGAAGACGGTTCGGGAGATAATGTGGGGTTTGGTCCAGAAGGACGATTTTCTGAGAATCCATATGGGGAAGGGTATCGTTATGACGCTAAACATTATGATGATAATATTATGAGGGAGGCTTTGAACAATATAGAAGATGGCGTATATTCAAACATTCCGGGGAGAAAAAATAACTGCCAAGACTGGTGTGATAGATTGAGGAAGGAATATAATAGAATTTTAAGAGAAAGGTACAATGATAATAAGGTGTGTAAATGACAATAAAAAAACGAACGATCTCTATTATCATTATTTTATTAGCGGTAATTAGCCTTTTTTTATTGAAAATAAAAAGTGGGTTTATTCCGATACCAATATGGCTTCGGCATAGTATTAATCTTATTGTTGCTCCAAAGAATTTATATAAGCCTATAGTATTTGATAAATTTCATTTTTGGGAAAAAGGGTTTACAAATACATATTTATTAAAGCCGAAGTATCTTGATTCTTATGATATATCAATTTTTAGTGAAAGAGGGGATCTTCCTGTTAATTTTAAGTTTAAGGGTAGCATAAGAGTAGATTTTTTTGAGAAAGGCAATCTGATATCCCAAGGTGTGCTGAATTCAATTGTTAACGCATTATATGCTAACAATGACATGAAACATTATAAAAAAATATCATTGGGGGAATTTAAAGTGCCGTTAAAAGGGAAATATGTGAAAGATATTAGCGTAAAACTAACAGTATTAGAACCTGATGAAAAGTTGAAGAAATATGAGGATTCAATAAAGCTCTATATTGCAGTAAGTTCAGTTCCATAAATTGTGTGTAAATACGAATAGAGGCAAACAGGATTTATGATCAAAAGTTGGAAAAGTAGTTAATAAAGGCAGTCTTCTTCGTGTAGAGTAAGAGAAAATTGGTATCGTCACCTGCCGGTTTTCTGAAGGGACATACAAGTTCAGGGTGGACTATGAGGGGGCACAGTACTGGTCGAATGTAATAAATCTGATTGCCGATGAGGAACAGTCTGTGGAACTGCCGCTGGATCAGCTTGCATTGAATCAGACAAACAATCCGAATCAGAAAAGATTTGACGGAATGCCGCCGAAGCACGAACGGAACCCCGTCACGGTGGCAAGTCTGGGATCATTAACGGGGCTGCTTACCCAAACAATCATTGCACAGACAGGAAACGATGCTGTATACTATTTCATAAACGACCATCTTGGCACACCGCAGAAGGTCATCGATGAGAACAATGAAATAATCTGGGAAGCTGACTACAAGCCCTTCGG
>CAYVXX010000154.1:0-3409 GCA_964454305.1 uncultured Syntrophales bacterium | reverse complement strand
GGATATCAAACAAGTCTGGAGAAATACAATCTACGCGCTTGGTTAAAATCCCCCCTCGCCCCCCTTTACTAAAGGGGGGTATGGGGGGATTAACAGGAGTACATATTGAAAATATTTTTAGACTGTTTCCCCTGTTTCCTCAGGCAGGCCCTGGAGGCAGGCAGAATAGCAGGTGCTGATGAAAAAACACAGAGAGAAGTCTTAAACTCAGTAATGGGGGCATTGCAGGAAGTTTCTCAGGAGTCAACTCCCCCGGAAATCGGCTGGTTGATCCATAAAACAATCAGGGAGGCGACGGGCAATTTAGATCCTTATAAAGAAATTAAAAAAATTCATAATGAGCAGGTAATGAGGATTGAAGCTGACCTTATCAATCTTGTTAACGAGTCGTCTTCTCCTGTTATCAACGCCTTAAAACTTGCTGGTACGGGAAATCTCATTGACATGGGACCAGAGCGTCAGTGGATCGATATAAAGGATATTTTCAAAGGTTTTTTAAATAAGAAACCAGCTTTTTTTGATTATCCTTTTTTTGAAAAATCTGTTAAAAACGCTAAGACTCTCCTTTATATAGGTGATAATGCCGGAGAGATTGTGCTGGACAAGATATTAATCGGTTTATTAATCAAAGAGGTAGATGTTGATGTAACTTATGCTGTAAGAGGGAAGCCCGTGATCAATGATGCAACTATGGAAGACGCAAAATTTGTCGGAGTGACGGATATAGTAAGAACTATAGATACAGGTACTGATTTCCCGGGAGTTATTCTGGGATCTTGTTCCGAAGAATTTTTAGAGTATTACCATAAAGCGGATATTATAATTTCAAAGGGACAGGGGAATTATGAGTCACTTAGTGATGAGTGTGAAAATATATTTTTCCTGCTTCAAGCAAAATGTCCCATTATAGCTGATAAGATAGGCTGTAAAGTAGGCGATCTGGTTTTTAAAGCACAAAAGCGTAACGACTATTTTATGAATTGGGAGACATAATCTGCCATCATCCAGTTGTGGAAAAGAGATAACCTGTTGCGGCAGGGAAACGCCATGTTACGTAAAACCATGTGAAGATTAGATTGAAGCATGATCCAGAAAACAAAAAAAAGATTTACATTTGGTCCAGTACCATCGAGGCGTCTGGGTAGATCACTGGGGATAGATATAGTTCCTTTTAAAACGTGTACGTACGATTGCATTTACTGTCAGCTGGGGAGGACAACGAATAAAACCACAGAATTGAAAGAATACTTTCCGGTAGAGGATATAATTGGTGACACCCGGGAAAAATTAAAGGAAATTCCACATCCTGATTATATAACAATTTCAGGGTTGGGTGAACCGACACTTTACAGTCGTGTCAGGGATATTATCAGGGGTATTAAAGATGTGACCGATATTCCCGTGGCTGTTTTGACAAACGGATCGCTCTTTTGGATTGACAATGTTCGCGATTCGGTTCTGGAAGCTGATCTTGTTATTCCGTCATTAGATGCGGGAGATAAAAATACTTTCTTGTCTGTAAATCGGCCCCATCCGGATATTTCTTTCAGTGAAATGGTTAATGGGTTATGCTCGTTCCGTGAGCGTTTTAAAGGGCCTGTATGGTTGGAGGTCTTTTTGATCGGAGGCATGACTGATAATGAAAATGAGATTTTAAAAATTAAAACCTGGATTGATCGTATCGCGCCTGATCGAATACAGTTGAATACCGCTGTCAGAACGCCGGCGGAGGATTTTGTTGAAGTAGTTGAAGAAGATAAATTAGAAGAGATTGCGAGGCTGTTTGGTCCCAGTTGTGAAATAATTGCAGATTACACAAAAGTTCACGATCTTGTTGAATTCAAAAGGACACGCGACGATGTTCTCCAGATGTTGATCCGGCGTCCCTGTTCAATCGATGATATATCGGCAGGACTGAATTTGCATCGAAACGAAGCTGTAAAATACATTGAGGAACTATTGGGCCAAAATCTGATTCAAAAGCAAAAACGGCTAAGTAAAGTTCTTTACATGGCAAGCCAAAATAATACTCAAAATAGCATATAAAAAAAGAGTTAAATGAAAGGGGATTTAAATAATGGTTAGCGGAAAAGAATCTGGCAAAAACCCTGATAAACACAACGATACCTTAGAGCAATATACACAAAGCGAGAACCTGAAAGACCGCATGGGACAGATCAAGCATAAGATCTTGGTCCTTTCAGGAAAAGGAGGTGTCGGTAAGAGTACCGTGGCAGTTAATTTTGCTGTTGCTCTGGCTTTGGAGGGTAAAAAAGTAGGAATCCTTGACACAGACTTTCATGGTCCCAGCATTCCGACACTGCTCAATCTTGACAAAGCACATTCCGTATCAGATGGTACATCAATCCTTCCGGTAGATTTTATCAAAGGAATAAAGGTGATGTCCATGGGGTTTCTCCTGCCGAATCAAGACGATGCAGTTATCTGGAGAGGTCCTATGAAAATGAATGCGATAAAACAGCTTCTTACTGAGGTCAACTGGGGGAAACTCGATTATCTAATTATTGATTTTCCGCCGGGAACAGGTGATGAACCTCTCTCCGTAGCACAGCTCATTCCCAACATCGATGGCGCAATTATTGTCACAACTCCGCAGGAGCTGTCTCTCAATGATGTCAGAAAATGCATCAATTTCTGCAAACAGGTTAAAGTTCCCGTATTAGGCGTTATTGAAAACATGAGCGGTTTTGCCTGTCCTCACTGTGGAACAGTAATCGATATATTCAAAAAAGGTGGCGGTGAGACAATGGCAAAACAGATGAAAGTGCCCTTTCTGGGGAGCATACCCGTTGAGCCGATGATTGTGGAAGCTTCGGATAGCGGGAAGCCTTTTGTGTATCACCACTCAAAGACGGAAGCAGCAAAGGCATTCACAAGGGCTATCACACCAATCCTGAGCATAGAAGAAAAAGAAAGACCAGCGCCGGACGTTACCCTTCCTGAAAAGAAAGCACAAACTTCATTTAGGATTGCGGTGCCGGTCGTTCAGGACCGCCTCAGCCCTCATTTTGGCCATTGTGAAGAATTTACCTTTTTCGACATAGATGCTGAAAATAAAAAAATTCTCCGAAAAGAGAGCATACCCGCCCCGCCCCATGAACCGGGGTTGCTTCCGGTATGGCTCCATGAGAGGGGTACGGACTTCATTCTTGCGGGCGGTATGGGTCAGCGAGCGCAGGGACTCTTTGAAGAAAAGGGGATACGGGTGCTGATAGGTGCACCTTCCGATAATCCTCAGACCATCGTAGAAAATTACCTCAGCGGCACGTTAAAACTGGGCGAAAATATTTGCGATCATTAGGAAAAAAATGAAAGATAAGGAAAGGATTACAGAAAAGACGTTTAATATGATTTATGAAGAGACCAGGAAACTTTACTCGCAAAAAGT
>CAYVXX010000153.1:0-3427 GCA_964454305.1 uncultured Syntrophales bacterium | reverse complement strand
AACACACGATGCTTTCAAAAACGGAAATAAAAATAGCAAAATACATTCAAGGAGACATTCCCCTTACCAAAAGACCATTTGGGCATATTGGAGAAAAGATAGGAATAAGCGAAGAGGATGTAGTTGCCGGGATAAAGGGGTTAATGAAACGGGGAATTATCCGAAAATTTGGCGCCACTGTCCGCCACCACAGAGCAGGTTTTACACACAATATCATGGTCATCTGGGCGGTTCCTGAACAGCGATGCGAAGAGGTGGGCAGGATTTTTGCCTCTTTTAGAGAAATCTCCCACTGCTATGAAAGAACTCCCCCCTTTGAAGAAAAGTATAACATTTATACAATGATACATCTCAAGGAAAACAATCAAGAAGAACTTATAGAAAAACTCATCTCAGAAACAGGCATAAAGGATTTCAAGGTCTTACTAACTGAAGAAGAATTTAAAAAAAGCAGTATGGAGTATTTTTAAAAAACAGGTTAAAAGTAAAAAGTTAAATCCTTGTCACTCCCGCGCAGGCGGGAGTCTATAACACCTTACAATAACTGGATTCCCGCCTACGAGACTGTGTCGTAATAGGGTGAAATGTCATTCCGAACGAATGTGAGGAATCTTAACATGTTAAATTTATTAAGCATTAAGATTTCTCGCTTTGCTCGAAATGACAAAAAAAGGAATTGTGACACAGCCTCTACGCGGGAATGACAGAGAGAAACGAAATCCGACTTTTTACGAAACCATAAAACGAGGTTCTGAAATAAGTTCAAAATAACAAAGAAAAAATGTCATCCTGAACTTGCTTCAGGATCTCTCGGAGCATTTAATGAAAGACTCAATATCTTTATTCGATAAGGCAAAAACCCTCATACCGGGAGGCGTGAACAGCCCGGTTCGGGCCTTCAGGGCCGTTGACTCAACCCCCATCTTTATCAGCCACGCTTCCGGTTCCAGGATTTTCGACGTAGAAGGAAGGGAATACATAGACTATGTTTCATCATGGGGACCGATGATACTTGGTCACAACCATCCTGATGTCAGCCGTGCAATAAAAGAAGCTGTCGACAGGGGGACAAGCTACGGTGCCCCTACTTATGCCGAAGTTGAAATGGCTGAGCTGATCTCGAATGCCTTCCCATCGATTGAAATGGTCAGAATGGTCAACTCCGGAACAGAGGCAACAATGAGCGCCATAAGGCTCGCCCGCGGCTTCACCAACAGGGAAAAGATCATAAAATTCGAGGGGTGTTATCACGGCCATGTAGATTCTCTTTTGGTCAAGGCCGGCTCCGGTGTCGCAACACTGGGCATTCCGGGAAGTCCCGGCATACCGAAAAAGCTGGCGGAGCTAACCATAACGCTCCCTTACAATAACATAGAAACTGTCAAATCCGCCGTTGACATGCACGGAGAAGATATCGCCTGCGTAATACTTGAACCCGTTGCCGGAAACATGGGTGTTGTCCCTTCAAACACAGGATTTCTCGAAGGACTGAGAGAGATAACCAAAAGCCGCGGCATTCTCCTCATTTTTGATGAGGTAATTACGGGATTCAGACTGACCTATGGAGGCTTCCAGAACATCGCCGGTATCAAACCCGATCTTACCTGTCTCGGAAAGATAATCGGGGGTGGTCTTCCCGTCGGCGCTTTCGGGGGGAGAAAAGACGTTATGGAAACACTCGCCCCGACAGGGCCCGTCTACCAGGCGGGAACCCTTTCCGGAAATCCACTGGCCATGGCAGCCGGCATCACAACACTCAAGATCCTTAAGGAAAACGTTGATTATGACGAAATTAACCGGAAAACGGACTTCCTCTGCCATGAAATGAAAAAACTCTTTGATCAAAAAGGGATTCCCGTTAGCATAAACCGCGTCGGTTCAATGTTTACGATATTTTTTACGGAGGACGAGGTCTTCGACTTCGAAACAGCCGGGAAAAGCGATACTGTGCTTTTTGCACGATATTTCAGGGAAATGCTTGCAAACATGATAAACATTGCCCCCTCCCAGTTCGAGGCGTCCTTTCTCTCATTCGCCCACACAGACGAAGACATCGAAACAACTCTTAGTGCCTGCGCGAAGGCACTGGAAAAAGTGAGTCTTGCCCATGAAAAATGAACTATCATTCGAGTCCCTTTTGAACAAGACAGAAAAGATTGCAGTGGTAGGTCTCGGCTATGTTGGCCTGCCCCTTGCCGTCCACCTTGCAAGACATTTTTCTGTTACAGGATATGACGTCAATTCCGACCGCATAGCTGAACTTGAGGCCGGCCATGACAGCACCATGGAGGTAACCGTTTCAGAACTACAATCATCAATAATGGGTTTTACGTCCAATCCCGAAGCGCTCTCTTCCTGCAGGCTCATCATCGTGGCTGTCCCGACACCCATCGATGACGCTAAATCACCGGATCTTACATATATCAGAAGTGCTTCAACCACTGTGGGTAAATACCTCTCACAAGGCTCCTGTGTAGTCTTTGAATCGACGGTCTATCCCGGAGTAACGGAAGATATCTGTGTTCCTATCCTGGAAAGGGAATCCGGCTTGAAATTTGGTAAAGATTTTTCCGTCGGATACTCTCCCGAGAGGATTAACCCAGGTGATAAAGTCCATACCATAGAGACAATCACCAAAATCGTTTCCGCGTCCGACCCGGAAACCTTAGCTCTGTTAACGCAGGTCTATGGCAGGATCGTGAATGCTAACATTTATCAAGCCTCTTCAATAAAGGTAGCTGAAGCGGCCAAGGTCATTGAAAATACGCAGAGAGATATCAATATCGCCCTCATAAATGAGCTTTCCATCATCTTCAACAAGATGGGAATCGATACTCTTGAAGTCCTGGAAGCGGCAGGCACCAAATGGAATTTTCTGCCTTTTCGGCCAGGCCTTGTAGGCGGTCACTGTATCGGAGTGGATCCCTACTATTTAACCTTCAAGGCGGAGTCATTAGGCTACTATCCGCAGGTAATTCTGGCCGGACGCCGTATTAACGATGGTATGGGGAAATACATAGCCGAACAAACCATCAAGATGCTCATCGCCGCAGATAAGCATGTCAGAAATGCAAAGGTGGCGATACTCGGGCTGACCTTTAAGGAGAATATTCCGGATTTACGCAACACAAAGGTGGCAGACATCATCAATGAATTGAAAGATTACGGGAGCAGCGTCATTATCCACGATCCTCACGCCGGTGCTGAACAAGCCTATCGCCAGTACGGCCTGAAACTCAAGCCGCTCAATCAAATTAGAGGGGTCGATGCGGTGATTCTGGCGGTTGCACACCGGGAGTATCAGGAACTCGGCCTCCGAAAGATCGCTGCGTTATGTTCAGACGGAAATTCACCTGTGGTGGATGTTAAGGGTATGTTCAACCACGAAGAAGCAAAAAAACTCAATATAAATTACTGGAGATTATGA
>CAYVXX010000152.1:0-3497 GCA_964454305.1 uncultured Syntrophales bacterium | reverse complement strand
AATTTTAGCTGTCGTATTTGTAGCAATTTTCTTCGTTTTTCTCTTTTCCCGCAAAAAAAATGAAGAAACTTTAAATTTCGTGGAAGTCACAAAGGGCACCATCAGTGAAAAGGCCCTGGCTGTGGGAACCATCGAGCCGGAACAGGAGATTAAAGTCAAATCGACCATTCCCGGCATAGTCTCAGAAGTTATGTTCAAAGTCGGAGACTCAGTCCAGAAAGAAAACTCGCTATTTAAGATCTCCCCCAATCCGACGCCAGTGGAATACGTCGAGACGAGACGGAACATGGAAATGGCTCAACTTACTTTAGATAAACTCCGGGCAGACCGGGAGAGAAATCTCAAGCTTTTTAAGGAATCATTCATATCCAGTTCTGATATGGAAGCCAGTGAATCTGCTTACAATGAAGGCAACTTAAGATTTAAAATCGCTCAGGATAAATTCATGCTTATGGAAAAAGGCCGCATTCAGCTAAGCAACCGCAGCATTGATTCCATTGTGAAATCCCCTATCAATGGTATGATCCTTTCCCAGAATGTTTTCCAAGGGGATCCAGTTGTCCCTCTGACCAATTTCCAACCAGGAACTGAACTCTGTTCTTTAGCTGACATGGGAATGCTGCTTTTTAAGGGCACAGTGGATGAAATTGATGTCGGAAAAATCCGGGTCGGAATGGATGCTGACATTCAAATAGGCGCTTTGCCTGAGAGCCGTATCCTGGGCCAGGTGGAGAGGATATATCCCAAGGCAAAGAAAGATGGCAACGCCACCCTCTTTGACATTGAAATCCTTATATCCGATGACGGCGGTCAGCTGCTACGGGCAGGCTACTCAGCAACAGCCACAATTACTGTCCAGGCCAGAGAAAACATCTTGATACTTCCTGAACGCCTGGTGCTATTTGAAAACGGCAAGAAATTTGTAGAAGTGAAAAAGGGCGAAGAGATAGAAAAAAAAGAGGTTCAGACTGGTCTTTCTGACGGATTGAACATCGAAATCACCAGCGGCTTGAAAGAAGGTGAAAAGGTTGTGGAAAGACCTCCCCGTAAAATCACATGATCACTATCTTCTTTCGAAATCTCGTCCGCGACTTGATGCGCCAGCCACTGCGGACCATTCTCACTCTTTCTGGGGTTATTTGGGGAACTTTTTCAGTCATTCTTTTGATCGCCTTTGGTGAATCAGTGGGAAAAGCTCAGACAAAACGCTTTCACGGCATGGGCTACGGGATCGTGCTTATGTTCCCCTCACAGACCACTCTTCCATACAAAGGATTTCAGAAAGGCAAACCCATCCGCATAACTCCTGAGCAGGTAGAAGACATCCCCGATAAAGTTTCAGATATTGAAATTATAAGCCCGGAATTTGTTAGAAGCTGTAGGATGCGGTATGAAAGACGGGAGTTTCTTAACACTGTGCGGGGAATCAACCCTCCTTTCGAGCGGATGCGCAACATTATCCCGGCAAAGGGGCGTTTTATAAATCCATTAGACATGAAAGAGAAAAGGCGGGTATGCCTTATCGGTGACGTCTTAGCTACAGATCTTTTCACCACCAGTGATCCCCTTGGTAAAAGTATCTTTATCGAAGGAGTACCGTTCACCGTGATCGGAGTCATGGCTGAAAAACTTCAAACCTCGAATTACAATGGTAACCGAGACGAAAGATGTGCCTTTATCCCATGGACCACTTACAGCACCCTCTATGGGGCCAAATATGTTTCTAACATCATCTTCCGCCCTTTGGATTTTAATCGGAGTGCTGAGGTGACACAGGAAATCAAAAATCACTTATCTAAGCTGATCGGGTTCGATCCCAAGGATCCAGATGCAATCGGTGTTTGGGATACACTTGAGATGGAAAAAAGTTTCCAGACTTTTTTCATGGCCTTCAATGTATTCCTGGGCGTTATCGGCTCCTTTACTCTGCTTGTGGGAGGAGTGGGAGTCGCATCTATTATGATGGTCGTAGTAGAAGAAAGAAACCGGGAGATCGGAATCAAACTGGCTGTGGGTGCACGCCGGCGCACAATTCTGTTTCAGTTTTTCAGCGAGTCACTCTTTATTATGTTAATTGGCGGGCTTGTCGGCTTTGCTTTTTCCGGAGCCGTAATCAGATTAGTCCAATCAATGCCGGAGGCTGTCACCCAGTTTGTAGGAACTCCCCAAATCAGTCCCTTGGTCACTGTCTCATCTATATCCATTCTTCTGCTTATCGGGACTGTTGCCGGCTTCATTCCTGCCAGAAATGCTGCCTCTACAAATCCGATCACTGCACTAAGGAAATAAAATGAATCTTACACTGCTGCGCTTCTTTTCGAATGAATTCCGGAAACGACGCAAGAAAGCTGCTCTTATCACGTTTGCTCTTTTCTGGGGCTCTCTCTCGATTCTTCTGCTTCTTGCCTTTGGCCAGGGAATGTCTGCCCAGTTCCGCATAAGTTTCAGCGGTTTGGGACAAGATCTGATCATGATCTCCGGAGGCCAGACCTCAAAGCTTTATCAAGGGCTTCCCAAAGGAAGGCGAATTCGTCTCTACCCAGGCGACATTCAGTATCTAAAAGAGAGAATTCCCGAAATATCATTGATCGCTCCCGAATCTTATAACAGTTGGCCTGTATCGGCAAACCGCAAAGAGATCAACCGTACGATTCATGGAACAACAGCAGAGTTTGCCCAGATGCGGACCCAGATTCCTCAAATGGGAGGCCGTTTTCTAAATGCTGCGGATGTGAAAAATGGCCGCAAAGTGGCTTTTATCGGTTGGAAAGTAGGAACCGACCTCTTTGGCATTGAGAATCCTGTGGGACAAAAGATCATCATAAACCGCATCCCATTTACTGTTATTGGCGTACTGAAAAAAAAACTCCAGGATTCCATGTATCAGGGGCCGGACGCAGATCAGATCTATACTCCCTACTCGGCCTTCACCCAGATCGACAGCCAGCTGCATATCGACCGCATCCACATCCATCCCCGGGAGACTCGCTTTTCTCCGCTTATCGAGGAACGGGTGCATACTCTACTCGGTAAAAAATACCGTTTTGACCCCACCGACCGTTATGCTCTCAGTATCTGGAATACGATCGATGACGCCAAAGAAGCCGGAGCCATATTCAAAGGCATAGAAGTGTTCCTCGGTATAATGGGTGCTTTGACACTGCTTATCGGAGCTGTGGGTGTCACTAATTTGATGTATGCTGTCATCAGAGAAAGGAAACAGGAGATCGGTATTAAGATGGCTCTCGGCGCTAAGCGCCGGGTGATTATCCAACAGTTCATCCTGGAAACACTGTTTATTTTTTTGAAAGGGACTTTCTGGGGCCTTGTAACGGCTTTCAACATCATACATCTGGTTCGGCTTGTCCCGATCAATTATGAGGGATTTGGAATCGAAGGATATCTCCTGCGTCCGGTTTTTTCATTTGAGATATTCATCATTTTTCTGGTC
This sequence comes from uncultured Syntrophales bacterium, assembly GCA_964454305.1. Classification (GTDB taxonomy): domain Bacteria; phylum Desulfobacterota; class Syntrophia; order Syntrophales; family JADFWA01; genus JAUSPI01. Next base: position 46 of record CAYVXX010000152.1, on the reverse strand, counting down.
ATTGTGGGGACGTTGGTATTTATGTCAGGCATTTTCCCGGCTGTGC
>CAYVXX010000151.1:0-3557 GCA_964454305.1 uncultured Syntrophales bacterium | reverse complement strand
ATTCAGGGTGACAAAAAAAGACTTTTTACGAGACCTTCAAATTCGGCTTCCGCCGGTGAAGATCATTGATGCATATGTTACCGCACTGCTTGTTGCCGTTTCGTTGTAAGTTTCGTGAGAAAGTAGTTCCCCTTTGCTTCCCTTCAGCAACCTGGAGAAAATGAGGACGGATGGAAGACCGCATACGTTGAATTGATCCTGTGTTTCAACTGCGTTTTTATAGATCTTTTCCGGTTCACCTTTTAAAATAGACGAGATAATTTCCTGATCATTTGATTTAGCCCGCGACAGAATGGCATCTGCCGGCAGCTGATTACCGAATTTCGGTCCCACATGTGAGAAATCCACGCCTGAAACAAGGAGGACGTTCCCATCTCTGTTCTTAATCATATCTTCGAGGACCTCTACCATCCCCATAAACCGGGCATCATCAAAAATATTTTTTTTAGGCAAAATGAATTCGTGAATTCCTCCGCAAAGGATCGGTACGATTAATATCGGTTCTTTTAAATAGTAGTGGAGAAAAATTGTCTGAAACTCAATGGAATGTTCAATTTTGTGACAGAAATCATCCGTAGCAAGGGTTTCCCCGGGCACTCTTGATCTGAGCTCTGAAATAAAATCCTTGTCCGATTCTAATTTTCCAAAAGGGGTGATGTAGTTTTTTTCGGATATCGAATAAAGTCCATCCTGTGGCTGGTGATTTATTCCAAAAATGATGACGAGACTGTAATTTTCCCCCTTCAACCGGCGATAGAGGTCGATGTAGGTTGTCTTCGCTGTATTGATATCGATATGGGGGGCCAGGATACCTGTAATATTTTTTTCAGTACTGTCCGAATCACTCTGCGGAAGACCGCTTTCAACTTCTTCAATAAATCGGCCGAGCCTGTCAGGATCGGATTCGTAGCATCTTCCTGCAAGTATAGGATGGCGGTCTTGCTGAGACTTAAAGTCCTCACGCAGCTCCTCCATTTTTTTTCTAAACGAAGCACTATCTAAAAGAAAGGCCTTATCGAGATGGTCGATAAACGTTTCGATCTCGGACAGGTATGCGATCTGACCTTGCTGATGAATCGTCATTGCTCTTTGAATGTCCCTCAGATCATGTTGTCCGTTGAGCAACCTCAGCAAGGGAAGTAATCGTATATCTATGGCAACGCTGTTTTCGGTCAGACGAAAAGGGTCGATGAACGTAATTACCTGTTGTTCTCCGGCCATGGCGGGAACAGGCTGAATATCCGCTCTCAATGAAGGTTTTTCCATTTTACGCTTTATCTGCTCCTACAGGTATTCTTTCATATTTTTTTCTTCGAGCAGCTCTACCAGCTTTTTCACATCCTGAGAAGAGTTCTTTTTGCATACCAGAAGAGAATCTGCTGTTTCTACGACAACCAGATCTTCCACCCCTACCAGGGCTACCAGTTTGTCAGGGCTGTAGATGAGCGAGTTTGAGGAATCAACACCAACAAAACGCCCCTTGACGGCATTACCATTTTCATCTTTGTCCCACATCTCCCACAGGGCGCCCCAGCTTCCTATATCACTCCAGCCGAAATCTCCTCTAACGAGAAGTGTTTTGCCAGACCTCTCCATAATTCCATTGTCTACGGAAACCGGCGTTATTTCCTTATATGCTTTGCTAATAATGTTTTTTTCACTATCAGTACCGAGAGCATCTTCTATTTCTTTAAGCCCTTTGTAAAGATCTGGAAGCAGTTTTTCTATCTTGTTCAGTATGGTTGAAACTTTCCATACAAACATTCCGCTGTTCCAGAGAAAGCCTCCATTCTCCAAAAAGGTTTTTGCTTGCTCGATGTCAGGTTTTTCCCGGAAGGATTTTACCTGAAATATTTCTTCACCCCTTATTGCGGTTACCGCTTCTCCTTGTTCCATATAGCCGTAACCGGTTTCGGGGCCGGTGGGTTTTATCCCTATGGTTAAAAGGTGATTTCCCCTTTGTGCCATTTCACCGGCTATAGCGATAGTGCGCCGGAAGGCCTCTTCATCGGCGATATAATGATCTGATGGGAGCACAACCATAACACCTTCGGGATTCATCTTTTTGATATGCACTGCTGCCAGGCCGATACATGGGGCGGTATTCCTGCCAACCGGTTCGACTATTATATTTTCTTCCGGCAGGTTGTGAAGGTGTTGTTTGATCACATCGGAGTGATTGGCACCTGTCACAATTAGAATATTCTTTACCGGGATTAGAGAGCCTATCCTGTCGACAGTTTCCTGTATAAGTGTTCTTTTGCCTAAGATGTCCTGGAGGTGTTTCGGCATCTTTTCCCTGCTTTTTGGCCAGAACCTGGTGCCCCTGCCGCCTGCCATAATTACTGCATACATATTTAGCTCCTGTCGACTTTAAATAAGGAATCAATTTTCCCAACAAGTTTGTTCAGTTCAAGAAATTGCCGCAGCTATTCCTTCACTCACTTCGCTCGGGACGCATTGAAATGACCGAAAAAGCGATTATGTAGAAGTTTCACCTTGCATTCTCTCGAAAACTACCGAAGATGTTTACCGCTGTATTCCAAGGCCTCTTTAATATCCTGTTTGACCTGTGGGTCATTCAAGAGTTTTTTTATCTCTTCCATCTCAGTTTTAGCCACGAATTCAATGCCTTCTTTTACATTCTTTTTTACAGCAATAACAGAGCGGCAATCAAATGCCAGCTTAACCGCTTCGTTAATGCCTGTCTTTATTGAGTAGTCTATGCTTTCTTTGACCTGCTGCTTAATGTTCGCTGATGCGATAAAGAAAACTATTAAAAAAACAAGCCCCCACGGAATTGCCATAACAAAGTGCCTCAAAAACATGTTTGCTAATCCATTTTCTTTCATTGCTTTACCCTCCTTTTCAAACAATTGATTTACATTTGGACATTCAAGTGAATCATATTCAAAAATCAGAAAATCGGGTTAGAAAATAGAATTCGCATCATTTTAGCACCAATACTGTAATATCTTATTCAAGCCTGAAACATTTTCCCGATTTTATTTGATAAGAACTTGCTTTTCTTATGGGAAAGTATAAGAAAATGGACTTTGTATGTCAATGGAAATTGGCTGCAGGATTTTGTATTACTCGGGACCGGAAGAAAAGTGAATAGAGAGGCTTATCTTACGGCAACATCTTTTCAATTGACAAACAGGCACCTTTGCAATACTTATTTTGTATCCTACCAAAATCGGTCTTGATGTCCTGCCTGGATGGCCCGGAAAAATGGCAGGAGCCTAACTGAGCTCGGACTGGAAAATACTGTGCTCTTGAACCTTGATGTTTTTCATGGTAAATATGTATATGATGTGAAGCTCCCCGCCCACGGGGCGGGGCTTGCGGGTGCGCTCCCGGTCACACGATTTTGTTTTCATTTCCAGGCTGTAAGTTTACACCACATTAAGATATAAAAATAATATGTCGATCATTTCGAGAGGCCAAAAACTATCTTTCAGTATCATTTTGTTAGGGATACTGGTGCTTATTCTGGAGAATGCCCATGTGGAAGGATATTTGGCCAACATTATATGCCATGCAATAGATTTATC
>CAYVXX010000150.1:0-3600 GCA_964454305.1 uncultured Syntrophales bacterium | reverse complement strand
CTCACTCGGCATCCCCGTTATTTCCGATGAAATCTACCACGGCCTCGTCTATGATGAGGAAGAGCACAGCATCCTCGAGTTTACGGACAATGCCTTCGTCTTCAACGGATTCTCAAAGGCGTATGCAATGACCGGCTGGCGGTTGGGATACCTGATCGCCCCGAAAGAATATATACGGCCGATGCAGAAAATACAGCAGAACCTCTTTATCTGTGCCAATTCGTTTGTCCAGTGGGGAGGTGTTGCCGCATTAAAGGAAGCGGGCAATGATGTGGTCAGGATGAGGAACATCTTTAATGAAAGACGAAGATTCATAATCGAGCGCCTGAATGAAATCGGCATCGGCATTACCGTGGAACCCACCGGTGCTTTCTATATCCTGGGAAATATAAAAAAATACTCGATGGATTCTTACAAAACCGCATTCGATATCCTGGAAAAGGCCCATGTAGGCGTCACGCCGGGAGTTGATTTTGGCGACAACTGTGAAGGATACATTCGCTTCTCATACGCGAATTCGATGGAAAACATAGCGGAGGGGCTTAGCCGGGTAGAGAAATATTTTAAGAACTATCGGGAAAAATCTACTTAATTGCTAACAATTTAAGATCGATTCCTGTATAAGAGATTTCAAAACGAAGGAGTTGTTTCAATGGAACAAATAACTGCTGTTATCGCGCTGTCCTGTCCTGACGCAAAAGGAATTGTTGCATCGATATCTAATTTTATCTTCGGTCACAAGGGTAATATCCTGGACGCCAGACAGTACACAGCACAGCCGGAAAACATATTATTTATGAGAATTGAATGGGACCTTGACGGTTTTGAAATTCCCCGTGATGAAATAGAAGCCGCTTTTACACCGCTCGCAGAAAAATTCAAGATGAAGTGGAAAGTTTACTTCTCCGATTGCGTTCCGAAGATAGCCATATTCGTGTCCAAACATGTTTACTGCTTTTATGATCTGATACTGAGGCACCAGATGGGTGAATTTAAAGCCGAAATACCCCTTGTTATCAGTAACCACCTTGACCTGAAGCCGGTAGCAGAACAGTTCGGTTTGAACTACAGGCACTATCCGATAACCCCGGAAAACAAAGCAGAACAGGAAGAAAAAGAGCGTGCAGAGCTGAAAGAACATAACATCGATCTGATTATTCTCGCACGCTACATGCAGATACTAAGCGGCGAGTTTGTCAATGAGTATCAGAACCGGATGATAAACATACACCACTCCTTTTTACCCGCATTTGCCGGGGGCAAGCCTTACAGTCAGGCGTATGAAAGAGGAGTCAAGATTATCGGCGCGACAAGCCACTACGTCACGGAGAAACTCGACGACGGGCCGATAATCGCCCAGGGTGTTATTGAAATAACACATCGGGATTCGATAGAAAACATGAAGCTCAAGGGGAAGGACCTGGAAAGAACCGTCCTCGCCAAAGCGGTACGGCTTCATCTGGAAAACAAGATACTGGTCTGTGGCCAGAAAACCGTAGTATTCGATTGACGCCGGAAATGGCAGTAAACCCACACCAACTTGATGGATCTTTCCTTATCAAGAAAACAGGCCTCTGAGTGACTGCCAAAACTTTGGAGGGAAAAATGAAGAAATCAATATGTATTATATTCCTTTTAGTATTTTCCATAGTTGCCTGCTCGCCTGTTTTAAAAGCTACTCAGGGAGAAAGACTATTTAAAGAAGCCCAGGGTCTTGAAAGGAAAGCGGATTACTTTTCTGCCGATAAAGCCTACCACCAGGCAAAACCCCTGCTGGTAGAAGAGGGTAAAAGCAAGCTTGCCGACCAGTGCCGTTATGCCTTCACCCGCATGAGACAGATCACTACCACGTACCCTTATGAAGTTGATGAAGTAAAAAAAATGATCAAGGAAAAATATCCGGAGACGACCGACAGCAGGATCAACGAAGTTATCGCCGGCGGCCGCCTGCCGCATATGACCATAGAAGGAAAAACATACTACTTTAAAGACTTCATGAATACACTCTTCCACCTGTATCCCGAGTTTCGCGTCAAAGAAGAAGCCGGCGCGCTGGGACATCAAGGGAAACTTATGGGTTTGATGGGACCCTTCATTCATGAACAAGACCCTCTCAAACCCGGGCAAACCCTGACCAGGCCTTTTTCATATTCCGCTGCCGGAGAAGCTGTTATTCCCAGGGATAAATTAGCGGAAAAAGGCCTCCTCAAAGTCTGGATGCCACTTCCTCTGGTAAACGCCGCCCAGCAAAATCTGAGGATCGTTTCCATTTATCCGGAAAAATATATTAAATATCCCGTTAAGAACGACGGTGACATCGGCCTCGTATATTTTGAAATCCCTCTTGAAGAAATAAAAGAAGATCTTAAGATCGGCGCGAAATTTAACTTCATTCACTATGAAGAGAAATTCAAAGTCGATCCCTCAAATGTAGGCAAATACGATAAGGAAAGCTATCTTTACAAACGCTATACCTCCTCATACAAGAACCTCAGTATAACACCGGCAATTGCAAAAACCGCCAGAAAGATCGCCGGGGACGAGACCAATCCCTATTTGATCGCTAAAAAATTCTATGACCACATAGTCTATAATCTCGATTACAGCTATACTCCGCATGAAGCTTTGGATGTCCTGAATATTCCCGAGTCGGTTTACGTGCACCAGCACGGTTACGGCGACTGCGGCGCCCAAAGCATGTACTTTGCCGCTCTCTGTCGATCCATAGGCATCCCTGCCAAAGCCTCCGGAGGAATGCAGCTTTTCCCAAATCCCAAAACCGGCTGCGGCGACCACTTTTGGGCACAGTTCTACCTGCCAAACTATGGCTGGATACCGGTGGATACCTCTGTCGGACAGCTTGCCAAGTACGACCCCGGTATGACAGATAAGGAAAAACATGACTTCATAGAATACTTCTTTGGTAATATGGATCCCTATCGTTATCTGATCCAGGTGGATGTAGATGTCCCTCTTGTTCCCCAGCCGGACGAACCCCTGGCTTTCTCCATAGTTCTGCAAGAGCCCACCGCCATCTGTGCAGAGATGGACGAGAACCCGGGTTTTCTTTTAAGCGAAAGCTGGAAGATCATTGTTAAACGTGAAGGGGATAAAAACTGAACGACGCAAAAATAACGGCATAAAAAAATAAATTTTCTCCATAACAGTCGGAGTTTCCCGCAACAAGTTGCGGGAAAGCTTCAATCAATTCGTTCCCCGTAACTTATTGCGGGGAGATTCAAGTTTCAAAATCCCTATTAAAGACGACAAGCATATAAAAACCTTGACAAATAATTCCATCTGAGTATTGTAAATATCGAGTTCATTGAAGTTGTAACAATTAAGATTAACCCTTTTATCACAAAGAAAGGGAGGATCGTGGATAGATTATAACAAAACCCCGTGACTCGGAAAAGAGAACGGGGTTTTATGTGTAGGGGGATCTTAGTAATGGTGTGGTGTGGCAAAAAGCAAGACTTGACCCCTAAATTTGGATTTCACTCCATTATCCTTTGACTGGATGGGAAAGGAATTATAATTGGGGGGTCTCTTCGTCCTGAAATTCTCTCTGCTTTCCGATTCTATAGGCATCTATGATAG
>CAYVXX010000149.1:0-3636 GCA_964454305.1 uncultured Syntrophales bacterium | reverse complement strand
ACTTTTTGCGAGTAAAGTTTCCTGGTCTCTTCATAAATCATATTAAACGTCTTTTTTGTAATTCTTTCCTTATCTTTCATTTTCCTTTCCTAATGATCGCAAATATTTTCACCCAGTTCTAACTTACCGCTGAGGTAATTTTCGACGATGGTCTGAGGATTATCGGATGGTGCTCCTATCAGCACCCGTATCCCCTTTTCTTCAAAAAGTCCCTGCGCTCGCTGACCCATACCGCCCGCAAGAATGAAGTCCGTACCCTTCTCCTGGAGCCATACCGGAAGCAACCCCGGTTCATGGGGCGGGGCGGGTATGCTCTCCTTTCGGAGAATTTTTTTATTTTCCGCATCTATGTCGAAAAAGGTAAACTCTTCACAATGGCCAAAATGAGGGCTGAGTCGGTCCTGAACGACTGGCACCGCAATTCTAAATGAAGTTTGTGCTTTCTTTTCGGGAAGGGTAACAACCTCTGGCTCTGGCATTTCTTTTTCTTCTATGCTCAGGATTGGTGTGATAGCCCTTGTGATAGCCCTTGTGAATGCCTTTGCTGCTTCCGTCTCTGAATGGTGATACACAAAAGGCTTCCCGCTATCCGAAGCTTCCACAATCATCGGTTCAACGGGTATGCTCCCCAGAAAGGGCACTTTCATCTGTTTTGCCATTGTCTCACCGCCACCTTTTTTGAATATATCGATTACTGTTCCACAGTGAGGACAGGCAAAACCGCTCATGTTTTCAATAACGCCTAATACGGGAACTTTAACCTGTTTGCAGAAATTGATGCATTTTCTGACATCATTGAGAGACAGCTCCTGCGGAGTTGTGACAATAATTGCGCCATCGATGTTGGGAATGAGCTGTGCTACGGAGAGAGGTTCATCACCTGTTCCCGGCGGAAAATCAATAATTAGATAATCGAGTTTCCCCCAGTTGACCTCAGTAAGAAGCTGTTTTATCGCATTCATTTTCATAGGACCTCTCCAGATAACTGCATCGTCTTGATTCGGCAGGAGAAACCCCATGGACATCACCTTTATTCCTTTGATAAAATCTACCGGAAGGATTGATGTACCATCTGATACGGAATGTGCTTTGTCAAGATTGAGCAGTGTCGGAATGCTGGGACCATGAAAGTCTGTGTCAAGGATTCCTACTTTTTTACCCTCCAAAGCCAGAGCAACAGCAAAATTAACTGCCACGGTACTCTTACCGACACCTCCTTTTCCTGAAAGGACCAAGATCTTATGCTTGATCTGTCCCATGCGGTCTTTCAGGTTCTTGCTTTGTGTATATTGCTTGAACTTATCATCTGATTTATCATTGTGTTCATCAGGTTTTTTGCCAGATTCTTTTCCGCTAACCATTATTTAAATCCCCTTTCATTTAACTCTTTTTTTATATGCTATTTTGAGTATTATTTTGGCTTGCCATGTAAAGAACTTTACTTAGCCGTTTTTGCTTTTGAATCAGATTTTGGCCCAATAGTTCCTCAATGTATTTTACAGCTTCGTTTCGATGCAAATTCAGTCCTGCCGATATATCATCGATTGAACAGGGACGCCGGATCAACATCTGGAGAACATCGTCGCGTGTCCTTTTGAATTCAACAAGATCGTGAACTTTTGTGTAATCTGCAATTATTTCACAACTGGGACCAAACAGCCTCGCAATCTCTTCTAATTTATCTTCTTCAACTACTTCAACAAAATCCTCCGCCGGCGTTCTGACAGCGGTATTCAACTGTATTCGATCAGGCGCGATACGATCAATCCAGGTTTTAATTTTTAAAATCTCATTTTCATTATCAGTCATGCCTCCGATCAAAAAGACCTCCAACCATACAGGCCCTTTAAAACGCTCACGGAACGAGCATAACCCATTAACCATTTCACTGAAAGAAATATCCGGATGGGGCCGATTTACAGACAAGAAAGTATTTTTATCTCCCGCATCTAATGACGGAATAACAAGATCAGCTTCCAGAACCGAATCGCGAACATTGTCAATCCAAAAGAGCGATCCGTTTGTCAAAACAGCCACGGGAATATCGGTCACGTCTTTAATACCCCTGATAATATCCCTGACACGACTGTAAAGCGTCGGTTCACCCAGCCCTGAGATGGTTATATAATCAGGGTGCGGAATTTCCTTTAATTTTTCCCGGGTATCACCAATTATATCCTCTACCGGAAAGTATTCTTCCAATTCTGTGGTCTTGTTTGTTGTCTTACCAAGCTGACAGTAAATGCAATCATATGTACAGGTTTTAAAGGGAACAATGTCTATCCCCAGTGATCTGCCCAGACGCCTCGATGGTACTGGGCCAAATGTAAATCTTTTTTTTGTTTTCTTTGTCATCATTTTACACTATTTTTCAAACGTACGCTATAGGGTATTTCGCTGTCACAGCATGGAGATTCCTTTCCGCACCGAGTGGCCGCAATTTTTTGTTCATAATCTAATTTCGATCCTCTAAGTATAAAACCGTTACCCAACCCTATCAATCGCTCTACTACTACTCCACCACACCTAAGACATGTATCAATCGGATCTGCAGTTATTTTAGGTACTCATACGTAGACATATTTACTCCTCACAAAGGGGGGTTTATCTATCAGGTTTTATCAAGAGAGCGTATGATTCTTATAATGTCTCCCAATTCATAAAATAGTCGTTACGCTTTTGTGCTTTAAAAACCAGATCGCCTACTTTACAGCCTATCTTATCAGCTATAATGGGACATTTTGCTTGAAGCAGGAAAAATATATTTTCACACTCATCACTAAGTGACTCATAATTCCCCTGTCCCTTTGAAATTATAATATCCGCTTTATGGTAATACTCTAAAAATTCTTCGGAACAAGATCCCAGAATAACTCCCGGGAAATCAGTACCTGTATCTATAGTTCTTACTATATCCGTCACTCCGACAAATTTTGCGTCTTCCATAGTTGCATCATTGATCACGGGCTTCCCTCTTACAGCATAAGTTACATCAACATCTACCTCTTTGATTAATAAACCGATTAATATCTTGTCCAGCACAATCTCTCCGGCATTATCACCTATATAAAGGAGAGTCTTAGCGTTTTTAACAGATTTTTCAAAAAAAGGATAATCAAAAAAAGCTGGTTTCTTATTTAAAAAACCTTTGAAAATATCCTTTATATCGATCCACTGACGCTCTGGTCCCATGTCAATGAGATTTCCCGTACCAGCAAGTTTTAAGGCGTTGATAACAGGAGAAGACGACTCGTTAACAAGATTGATAAGGTCAGCTTCAATCCTCATTACCTGCTCATTATGAATTTTTTTAATTTCTTTATAAGGATCTAAATTGCCCGTCGCTTCCCTGATTGTTTTATGGATCAACCAGCTGATTTCCGGGGGAGTTGACTCCTGAGAAACTTCCTGCAATGCCCTCATTACTGAGTTTAAGACTTCTCTCTGTGTTTTTTCATCAGCACCTGCTATCCTGCCAGCCTCCAGGGCCTGCCTGAGGAAACAGGGGAAACAGTCTAAAAATATTTTCAATGTGTACTCCTGTTAATCCCCCCATACCCCCCTTTACTAAAGGGGGGTATGGGGGGATTTTAACCAAGCGCGTAGATTGTATTTCTCCAGACTTGTTTGATATCC
>CAYVXX010000148.1:0-3665 GCA_964454305.1 uncultured Syntrophales bacterium | reverse complement strand
GGCCCACGTCCGGCTTTATATAATCAGGATGATCTGGTTGAGCTTAGAACCGGCAAAGGGATTCACAAACTCATCCCGGGAATCACCGGATGGGCACAGGTAAACGGAAGGGATGAATTGCCGATTCCTGTGAAGGTTGAATTTGACGAGTATTATCTCAAAAACAGGTCTTTCGCCCTTGACTTTAAGATATTGTGGATGACAGTTATTAAGGTCGCGAGGAGAGAAGGGATCACACATTAATTACGAGTCGTGAGTCAAGAGTTGAGAGCTTTGCATAATCCCTCGAAACGTCCCCTTTTTTCGCTTTTTTCTTTTTGTCCTTGACAGGAAACTTCATTTATGGATAATGGTCACTGATTAAATTTAGTCAATGGCTGTTGAAAGCAAACAATCGACAGAAAAGGCCGACATGGACACCCGCTTTTTACCGCATAATCTCCACCTCGAGGATCCCCGTCTGTTTTCCAGTGGAGATCCTCATCTGAAACAGCTTCGAAAGCAAGCATTGATCCATCGATCTGAGTTGCTTGATCTGCTTCCCCGTCACACATCAGGAATTTATACTATAAGCGGAGGACGTCAGGTTGGCAAAACCACTCTTCTGAAGCAATGGATGAATGAACTCCTTGAAAGTGGCGTTGCCCCGGAATTCATTATTTATTTTACCGGTGAACTTATCGATGATCAGCATTCTCTGGTTAGACTCTTTACAGATATTTTGAAAGAAATGCCCGATACCGGTTTGCGCTATGTCCTTCTTGATGAAATAACATATGTCAAAGACTGGGATAAAGGCATTAAGTACCTGGCTGATGCCGGCATGCTTGAAAATGCGGTATTATTAATGACCGGATCGGACATTGTAATAATCAAGGAAGCGCGCATGCGTTTCCCCGGCAGACGAGGCAAAGCGAATACGGTAGATTTTCACATGTATCCACTCAGTTTCCTTGAAGCAGCAGAGTTGAGCAAGCAAATAACCGCCGATGAAATAGAACAGCTCATATCTCGTGATTCCAAGCCGGATTCTTTGTTGATCGACAGGCTTTATGTGGAGTTTGAATCTTATCTCGCCCATGGCGGGTTTCTGACGGCTATGAATGACATGGCAATGCATCAGTCTATATTGCCGGCGACTTTTTCAACATACAGCGACTGGATTCGCGGCGATATGTTAAAAAGGAACAAACAGGAGCACTATCTCCATGAAATATTAGGGGCTATTGTAAAGCGATATGGCAGTCAGGTCACTTGGAATGCACTGGCAAAGGATCTTTCTATTGATCATCCAAAGACGGTGGCAGATTACATGGCGCTTCTTGCATCCATGGATGCCGTGTTCATCCAGCCGGCTCTTTTGGAAGACAAGCTGACGGCCGCTCCTAAAAAGGCAAAAAAATTGATGTTTACGGACCCGTTTATCTTTCATGCGGTCAGAGCGTGGCTAAATCCATGCCAGGATCCTTTTGAGCAGCAGGTCATGCCTGCCCTAAACAATTCCGACTGGGCCGCAAGATTGACTGAAACCTGTGTTATTACACACTATCGAAGAAATTTTCCCACATATTATATAAAGGCTAAAGGAGAAGTCGATATCGCATATATTGATAAAAACGCGTTCTGGCCGGTTGAAATAAAATGGACGACTCAACTCCATCCCAAGGAACTTAAGCAAATTTCAAAATACCCTAACAGTCTTATATTAACCAGGTCAAAACAATCGGGAAAAATTGTAGATATACCAACTGAGCCTTTGCCTCTCGCGCTATTGCGTCTTTGAAGCAAAAAGGGGAGTGAGTGTAAAGACATGAAAAACGTTATACGCAATAAAAATTTCTATGCAATGCTCCTTCTGGATGCGGTCCTCGTAACGATGGCCTATTTTTTTGCGTACCTGCTCCGTTTTGAAGGCCAGCTCCCCTTAGAGTACTGGGCACAATTTAGAAGCACATTACTGTTCTTAATTCCCTTTAAGCTGATCTGCTTTTTTATATTCGGCCTCTACAGGGGGATGTGGAGATATACAAGCCTGGTGGATTTGAGAAACATTTTCAATGCCTCCAGCCTTTCCTCAATAATTATTGTATTGTCCATTCTTTTTCTGTACCGCTTTCATGGTTATTCCCGCTCTGTATTTGTTATTGACTGGGTATTCACCTTGCTTTTCATTGGGGGAATTCGGATAGCCATTCGAATTTTCCTTGCCGATCAAATCCCATCATTGTGGCCACTCAGATCCAGTAAAAGCGCATCAACCAAAAAGAAGAGGCTGATGATTATCGGGGCCGGCAATTCAGGGGAGAAGATTCTGAGGGAAATCCGGGAGACGCCCTCAATCAAACTTGAGCCCGTGGGACTCCTCGACGATGACCCAAGTAAGCAGGGAATGACCATTCATGGGGTCCCGGTTCTTGGAACGGTGGATGATATTAGAAAAATCCGGAAGGAATTTGATGAAATCCTGATTGCTACCCCTTCGGTAAGGGGTGAAAAGATGCGGAGGATTGTTTCATTATGCGAAGAAACAGGCAAACAGTTTCGCACCCTGCCGGGAATCGGGGAGCTTATTGAAGGAAAAATTTCAGTAATGGCAATTCGCAAGGTACACATGGAGGACTTGCTGGATCGTGAAGAAATACATCTGGATGAAGAGGAGATTCGCCAGTATATTAAAGATAAACGCATTCTGATTACGGGGGCCGGAGGCTCCATAGGGGGTGAACTGGTAAGGCAGGTATGCCGTTTTCATCCCGGGGCTATAGCCTTTATGGAGTTCAGTGAAGAAAATCTTTTCAAGATAGCGATGGAGTGTAAACGGCGTTTTGAGTTTATCCCGACATCGGAATTTTTGCTCGACATAAAGAACCGTGCTTCTGTAAGCAGGGCATTTCGGGAATTTGTTCCGGATGTGGTTTTTCACGCCGCTGCTTACAAACATGTGCCCCTGCAGGAACTGAACCCGTGGGAGACAACATTCAACAATGTCCTCGGAACACGAAATCTGGTCGAGGTCGCTCTGGAAAATAAGGTTGAACGCTTTGTCCTTGTTTCATCTGACAAGGCGGTGCGGCCGAGCAGTGTAATGGGCGCTACGAAGCGAGTGGCCGAAATGTTAGTGGAATGTGTGAATAATAACGCCGCGACCCGTTTTATGGCTGTACGCTTCGGCAATGTCCTCTGGAGTTCCGGATCGGTCATTCCCACCTTCCAGAAACAGATCTCCATGGGTTCCCCCGTTACCGTTACCCACCCGGAAATAACCCGCTACTTCATGAGCATTTCGGAAGCCGCTCAATTAATTCTTCAGGCAGGCGCTATGGGAGAGGGAAACGAAATATTCATCCTGGATATGGGAAAATCGATGCGCATAGTTGACCTGGCGAGGGATCTGATTCGTCTCAGCGGATTTGAGCCGGATCGTGATATTCCTATCAAGTTTACCGGTCTTCGACCGGGGGAAAAGCTTTATGAAGAACTGATTACGGAAGGTGAAGGAATCGTGGCCACAAATCATGAAAAGGTTCTTGTTCTTAAAGGAACCTCATGTGACCGGAATATTCTTAATGCGAAAATTGATGAACTTTTAGCTGTTGCAGATACCTATGATGCGACAGCCATAAAGAAGAAGCTCCAGGAAATCGTACCGGAGTACACACCGCAGT
>CAYVXX010000147.1:0-3667 GCA_964454305.1 uncultured Syntrophales bacterium | reverse complement strand
AAATAAATTTAACGTTTAAGGTAAAGCGAAGCAACTCTGTGTTTCCAGAGGGTTCCATTTTACTCTTATTAATCTTTGCCTGATTGAACATTGGAGAACTTTGCAATTTAAGCACATATCCTACCAGAGATGATTCAAGTGATTTAATCTCTCCTGAAACAATGCCTTCTATAGTTAAACCATTTACAGCTTTTTTACCCTCCCCCACGGAAGCCAATCCCATATCGGCGCTTATATTAAGAAGACGAATATTAGAGGGTGTAAGCGCAGATAACTCACTGATAGCCGCCACTCCAAGGTATCTATCGCTATATTTCTTCAAGCGCTTCTGGTTTTCTTCAACCTTGGAAGCTAAATGCGAAACAATCTCATCACTGATCGGAACAGTCTGATTCAATTGTTGTTCCAGCCGGGCTATCACGGTACTCTTATGGTTCGCAGCATGTCCCAGCCACAGTAGAACTCCAATGCAACAAGCTAAAACGACTGCCAACCCCGCAAATATTGCGCGGTTAATCATATAGACATTTGACTGTTTTTCCTTTTCTTTATAGGTAAAGAGTAGGTTGGGGGTACGGGATAAATCCGACAAAGCAACACCTATTACCGGCCCAAAAGAAACCCTGTCAGAAACAGAAATATCAGACATTGTCTCACCAACAGACGGGTTTTCAGGTTCAAGAGGATCTAATATATCACTCTCAATTCCCAGTTCACTGCCAATATAGTTAACAATGGGCCTGTAAACATTTTGCGTAGTGGAAACATATATGGCGCTTACACTTTCATTTCCGAGCGTCACAGTATAATGTTGAAAGGTTCTCTCTACCTGCCTTACTAATCTATCTAAGGCGAAAGTGATCCTCTTAAATATAGAATTTTCATCAAGGCCAAAGCGTACTCTGAGTTCCGTAGAAGGCGGGGAGTCCGGACTCAGACTGAACAGCAATTCTCTTGCATCTTCCGTCTCCATGACAACGTTTTTAGCAGCATCGGCAGCTTCAGAGGTTTCTTCAACCTGCGACTCTTCAAGTGAGACCCTTTCTACACTTTCATTGTACCATTCCATGAGTTCCTGAATCATGCTGTTTATCCCGGCCTTGATGCCCCGGGTCATAACGAGAACACCCTTGGAAAAGATATCAATACGTGACCAATCCCTGCCTATGTAAAGGGTAGCCACTGTTTGCTCAAATGACGGTATCCAGTCGGTTCTGAATAGATTTTGAATTGCGAAAGGAGCTATTGTCAGGCCATCCAGAGGATAGCCGGCACTTTCAAAAAGATCCCGCATTTCTTGTACTTCTTGCTTTGGAGCGGCACAGGTCATTGCTGCCAGTTTGGTGATTCCGCTCTCGATTACCTCGTCCTGAATCTCAAAATCAAAGATGGTTTCCTTTTCATTAAAGGATATATTCTTTTTCACAGTCCAATAAACAGCATTTTCAATCTGCTTCTTTGCAACCTTTGGTATTCGAACAGCGGAAACTTCAACACGGGCGGAGGACATGTTTGCCCATAGATTAAGTCCGCTCCTGGAGCCACAAAATTTATCAAGCTCTTCTCTTAAAAAGATTGCAAACCCGGGAGTACCTTTTGAAACGCCAGGTTTAAATGGCACAGTACTGTAATCGAGTAGTTTCCACTTATTGTCAGGAGATTGGGCCACTTTAATAAATCTCAGCTGGTGATATCCAATATCTACACCTACTGAAATTGCCTCACTCTTACGGGATACCTTCAAGCGGGATACCTTCAAGAAAGAGAGTTTTTTGCTTTTCCCGGATGGAGGAGAACCCGGTGATTCTGAAAATTCATCAGAAGTTTTCTTGTTGCGAATAACATCAAGCAGTTTTTCAGTTGAAGAAATTTTTTTCTTTTTCCTTAAAGCCAAATTACTCTCTCCCCTTTTTTACAACTTCGCAATAAAAGATTTCAGATTGTCGTGCAAATTCTAACCGATAATTAAAGCTTCTTCAAGTGTTTTTTAGATAATTCACCAATTTGCATACGATTTCTCAGTGAATTACCCCCTCTTCCTAACCTTCTCCCACCGAGGGAGAAGGAACTATGAGGATGCCATTCATCCCCGTTTAAAAACGGGGTATTCTGGCATGATTTCACAAATTTAACATGTTAAGATTCCTAACATTCCTTCGGGACACTTCGCAATGACCAAATTTTCAGTTTTGCAGAGATTTTAAGGTTTTTGGACGGTGGCAATTGCCTCGTTGACCCTTTTAAGAAGTGATTCTTTGCCAAGTATGGCAAAAAGGCTGTCGAGTTCAGGACCCCAGGTCTTGCCGGTTATTGCCGCTCGTATAGGCGTGAATAACCTTTTCCCCTTTAATCCCGTTTTATTGCTGACAGCATCCACAATACACCTGTATAAATCATCTTCTTTACATTCCTCCAACATCAATGCCTCTTGAAGAGATTTTACGACTGCCGGGGCATGTCCCTCTTTAAGGATCAATGCGGCATCTTCAACAATTTTATAGCTGTCATCAAAAAATACATCAATATATTCTCCGGCTTCGGAAAGTGTCCCGAGGTTGCCCTTTATAGCCTCGACCACGGAATGAAGCCACCGGCGATCCATAGTATCACAATCATATCCCGCATCATTAATAAAAGGAGTCAATAGCTCTGTCAGTCTCTCAACATTACATTTTCTTATGTATGCTTTGTTCAGCCATCTTAGTTTGTCTTCGTCAAAAATTGCTCCGCTTCTGCCAGCCTTTTCCAGAGAAAACCCGTCGATAATTTCATCAATGGTGCAGATTTCCTTCACCCCGGTAAAGGAACTTCCAAGAATTGAAAGGTAATTCGAAAAAGCATCGGGCAAAATACCCATATCCCTGAAAGCCTTAACCGAAACGGCCCCATGCCGTTTGCTCAGCTTTGAGCGGTCTTTTCCTAAAATAAGTGAATGGTGCGCAAATCGGGGGGGCTTAAAACCGAGCGCTTTATAGATAAGCATCTGAAGGGCGGTATTGGAAAGGTGATCCTCACCTCTGATTACATGAGTTATTTCCATGAGATGATCATCGATGACAACAGCAAAGTTATAGGCGGGAACACCGTTGGAACGCACTACGATAAAATCACCGATTGAATCACAATCAAATTTTACAGCATTACGGATCAAATCGTTAAACTCAACGGTTCCTTCTCCAACCTTGAAGCGAAAAGCCGACCTTCTCCCCTCACTTTCAAGCCTTCTCTTTTCCTTGTCAGAGAGATTTTTACATCTTCCCATATAACGCGGCATCATCCGTTTCGAAAGAAGGGCTTTTCTCTCTGCCTCGAGTTCATCCTCTGTACAGTAACAGCGATATACCCTGTCCTCCTCTATAAGCTTTTTCAGGTAATGGTCATATATATCAAGTCTTTCATACTGGTGATAAGGGCCGAATGCACCATCTTTTTCAGGTCCTTCGTCCCAGTCAATAGAAAGCCATCTCAAGTCCTGAAGAATCCCTTTTTCAAATCTTTCTGAGGTCCTTGCCCTATCGGTATCTTCAATCCGGACGATAAAATCTCCCCCATGATGTCTGGCAAAGAGCCAGTTGAAGAGGGCGGTTCTGGCATTTCCTACATGAAGATCCCCGGTAGGAGAGGGGGCAAATCTTACTCTTGGTTTCTCAGACATTTTTGTTGACCT
>CAYVXX010000146.1:0-3670 GCA_964454305.1 uncultured Syntrophales bacterium | reverse complement strand
CCCTTTCCCAGCAAATTCAGAAATAATCTCCTGTCCATAAAATACTCCATTGGGGTCAGGTCTTGCTTTTTGCCATCAGGGCCATTGGGGATATAAATTGAAGTATGTCGGCAACCACATCGGACTTCATTATTCACGGATCAGTAAAATTGCTTCAATGGTGGCAAAAAGCAAGACCTGACCCCTTATGCTACTTGCCGGCAAAAGCCCCTTCTCCGGGAGCTTCCAGCCAGGGCTTGATATTGATATTATCTCCCCAGATAATGTTCTTATCAGGCGGATTATCACCCCACCAGTTATGACGCGCATCAATCTGTATAGTCGAAAAAACCTGTATAGCCACTATATTATTTATAAAATTGTTGTAGTTAATCTTCGGTCTGGACATCCCGACACATTTTATACCGCCCTCACCAAGATTACCGCCAATAGTATTGTAAAATATCTTTGGCGCCGCGTCGTTTCGACAGTACACACCATTCTGCGCACTGTTGGCTATGTGACAATAGGAGATTTCCGGGACACCGTAGTAAACATCGAACGCGGTGGTGGCATATTCAATAATACAATATTCAAAGAAGCTGTTTACCTCTGTCTTTTTCTCAAAACGTACCGCATTCAGATAATCACCGGCTGAAGGAGTTGCTCCCGATGACGTGAACAAAATCGGACTTTCACTTGTGCCTCTCGCAACCACACCGCCATCTTTCGCTATTATCGAGGTGTTCTGGTCAAATTTAATTACAACACCCGGTTCAATGTAAAGTGTGGCACCTTCATCGACTACGACATCTTTTGCAATCCTGTAAGGACTGTTGGACAGAATAAGAAATCCATCCGATTTCACAGGTCCGCCCAAGGCCGATGCTAAAATGGGAAGTTTGATCGATTTGCCCTCCGGCCAGGCGCTATTCAAAACTGACCCGATGTTGATCTTCCCTCTAATCCTTTTCAGAATATCAAGGCAGTCAGAACTCCCCCACCAGTTGTCACAGGCAGAAACCGCCTCTCCCGACATGGAACCCACCATATCAAAGGGCTTGTTGTCATAAATATTGTTCTCATTTATCAACAGTTGACTGTTCTGAACCGTAATTCCCGAACCATCATTTTGAATAATCCAGTTATGCTTAACTAATGGCGAGGCGCTCTGAACTGCGATTCCGCCTCCCGCATTACCGCTGATTTTGTTTTCAACAATATTCGGCCGTGCCCCGTCTGCCGCAAAGATCCCTGTTTTTGCGTTTTTGTGTATCGTGTTTTTGACCAGGTCCGGTTTGGAAAATGCACCCATAACACTGATTCCTGTCATGTTGGCCGTCAGTTCACAGGCCTCAATACTTGGTGAGGATGATTTACAGGTTATTCCTGCCTTTGCATTTTTAATGCTGGAAAACCGGATCAGATTTTCCTTTTCTTTAACATTATTAAAGACGATACCTTCCCAGGTTCCTCCCTCTACACCGCCAAAAGTAATGAGATGTTTATCATCCCCCACAGCCTTGAGACGCCCTTCAATCACCAAAGCACCTCCCTTTGATTGTATCTCAGTCCCCGGCTCAATGGTCAGAAGTGTTTTGTCCTTGACGATAACTGTGTCTTCGATGACATAGGGACTGGCACCGGAGTACCATATTGTATCAACCTCAATGAGCCCGGATACCGGCGTTGGTCCAGGGGCCACGGGCATACCGACAATAGCATCGGTTTTTTCACTTTCGTTTCCTGCTCTGTCTGTTGCTGAAATTTTGTAATAATACTTCTGATAATTAACAAGTTCTGAATCCCGCTGGTAGCTGAACTCTGTTTTGGCCACCTCTTTGAACCCGGAGAGCGGTGTAGAACTGCGATAAACAAGATATCCTGCCAGGTCAGAGTCGGTGTTTTTGTCCCATTTCAGCAGGACGAAATTATTCCGACCCACGTTTGTCAGGTTTTGGGGCTTCGCCGGCGGAGTGGTATCCATCGTTACAGAACCTATGGCATCAACCCAGTGGGCTGTATTTCCGGAATCATCGGTCAGATAACCGGTAATAATGGCATTGGTCACGTTATCCCCCGGCACAACCTTGTAGGTTCCAAGATAACCGCCGGGTTCAATTTCCGCCATGTCAATACTCTTTTTATAGTCTCCAATATCGAAAGAGGCCTGCATGCCGGGAGTACCCTTGATAACAACCCTGATCTCGTCACCGGCCTTCTTTGGAAGGCCTCTGGTATCCTGGGTAAGTAATGTAATATCAGGGGGACGAAGCGCCTCGGCAATGGTCGGAGCCGGAATAGTCTTCACCATATCCCTGAAAAGGTCATCGCACGCACGCAGAAGCTGAATATCCCTCACATTCATGGCTGTGGCAATTACAGTGGCAATAAGACCTACGGGTGTCACAGAAATACCCCCTTCGTGTATACGGGCCACATGCTGACCACTCCAGAGAAAGTGTCCTGTTTTTGTATCGTACATCTTAATATCCGCACCCACGGACACCTGTGAATATATCACTGCAAAAAGCTTATCAAAATTGGAAATATCACCCAAAACCACCGCATCCACATTAAGGATTTTCCCCAACTCCTGCGGTGACGTTTTACTGATAATTTCCGGATCTGTAAGTCCGGCCTTCCTCAACAGGCGGTCAACGCGGTACAGTTCCACATCCTTATACGGAATGGAGCTGAAGTGATTGTAAAAACCCCTCCTCACAGCTTCAGAACCCTTTTGACTTTTGGACTGGTCAACGAATGGGAGTACCGCCACACTGCGAGGTTTGTGCTTTTCCAGATACGGATCAACTTTATAGGTTCCTTTAAAGGGGGTGGTAATCTGGGAAACTATCAAGGTGTCCTTAGTGGCTACCATACAACCCTGGATCAGGGTAGACAGGAATACGAACAAAACCAGACACGCAAGTCCGCTAAGATGTTTCAACGCCGAGTAGTACATTTTTGTCACCTTTGATGATTTCTCCATGACCCGGATAGATGATTACCGGTTCAATTGTTTCACAGAGATGATTATAAGAATTTAGCATTATCTCTCTGCTCCAGTAAAATCGGTTCAACATTCCACGGCCATTTTCTTTCATGTTTATGATCAGATCACCGCAGATAAGCTCACCGGATTCTCCATTATAAAAAGATACAGAATCCTCTGTATGCCCTGGCGTTGCTAAAACTTCCCATTCATCAAAACCGAGACTGCATCTTGTCTCGCCCTCATGTCCGAAGTATCCTATTCTGTCCTGTTCGCAAGGAAGTTTAACTATATCCCTGAGCAATGGGAGCGGTATGCCGGCAAGACTTCCAAACTTCATATGGGAGAATCTTCTCATGTATCGAGTGCTCGCCACGGATGCCGGCACAAGACCAACAAACCAGTTCTTTATAAGGGATAACTTCCTTTTCCCTTTCAAATAGTCTTCCACGATGTAATTGAACAGTATCTTTGCAGACGGGGAACACCTGTCAATGAGATAACCTATCCCCCCGATATGATCTATGTGAAAATGTGTTGAGACAATATACCGTATGTCTTTCAGATCCCTGCCGAGCGTACCTGTAACATACTCCACGACATTTTCCGCACTTCCGATACTACCCACATCTACTGCCATTAAACCATGTCGGCCAACGACTACATAGGTTCTGGCAAAGCCGCAATTTTCGAGTG
>CAYVXX010000145.1:0-3730 GCA_964454305.1 uncultured Syntrophales bacterium | reverse complement strand
TTATCTTGGATTGGGGGCGATATGCGGACGCAACCATTGTAACCGCAATGTTGCTGTTCTTTATTCTTTCGGCTGCAAACCACACAGCAACGGCAATTAGGGAACACAATATGAAGCCCGTCAATTTAATGCGTCCAATTATGACATTGGTATTGATGGGCGTCCTGCTCCCCCCCATGTTCAAAGCACTACTTCAGTGATAATCCGGGGATATCCATGATTGACAAAAATAAACAGCAGTATTATTATTACCGGTATTACGTATTACTGGAGGTGCAATCATGAGAGTTACAATAAAAG
Organism: uncultured Syntrophales bacterium; assembly: GCA_964454305.1. GTDB lineage: Bacteria > Desulfobacterota > Syntrophia > Syntrophales > JADFWA01 > JAUSPI01. Next base: position 3,430 of record CAYVXX010000145.1, on the reverse strand, counting down.
GACAAGTCACAATTCCACAAGAAATTCGGGAAAAATTAGGAATAACTCCTGCTGTTGAAGTTGATTTTGTAGAAGAAAACGACCGAATTTATTTGGTGAAAAGGAAAGGCGAACCCCAAAAAACATATAAATTCAGGAAATTGAGGGGAATAGCCAACGTTAAAATGACAACTGATGAAATAATGGCTCTGACAAGGGAAGACAAATGAAAGGGGTTCTCGTTGATTCGAATATTGTTTTGGATGTTTTTCTGAATGACCCGAAATGGGCTGACTGGTCTGAATCAAAACTGGACGAGTATGATCAATTGGGGATCTTGTATATCAACTCAATAGTTTATTCTGAAATCTCCATTGGTTTTGAGCGTATAGAAGATCTGGAATCTGCAATAGCCAAAGCTGGTCTCCAGATGCTGGAAATCTCAAAAGAGGCATTGTTTTTAGCCGGGAAAGCTTATCTTAAATACAAAAAAAGAAAGGGCACAAAAAGGACTCCGCTCCCGGATTTTTATATTGGCGCACAAGCCGCCGTCCAGAATTTGGATTTGATTACGAGAGATGTTTCTATATATCAATCGTATTTTCCAACTGTTAAATTGATAACTCCATAAGATTTAGTCTCTCAGCATCGAACCAGGCAACAACTTATCTTGACAGTTTCGTAAAAAGTCTCAAAATGTGTTATTTGTCATGCTGAACTTGTTTCAGCATCTAATTATTTCAGCAAGTTAGAGACCCTGAATGATCCTGAAACAAGTTCAGGACATGATTTTGGGTGACAAAAACTGACTTTTTACGAGTGCATCTATCATGGATGTCCCCGGATTTCAGTTTACAACCTATGGAAAGAGTGCGAGTGCTGGAAAAAGAGAGAAATGAGGCATATGGACGGAACAAAGCGTGAACAGATACACCCCGGATCACAGGTATACATCGTGTTAAAGAAGGATCAGCGATCCGGAACACTCACGAAAGGTATCGTGAAAGACATTCTGACTAAATCCCCAGTTCACCACCATGGGATCAAAGTCCGCCTGGAAGGTGGTGAAATTGGACGCGTCAAAGAAATCATACAAGGACATAACGCTGTGTAAGAGAACAGAAGGTTTCTCTACGAAAGAGTATGATTTTGATATACTTTTCTATTAAACAAAAAGAGAACGAAAAGAAATGAACCTTTTATCCAAAAGTGCCCCGCTGGAAGAGTCAATAGCAAAAATGAAAGCTGTTTTAGCGGACGTTGGATGCAAAACTACTCTTTCGGATGAAAAGCATCCGCTAGAGCATTGTTACTCTGTGAATCTCGTTTCGGTTGAAGCACCAAGTCATATCTATTCCAACGGAAAAGGGATTGTATCGGACGCATCGATGGCGAGTGCATTGGGTGAGTATATTGAACGGCTCCAGACCAATACCTTTTTTATCGATTTTCACCTGCCAAATCGAAAGTATTATCCTGACGAAGTCGCCTTTGAGTTTGGCGGAGCATATCTAAACGATGAACTGCGCTTAGTGTATGATCCTGATGGAGAGCTCAAAGATGAAGACCTTGTTGATTACAGTAGTGATTATGAGGATAAGATCGTTGCACTGCCTTTTACGCAACGATCGAGTGGGGATACTGTATATATTCCGGTTAATATTTTGGGCAATCTCTACGTCAGTAACGGTCTGGCAACGGGAAATACGCCACAAGAAGCACAGGTACAAGCGCTAAGTGAGATTTTCGAACGTTATGCCAAAATAGAGATCATCAAAAACGGTTATGCCCTTCCTAAATACCCTGATGAAATTGTTCAATCCTTTGATCGACTGCATAGTGATGTTTTGGCGCTGCGGGAGTTAGGATACATCGTAGATGTTCTTGATGCCTCATTAGGGGGAAAATACCCCGTCACCGCTATCTCCTTGATCAGTCCGGAGAACTCTTCTCTTTTTGTCTCCTTTGGCGCGCATCCAATTTTAGAAGTCTCGCTTGAGCGGACGATGGCAGAATTGATGCAAGGTCGCGAATTGGAAAACCTGGATGCCTTTGAAGTCCCGACCTTTGACATGAGCATCGTCTCGGACAGTTCTAATCTTGAGTCGCATTTTGTTGACTCTAATGGAAAGTTAGGATTTGGATTTTTAAGTTCTGCAAAAAGTTTTGAATATGCATCGTGGAGCTATCAGGGCGAGGGACGCGAAGCAGAATACAGCTACCTGACTGATATTCTTGACAACATGGGCAAAGAGATATTCCTGCGAGAATACAGCTATCTTGGATTCTATTCCTGCCAGATGATCATTCCTGGTGTTTCTGAAGTCTACCCTATAGAGGACTTGACCTACAATAATAGAAACAGCGGTAAATGGATCCGAAATATGGTTTTACATTTTGAGGAGTATGATCCTCAGGAGATTCTAGACACTATTGACTCTCTGGATGATTCAATCAATGTCGAAAACTATATCGGTGTTATTTTCGAGAACAGTTTCACCATGCTTGAATTTAAAGCGCAAATGCATCTCATTCTTGCTAACACAGATGAGGCTCTGGCATCCCTGGAATTTGGGACTAATAAGCTGGGACATATTGCCGCGGAATTGATCCGAATGGACGAAGAAAAGCTGGTTTGGGAAGAGTACGAAGAGGCTCTGTTTAACATCTTTGGACGAGAAAGAGTCGAAAAAGCCTTGCGTATAGTAAAAGGTGAAGAGTTCCTGGTAGATACAACACTTCATAGTGACTATCACAATATGCTTGAAATGTATGACAGACTGGAGCGTAAAAAACAAGCTGCCCTTTTGCCTCTCGAATAAGGCTGGTCAGGGGAAATCTGGTGTCCCCTTGTTTTGCCATTATGCATAAAATAAATTAAAAGATGATAGCCCGAATAGAGACTATTGACGAAATTAAACCGATTTTTAAAGAGTATTTGGCTTATATGAGTCAGTTTTTCGCAATTGCTGATTATGATTCGTGGTGTGAAGGCGCACTGAAGTCTTTACAGCTATATCCGATTAAAAATGATCGGTACATTTACATTATAAAGGAATCAGAATCTATAATCGGCTTTGCCTTCGTCAATAAACACTTACGGTTCAATAATGATGGCTTCGCAGTTGCAGAGTTTTACATTCAAAAAAATCATGAGAGAAAAGGTTATGGTCGTAGATTGGCTGAACATGTATTTGCACAGTTCCCCGGTAATTGGGAAGTTGCCGGCACATTAAAAAATAAATCAGCCCGAGTGTTTTGGAAACAGGTGGTGTCATCTTACACACATTATAAATTTATAGAAAAAAGGAAATCTTCCTTTAATGGATATGGCTTCCTATTCAACAATGCATAACAAATCGCTACGCGCTTTGCCTGCCGCTGAGCTCTGCGTTGGCCTGAAGAAAGAGGACGCGGCAAATGGTCGGCCCCTGAAAAGGCGCCGTGCCGG
>CAYVXX010000144.1:0-3769 GCA_964454305.1 uncultured Syntrophales bacterium | reverse complement strand
TGAATGAGCAATCCAATGTTCCAGTGTTTATTTATAAAAAAAAATTAGGAGGTTTTACCATGGAAGATACTGATTACATGAACGAAGAAGAAGCACAAGGTGAAATAGACAGCACAATGATGGACGCTAACCATCCATATCACAAAAGTAGCCTTGATCCACGGCACAAAGGCGCGGTAGAGAGGATGGGCAAGCTCTATCAGGTTTTATATCCGGAACCTGAAAAGGATCCTGAAGAACCCGCGAAAACCACATCTCCCGAACTCGTGGCTGCTATGAAAGAGGGTTTAATGATGCGTGAACGGAAGGTTGAAACTCTTAAAGAGGCGGAAGATGGTCGGATGGAAGAACTGTTGCAGTTAGCAGAAGACGGCGACTTAACTGAGCTCACAAAGGAGTTGCGAACCGATCTAACATCCTGGGGTGCATCGGAGCGTGATTTGGGAATGATAGATTATTTTGATGAGATGATTAAACAATCAGATAACGCGGCATTGAGGGATTGGGCAAGTGAAGCTGTGTGCTGGATATATCAAACAAAAAAAGGAGAGAAACGATGAAAACAGAAGAGATATTGGCGATACTTCGCAAAGACGTGACACCAGCAATTAAAGAACTTTTAATTAACAGGGATGATGTAAAGGCCCAAAGGAAGAACCTGGATAAGGCTCTTTCTAAGCACCGAATACAGGATGAAGTGCTTGAAGCGGATATAACGCGTCTGATAATCAAGGCAGCAGACGTCATGTCCGAGGGCGGTGACTTCTTTGTTATTCAGAAATCAATACTTGAAAAGAAAGAGGAACGACGCGATGTCGGAGAATGGTTGCTGAAATTACGGAATGAATTAATCCCCGCTTCACAAAAAAGGCTTATGCAAGCTGAACAGGAGTTAATGCAGGGTGTTGCCGAGGCAATAAAACCCGTCCTTGATGTGGCAAAAGAAAGTGTAAGTAAAGAGATAGAAACCGCCATGGACTCCTTAGACGCTTACACTAAGGCTTTAAATGTCTTTCGTGGTGAACTTGAGATGCCAAAGTCGGCAGGAATGGCGACAGAGTTTCCAAAGGTCAGCAGCGAGCGGCTAAATGACTATATAACCAAGGTCTTAGGGCGTTGAGCAAATCTTAACTAACTTAACTTGGAGTTAACCAAATGCCAAAACCAAAAATTGACAGAGTTAAATTAAATCAAATGCTTAGTTCTGGTAAATCTCAGAAGAAAATTGCTCAATTTTTTGATGTGACTGAAGGCGCAATCTCAAAAGCAAAGAAGGAATTAAGTATAGCCGTTGTCAAGAATGTTTCTCTCGAAAACGCGCACCGTGTAGTTGATAAAAACCTAAACGCAGTCGATCAACTCCAAAAGATTAACGACCAGGCTAATAAAATCATCAACGACCTTTCGGAAAGCTCTGACAGGGCAGACAGGGAACTCATTTTAAAAGCTTGCCGTGAGGTGCAGAATCAGTTGAGGCTGCAGCTTGAAATATTCCAAACTTTGTATGACATGAAGGCCGTCCAGTCTTTTCAAAACGAGGTATTGACGGCAATAGGAGAGGTAGAACCTGATGTTAGGAACAGGATCATTCAACGACTCAATGAAAAACACGCTATACGGCGGTCTATTACAGTCGATTAATCTGAAGTATGGCGACTCTGGTATAGTTCCTCCATTTCATAAGTGGGTGCGAGATATTGTCCTGGACGGGAAGCCCTTCACCTATGAGCGTCACGAGTATTTGATTTTACCCTATAAGGATGACCACCCCGACCAGACAGAGATGAAAGCTACGCAGTTGGGTCTTACCTCGAAGGCGATGTTAAAGGCCGTGTATGGGGCACGCTACGGCGATTACAGGGGTATTATGTACCTGTTCCCGAGCAAGAGCGACGTGACCGACTTCAGTAAAGGGAGAGTGCAGCCACTTATTGAAGACAATCCTAATAGTATAGGTGAATGGATTCAAAACACCGATTCAGCAAATATCAAGAAAGTGTGGAAAGCTTTTTTGTATTTCAGAGGAATGAAAAGTAGAGTCGGCCTTAAATCAGTACCGATTGATTTTACAATCTTTGATGAGCTTGACGAGGCGCCACAAAATGCTATGGATATGGCAATGGAGAGAATGGCGCACAGTGAGAACAAGCGGGTCCTCAAATTAAGTAATCCCACCCTTCCCGACTATGGCATTGACAAGGCCTTTCAGGAAACAGATCAAAGATACTGGTTGCTCAAGTGTGAGAAATGCGGTGAGTACACCTGTCTTGAAGACACCTTCCCTGATTGCCTTCACGAGACCAGGGGGGGTGTTATTCGTGCCTGTAAGTGCGGTGCGGAGCTTAACCCTTCAATAGGTCAATGGGTGGCGAAGAGGCCATCAATCACCGATAAGCGCGGTTATCATTATTCACAGCTATTCAGTTATTTCGTCAGTCCGGCGGAGATCCTCCACCAGTTCAGGACTACCAGCAACCTTACAGATTTTTACAACCTGAAAATCGGCAATGCTTATGTAGAGGCGACAAACAGATTGAGCATCCCGGAAGTCTTGGCCTTATGCGGGAATGACGGGATTGTAAGCGAAGACAAAGGACCTTGTTTCATGGGGGTTGACCAGGGAAAAGATCTCCACGTTGTTATTGGAAAACGGGACACGCAAGGCCGGATTGTTCACCTGGGAATTTATAAAGATTGGGAAGAGCTTGACCGACTAATGAAAAACTTTAATATATCCCGGTGTGTTGTGGATGCCCTGCCCGAGACCAGAAACGCAAGGACTTTCGCTGAGAGACATCCGGGGAAGGTCTTTCTCAATTACTACTCACATTATCAGAAGGGCTCCTATGCCTGGAATGAGGGGCAGCTTACGGTTTCTGTTAATCGCACGGAATCTCTGGACGCGTCTCACAATGAGATAATGAACGGGGGACTTGTGTTACCGAGAGAGAGTGACATTGTAAGGGAATTCGCACAACATTTACACAATACGGCAAAGAAGTTAGAGGAAGATGAAGAAACGGGAAGCAAGCGCTATGTTTACGTTAAACTTGGTACGGACCATTTTCGACACGCATTTAACTATGAGGAGATTGCGCGCCAATACGGAGAAGGTTCGTTCTTTAACAATTGCGATTTGGGGTGAATATGAAAAGATTATCACAAGAAGAGGATATATATAGGCGGATTTACGGAGGGCTGGCATGGCCGGGGAAGAGGTCAGGTTACGCAGTTATCGTTGGCGAAGAGAGAGAGTTGGACCATGGGTTGGGTAAGTATCCTTTGCGTGTCCTGGATGAAATAGAATCCAGTGATATGGTTGATCTGATCCGGCAGTGCACCGGTCTTGACTTCTACTATACGCCTGAAATGTGGTTGGGTGATATCAGTAATGTAGCGGGAAGAAAGTTTATCTATGAGATAAATGAAACGTTTCAGAAACGGGAAGCGGCGATGCAAGGCAAAAGGAACTTCAGACTATCGCACTCTAATCTTATGGGCCTGCAAAACGCTTTTGAGTACATGTACAATGCACTTAAGGGTTTGTTGAACCAGGACAGAAAACTTTTGATGCTGGGAGAAAAAAGCAGATTATCGTCCTGGCTCCTGGAACCCCGGCCCGCTGAAATTTCGTCAATCCGAATTGGCGATTATCCGGCCATTGAAGCGCTCAGTCATGCCGCTATTGAACTTGAACGATCTCAATTTCGTGATAACACGCAAAGGCAGGAAGTTGCAGACAGCGATTACAGTATTTTACAATAAACTT
>CAYVXX010000143.1:0-3872 GCA_964454305.1 uncultured Syntrophales bacterium | reverse complement strand
CGTCCTGCACGATAAAGACGGCTGCAAGAGAGCTTTCTGCCAGAGATTTATAGAGATCTTCAGTTTGCTTGCGTCGTATAATCTCTTTGTCGGGATCATTTGTTTTCATTCTTTACCTCCGTTATTTATCTTGCATTGAAGCAAGTAGGAACTGATATCCTCATCGGCCTGTTCGGGGGACAGGCCATATCTTTTTTCTTTCCGATGAGCTTCGAGACACTTGCAGTGTTTTGCAAACGTCTTGCATTATAAGTACATGAAATTTCGCTATCATATTCACATCTTGGATATTTATCAAGTAAAAACAAAGTTTTTACAACTTTACCAGTAAATATATCCATGAAGAATCCATGAAAACTTTCTTAATCAATCCCCTCGTCACTGCAAAAACGGAGTTGATATTTGACACCCTATTTGATACACAGATGATACCTTTCTTTTAGTGGAACTTGCCTTTGCTATGGGGTGAGTAGTGCAACCTGTTAGCTGATTTATATACGTTGTAAAGAGCTTTCAGAAAAAAACAGATACGTCAATTTCTTAAAAAACAGCAGTATTCTGGTAAAAAGAATTGAAACGGGCAATAAATAGGTCCCTAAATTTTGACGGAAAAATCGGGGACAACATTATACCGATTTTAGAGCCGAAGGTAAAGTGGATATAAGGAAAAGGAAAGAAGGTTTTTCTGCCGATAGGGAAACACTGCTGTCTCCGCAGCTGTTTCGGCACCGGGATATTATTAACCATCTTGAATCTTCACCCAGAGCGGGTCAGAAAGAATTAATCAATATCCTCAATTACATCCACTTTATGAATGATCATATCTTTTTCTATCTCAACCACCCAAAATACGAAGAAGGGATTCTGTTAAAGGCATCACCCGAGCCTTGTATGGAAAGTGAAGTTACCTGTAGATGGTCAGGTGGAATCCCGCCAGAACTAAAACTGGAAGACTATCAATTTCGATACCTTATTGTCATAGACGGTCAGTCGATCATCCTGGCGCCCGTAAGTCTTCTGAGTGCCGACGGTGAAGGTTGTACAGTCCAGTTATCCCAGGCAGGCTATATTTTGAACCAGCGTCAAAGCCGACGGTTTATCTGTAGCGATGTCACGGCCGAGGTGAGTCAAGCAGGCTTTATGGCAAACGGCGAACTTATCGATTTCAGTTCCGAGGGATTTCGTGTCAGGGTGGATTCCGATTACTTTAAGTGGTTCAACCCCGGTCGCCAGGCCATAATTAATTTGTATAACAATAAAAAAATTGTCTTTTCAGGCCCCTGTGCCATTATTCGCCAGACCGATGGTCATCTGGAAAGGGAAATCGTCCTGGTGCCCGTGGATGATCAGATAAGCCGTTTTAAAAAGGAGGAGATCCGTAACACCCGTCAGCGGCTGGCGCCGCCGCCCGTAGTTGTGTTCGAACACCCCTTTTCCAAAAAAAAGATCAAGCGTGAAATTTTCGATATCTCCACATCGGGATTTTCCGTTTTTGAAACGGAAAGTGAAGGTGTGCTGATGCCGGGCATGATTATTCCTGAAATGGTGATCACCCATGCAGGCGCTTTGAAAATGGTGTGTACGGCACAGGTGATCTATCGCCGTCGGGATGAAGCAAAAAAGAAAAAAATTTGCTGGGGCATTGCCATTCTGGATATGGACATCCACACTTACAGCCGTCTTAATCACCTGCTGAGCGTGAGCAGGGATTCGCATGCGTGTGTCTCGACGGAGGTGGATATGGATGCCCTGTGGAAGTTCTTCTTCGAGACGGGCTTTATCTATCCAAAGAAATACATTCAAATACAATCTCATCGAGAAAACCTCAAGGAAACCTATAGGAAGCTCTATCAGGACAATCTGGAGATTGCCCGGCACTTCACGTACGAGAGGGACGGGCAGATTTATGGCCACCTCTCCATGGTAAGGGCATATGAGCGGGCGTGGTTGATACATCACCATTCAGCCAGACGTATGGGTAAAAGACCTGCTGGTGTCAAGGTTTTGAATGAGATCGCGATTTTCCTCCATGGCATCTATAACCTGCCTTCGGCAAATATGGATTATGCAATGACTTATTTCCAGCCGGAAAACGAATTCCCCAATCTTGTATTTGGTGACTTTGCAAGGGAACTGAATAATCCAAAGGACTGTTCACTTGACCTTTTTGCTTATCTGACATATCCGGTCGGTCCCCCACAGACATCTCTCCCGGAAGGATGGTCATTGAAGAAAATGTCTCCCTTTGCACGGCAGGAGTTGGAATATTTTTATAACCATAAATCCGGAGGTCTATTGCTGAATTCCCTTGGTCTTGGGCAGAGGGACCTGCAAGATAAAACTCTTGAGAAAGATTACGAAAAGCTCGGTTTTACGAGGAAAATGGAAGTCTTTTCCCTCATCCACAGGAATAACCTGACAGCTGTTCTGATTGTAAATCAATCGGAGCTGGGATTGAATCTGTCAGAACTTTTAAATGGCATAATTGCTATTGTGACTGATCCGGAAGGGCTGCCCTGGGAAGCGCTCTCCCTTGCCGTGGGGCAGTTGGCAGATGTCTATCATCTCGACAAAATACCCCTTCTAATCTATCCTTCTGATTATCTTGAAGTCAGGAATATACCTTACGACAAACAATACCAGCTGTGGATTGGAAATATGCGCTATACAGAAAAACTCTTGGGATATATGCAACGAAAATTCGGGATAATTTATGAGTAGCAACCCAGCAAAACCAGACTTGACAGAAATGGGGGAAGTACCCCTTGTATAACAGTAGAACAACAAAAAATTACATAGAATATCTAAAAAGATATTATCCTGAGGTTGATATTGATTCTATTATTCATGATGCAGGAATTACAAGTTATCAACTTGATGACCAGGGGCACTGGTTCAGTCAGAAGCAGGTAGATCTCTTTCAGGAGGCCATAATTCGAAGGACCGGCAACCCGGACATTGCCCGTGAAGTTGGACGCTATGGAACTTCTTCCAAGGCGATTGGAGCTATTTTACCCTACATTAAGGGTTTTATCACTCCAGTAACTGCCTATATGATGCTGGAAAAACTCTACCATCTCCTGAGCCGTGCCTGTACAATTCATGTTAAAAAGCTTAAACGCAATGAAATCGAGGTTATTGTCAAGCCAAAACCAAATGTTGATGAGAAACCCTATCAGTGTAAGAACCGGTGGGGGGCATTTGAAGGTATGACCAAACCGTTCACAAACAAACTCGCTGCAGTCGGGCATCCTACATGCATACACAAGGGCGGAGACTGCTGCCGCTACATCATTACCTGGGAAAAGAGTCCGGCCTTTATTTGGAGGCAAATCCGTAGCTACGCCATCCCTATAGGTATCGCTGTGTATTTGATGCTCTTTTTTGCCTTGCCGGGAAAATACTGGTCGATCTCCATGCTGTCATGCGCCCTGATTGTGGTTGCTGTCTCGCTTTATTCAGAATATCTGGAAAAAAAAGAACTGGTGGTAGACCTCGAGAATCAGGGTTACCTGGCAAGCAGTATTTTGGATCAGACCGAGATTAGCTACAACAATGCCATGCTTATTCAGGAGCTTGGTCAGGCATTTTCCAGTATCCTGGACATAGATGAACTTCTCAAAATTACAATGAAAACGATGGAGAAGCGTCTCGATTTTGACAGAGGAATGATCATGCTTGCCAATAAAGAAAGGATCCGTCTTATTTATACGGCCGGTTTTGGATATAAAACCATAGAGGAGGAATTCTTGAAACAGACGGAGTTTAGTCTTAATAACCCCGAGTCTAAAGGGCAGTTTGTAGTAGCCTTTAAGAAACAAAAATCCTTTCTGGTCAGCGACATCAAGGAAACTGAAAAAGATCTTTCGAAA
>CAYVXX010000142.1:0-3938 GCA_964454305.1 uncultured Syntrophales bacterium | reverse complement strand
CCTATATAATGAGATCGGGCTTATTGAACAATGGATTGAGTTCGACCGCTTCGCGCATCGACTCAATCCTTATAGGTTGGGCAGCTCAGATTGACATTTTGCCGTCATGGTAACTCCATGCCTCCCAATAATGTGCCTGTTTTGATTGTCTCAATATCGAGGATTGTAATCACCTCGCCTTTTTCCCAACCAGGCTCTAGTAGCTGCTTGGTGTTCACCGACAGTTCTGTTATTAGGTTGTCATCTTCGAGTAAACAAAAGAATAGTCCCTCTCCAGAAGCTGGCTTTTCATCAGGATGCAGTGCGTTTGGTTCGGAAGGGATTTTAAGGGAGTCCAGCAGAGTCTTAAGTCGGTTATCAATATCGCCGCCTTGCGTCACTATTGAACCTGGCGGTTCAGGACGGAGTAACGTTATGTGGATACTTGTGACAAGATGGAAGGCTTGGCAAACCAATGGGACAAATTTGAATAGCCCTATTTGTCGAGCAATTGAGTCTTCAGCATTTGTGCTTTTATAAAACCCTGTGAAGTTCGAGAGCGGTTCTTGATTCCAGAGTGTCTTTAACTGCGGATGAAAGCTTTTTCTTATCAGGTGTTTCTCTTTGGGGCCACCGTTCGATTTTAGTTGACCACGGTAGTAGAGAGAAAATTTCATTTTTGTTTCCTTTTTTTATGCGCCCAACGCCCGGTTTCACTGGGCGCGGCGGGCTATCAGCGATCCAGTGAAAACCGTGGTTATACTTAGATCAATTTTGTGTTGAGCAAGAAAAGATTTGAAATAAAACACCAAGTGCAACCAAGCCAAAAGCTATGGACTGCCAATTACGCGCCAAAAATAACCGTATATAGCTTAATGGAATCCACTTCAAAACCTTTTCCATTTGGAATTCTTCATCTGCAGTGGTTGTTGCTGTGCCTCCACCATTTTTTATGTTTCGTGAAGGGCGCACAGCAGATTGCCAAAAGAGCATGACAAAACCAATAAAATCAAGAAAGAGTCCGAATTTGTTCATGACGGTTTAACCTTTGACCTTTGTAATGAGTATAACGTATAGCGTTTTATCCATTGTCCCGCAGTATAAGAATACTGGAAAGCCCGGTTTGGCGGAAACAGTTTGAAAAACTCTGACGACACGTTTAATCAGCGGGATGATGGATAAAACTTTGTTGGACTGTGCCGCTCCAATTAGTGGCTAATTACCTACCATTATCTATGGGGATTGTAAAGTTGTGATTCTACATCAGGATATGTAAATTTGCCAAGTTTATAACTCTTATCGATCTAAAATCGAGCTCATTTAAACGAAAAAAGGCATCAGGATACCCAAATTTATTTGCATGAGGCATATTATAGTAACTTCCTGCCAAATAGCGCCAGGTTTGGGCGCACCTCTCCTGTTGCTCTTCAATGAGCTTTGACAAAACAGATGGCGCAATCAGCCATATAACCTTGTTGCCGGTGACAAAAAGGCTGTCTGGATAATTAATATAGCTGCAAGTCAGTCTAAATCAGTATGGAAACTGCTACCCTGATGGATGCAAAATTTCATATCCACTGGAGCCGGATCCTTCCGGTATCAAGCAAACCTGGCGCATTTTTCCTTTCCCGCAACATGGACAAATCGTGATGTCCTTGCCTGTGAGTTTCTGCATCATCTCCTGAACTGACTGGTTGACAACTTCCGGCAGCTCTTGTGAAAGACCGAGCAGTTCCCGGCACCTTCGTACATTTCCACCTTTGCAACGGTTTGCGAACAGACCATAATGCCGGATCCGCATAAAGCCTTTTGGCAACACATGCAGCAGGAAACGTCGGATAAACTCTACCGCATCTATGGTTGTCTGCTCTGTCTGTCCGGTATCCCGGTTTTTATACGTAAAGGCTACCTTTCCTTCTTCAAGATACAAGATGCGATTGTTGGAAATGGCAACCCTGTGGGTATAGCGCGCGAGGTATTCGAGTACATACTCCGGCTTCTCAATGGGGTCCCTGATATCTACCACCCAATTGCAAGCATAACAGCTATTCACCAGCGCCTTGAATCCGCCGGCAGTTCCCAAAGATCCGGTTTTGCCAGGAAAAACCAACTCATTATTTTCATGGGCTTTCTTTAGATAATAGATGTATTTCCCCCTGAACACCGGTGACAAAGCCTGTATTGGAAAAAGAAAGTCGTTTTGGCACCAGATCCATTGATTCCTGTCATAGGCAAGTGCTCCGCCGGGAACCAGGCAATGCAGGTGAAAATGATCATTGAGCAACTGGTCCCATGTGTGTAGAAGCGAAATAAATCCAAGTTTACCGCCAAGCCCGTTTTCCGGGTTTGCGGCAAACTCAAGAAGCGTCTCTGACACTGCCTTGAATAAAATCGGCAGCATTACCTTCTTGTTGCATAGTATGACAGGGTTAAGCTCGTGGGGCAGGGTAAACACCGAATGAAAGTATGGTATAGGTAAAAGCTCCGCCTTTCGCGCTTCAAGCCACCTTTCCTTTGTAATGGTTTGGCACTTTGGGCAATGGCGATTACGGCATGAGTTATAAGCATTGCGCTGGGTTCCACAATGATCGCACTCTTCAATGTGACCGCCGAGATAGGCGGTGCGGCAGTTTAAGATATCATAGACTACCTTGTAGTGTTCCGGCGGCATCCGGTATTTTGCAAGATAATCGGAAATGTGTTCACGCAAAATATCGGCAACTTCAATATTCGATTTTTTGCAATTATACGCTGATTGTGTCATCTGCATCCTCCCACGGGCTTGTGATTTCTTTTTCTTCATCGACAAAATCAAGAGGACTTTTCACCATCTCAAGACCTCCCCTGGATACATGAAGATATATCATCGTGGTGGATAACGATCGGTGCCCCATCAAAAGCTGTATTTTGCGAACATCGTAGCCCGCTTCAAGAAGATGTGTAGCAAAGCAATGACGCAGCGTGTGAATGCCTTTGCCTTTTGTGATACCCTCTTTTTTCTTGGCCTTATTATAAATGCGTTGAACTGAGGTGATTGATATGTGCCGTGTCGAATTTTTTGTGGGAAACAGCCAGTTCTCTGGACGGCATACTTTCCAGTAGATACGCAGTTCTTTTAACAAACGCTGTGAAAGAATCGTATAGCGATCCTTTTTGCCCTTGCCCTGCTCTACACGAATAACCATCCTGGAGCTGTCGATATGTTTCAGTCTCAGATTGACCAGTTCACTTATTCTCAACCCTGCAGAATAGGCTGTCATCAGCAAGACCCTGTGTTTAATATTGGCCGGACTGGTTATGACACTGTTTGCTTCCTCCCAGCTCAATACTTCCGGTAAACGCTTTGTCCTTTTCCTGGGAGGCAGTTTTAACTTTACCGATTCATCCTTAATTGTATGTTCGTAGAAAAATTTCAGCCCCGATATAACGACATTGCATGTACTCGGGCTTCGTACAAGTTCCTGTCTGAGGTACAAAAGATAGTTTTCAACTTCCTCCTGATCGATCTTATCCGGTGATTTGTTGCAGTACTTTGCCAGGCCTGAAACAGCGGCTACATAAGCTTGCAGCGTTTTTGGTGAAAATTCCCTGAGTTGCATTGCTCTGATCATTTTTTGACGCAATTGTGACATGATATACCTCCTTGATTAAGAGTAATAGAAAACGGTCTTAAGCCGTAGGTATATATAATACGATCAGGGTGTGTATGGGAGGTATTAAATAAAGAGTTGAAATTACGGGAGGTTAACTGCCGCGAAGCGGCTTAGTCCAACATTTACATATAAGGCAATATTGCCTGATATCCTGATATTGAACAGACAAACAGGCAAATTTGCTTGTTTTCAATATTGAAGCTCCCCGCAACAAGTTGCGGGGAATCTCCGACTGTTTAGGAAAATGTTATTTTTTATTCGCTCGCTAACCCCGCCGCAAGCAGCGGGGAATGCGCTCGCTGTTCA
>CAYVXX010000141.1:0-3941 GCA_964454305.1 uncultured Syntrophales bacterium | reverse complement strand
CTACGCGGGAATGACAGACTTTTTACGAACTTGTCAATCTTGATTCGCCCTCAAAACCATATTTTTCAGTTTTTCAAAGGTCTGTTCTTGCGCTAAAAGTCCTTGACTCAAATCCCTAACCCATACTAAATAAGAATAAAGTAAAATACTTTCAGGAGAAAAGATTGATTACCAGATATTCAAGAGAAGAAATGGCTTCAATCTGGAGCCAGGAAAACAGGTTTCAGAAATGGCTCGACATGGAGATTTTGGCATGCGAAGCCCTTGCCTTAAAAGGTGAAATACCGGAAGAGTCTTTGAAGAACATCAAGGAAAAAGCCGGCTTCGACATAGGGCGGATTGATGAGATAGAAAAGACGACCAAACATGATGTGGTGGCTTTTCTGACCTGTGTTTCCGAAAGGGTAGGGGAGGATTCCCGTTATATTCATATGGGGCTGACATCTTCGGATATTCTCGATACATCTCTCGCCGTGTTATTGAGGGAGGCATCCCGGATCCTCATCAAGGACATTGATGAACTGTTGACCGTCCTGAAAAAGAAAGCTTTTACATATAAAGATACCCTGATGATAGGCAGATCTCACGGGATACATGCAGAGCCGATCACTTTTGGTTTAAAGATGGCCCTCTGGTATCAGGAGATGGAGCGAAACAGAGAGAGGATGATCAGGGCAAAGGATGTTATAAGCTATGGAAAAATATCAGGGGCTGTCGGTACGTTCCCTTTTGTTGATCCATCCGTTGAAGAGTATGTCTGCCGGAAACTTGGCCTCAAACCTGCACCTGTTTCAACGCAGATTGTTCAGAGGGACAGGCATGCCGAATATTTTTCGACTCTTGCGATCACCGCATCTTCCATTGATAAATTTGCCCAGGAGATCAGACTGCTTCAGAGAACCGAGGTGCGTGAGGCGGAGGAATTCTTTTCACCGGGGCAGAAAGGTTCGTCAGCAATGCCCCACAAGCGGAATCCGGTACTCTCGGAAAATCTTTCCGGCCTCGCCCGTCTGATGAGATCATATGCCGCCGCGTCTCTTGATAATATTCCCCTCTGGCATGAAAGAGACATCAGTCACTCATCGGTTGAGAGGGTCATCGCGCCCGATGCAACGATACTTCTCGACTTTATGTTGAATCGATTCACGGGACTTCTGGATAAACTGCTTGTTTATCCGGAAAGAATGGTTTCAAATCTCAATATGACCAGGGGTTTGATTTTTTCCCAGATGGTTCTTTTGAAACTAATCGAAAGGGAAATTTCACGTGAGGATGCCTACGCTATTGTGCAGAGAAATGCGATGAGGTCATGGGAGGAAGGACTCGAGTTCAAACAATTGTTGATAAAAGACAAAGATGTTATGTCATATTTGAGTATTGAAGATATTGAAAACGTCTTTAGAGTGGATAATTTCTTAAAACATGTGGACTACATCTTTTCAAGGGTATTTGGAGAGGAAAAATGAAGAAGTGTTTTTGGTTAGTTGTGGCGATTTTGTTGGTGTCCTGTCTCGGTTGCACTTATTTTAAAGGTTATGTTGAAATCGTTAAGGACGAGAGCATCTCGAAGGAATATCTGAACGTATTGGACAAGTGGACAAGGGATAAGACGGTGTACTCTCAATTTGAAACAAGAGTCCGTATTGCAGCAACCTATAAAAACGCTGAATTCAACAAGGCCTATCTTTCAGAATATTCGAGGATATATTCTTTAACCGAACCGGAGAAAAGATCGAAGGAGGAGATACTGACGGATCTTTCATCTGATTTTACCGAGTTTCTCTTTTATGCCTATACTCCCGATAAAGATTCAAATGACTTTGACAGTGGAAATTCTATCTGGACGATATTTCTGTTAGATGAGAAGGGAAACAGGACGTATCCGGTAGAGGTGAGAAAAATTAAGAAAATTACGCCGGTTGTAAAAGAGTTTTATCCCTACATAAACAAATACTATGGGATGTTTTACAGTCTCAAGTGTCCGCCTTTCTCTTTGACTGAAGGTGATCCAAAACACCTGAAGTTGGTTTTTACCAGTGTGCTCGGGAGGGTTGAGCTTGAGTGGTAACGCAATGTTTTCCAAATAGCGTGGCAGTAATCTTTATGCCGGATTAATGTAGATTATTGGTCTGCTTTTCTCCTTTTGAGAGCGTCTGATGCTTCTTGTATGCGCCGCCGGTCATCTTTCCGCCGGTCAGCTGTATGAGTTCCCCATCCAGGTTTATAGTTTTTTGACCGTCGGTCACTACGATCAGTAATTCCCGTCAATTTTTTTTCTATATATTTCCTGGCTGTTTCCTTGTGGTTTTCTATTAAGTGATTGATCTGTTTTTCCATTTCCAGGCACTTTAAGCATAGTTTATCTGTTTCTGCATGAGTTGTTTCTCCACAAAGTTCACATCGGGTATTGTTCACTTTTCCACCTTCTTTTATGAAATTAATACTGTTCGCTAATATCTCCCCCGTTTAATGACGTGGCAATCATCCTGTATTCGCCCCCGAACCATTCCTTTTTTATCAGCCTGTCTTCTGAGACTGACAGGTTTTTTTCCTTTATAAGGGCAAAAAAGTCTTTCTCATACGTTACGTTACCAAAATCGATGGTCGTAACATATTTGAGTTTTGGCTTGATAAACTCTATGAACCCTGTCTTTTCTTTGAACATGGTCTGAAAAAAGATGACCTCTCCGCCAGGTTTAAGCCAATCTTTAATTCGATCCAGAACAAGCTTCTGGTTATCGAAAAGCATGAAACTCATACTGAAAAGAATAAAATCAAAAAATCCTTTCCTCGGCGGTTTGTAGGTCTCTACAGGCTCGTGGTGAATTTCGATATAATTTTCAAGCTGGTAGGTTTCAATGAGGCGGTAACAGTGATTTATATAGCTTTTATTAATATCGATTCCTGTTATCCTCAAATCCTTGGATTTGATCAAGGAGTGGTAATTTTTTATCATCCCCCCGTTGCCGATTCCCACGTCAAGGACATTTGAGTTATCCGAAAAATAATCGAGACAATTACTGTAACAATGGTCGGTTACATCGTGGATTATCACTTTGTATAGCAGATTTTTCATTATATAAAACCGAGTTTTTCTAAGAATTAATTTCTACATTTCAAAGATTTTCCGTGACCGACTACGAAGAACGTCAACGTATCGTTATCTCTTTAAGTTTATTCCATGTTTTCTCAGAGTACCAGATATCAACAAATTCACGGATAACCTCTTTTTCTTTTCTAACCATTTCTTCAGCCACAGGTTTTCGTAAAATACCCTTGACGCTTCTGAAGGCAGTGCTGTCTTGCCTGGCTAAATCGTGGGCCGTCTTTTCGGCATCCTCCATCAAAGTATCCTGGGAAGATATCTTGTCAATAAGCCCCAAGAGGCTTGCTTCCTCCGCAGAATACAATGAGCCACCGTAGAGGATTGACTGGGCATTCTTTTGTCCGACACAATATTTAAGCATTTCAACGCTTCCGGCAAGTAGGGATGAACCAAAACTTATTTCATTTAACGCTATTTTTGCTTTTCCGGAAACCATTATTCTATAGTCACAGGTTGTGGCAAGCATACAGCCCCCGGCCATCGTATGGCCGTTTAATGCGGCCACAACAGGTTTTGGAAGTAGGAACATATATGTGTAAAGATCGGTGAACTTAGTCAAAAACTTTGTGAAAGAATCTTTTGAATAGCTTAAAAATTCGGGAATATCAAAACCAAAAGAGAAAAAATTGCCCTGGCCCGTTAAAATTATAGCCTTGACAGTTTCATCGTTTTCTAACTCTATTAAAGTGCTGTTGATTTGATCTATAGCCGATTCATTGAGTGCATTTACTTTCCCCCTGCTAAGGGTAAGCGTTGCAACGTTATCATCTTTTGAAACAATAACAAAACTCATAAAGGACTCCTACTCTCATCGGCAATACGGGAAACTTGCCCA
>CAYVXX010000140.1:0-3964 GCA_964454305.1 uncultured Syntrophales bacterium | reverse complement strand
TCACGTATAGGGGACTTTCACCCCATAAGTTCACGCCCATGCCGGGCGTACACCAATCAATACAGCGGATCGTGCGCCCGTGGCGCACTCCCGCTGATCTCTGCGTTATACCAATGTAAATGAGTAGGTGAGAAAATGTTCAAGGATATTATTTTAATTCTAGTTGGGGCATTAATTGGACTATGTTCGACCTTTCTTATTGATCATAAAAAACGGTTAAGAGAACAATATGATAGACGGGATCAAGGGAAACAATTATTAAAAGCAATATTGGAAGAAGTTAAAATAGGAATTGGGAGATGCGAAAGCTTATCTCAACTAATAAATAAAAACCCGCCAGAGATATCTTTTTCTCGAATATATACCGGTTTATGGGATTCTACTATTCCAGAACTCTCCAAATCAATTGATGACCTTGAAATTATAAGGCTTTTGAACATGACCTATTATCATTTTGATTTAGTCAATTTCAATATGAACCGAAATGAATTTGGAATTGGTGCTTCGTTTGCAAAAAGTGACCTTCCTACCCTTAATGAGAATTATTCTAAACTTGAACAGAAATTGAATGAAATTCCAGAAAAAATAATATTGGGTTCACCAAGCATAGATAGACTAGTAGTATTATCAAAGCAAATATTTGGTTCTTTGTGTAGTACGAATAAAAAGGTATAACCTCTGTGTTCACGGGACGGAGAGTAACATGCCGCCCGTGACACAGGCCGTTCGGCAGTGGAAAGCGGCTTACGAAAAGTGTGAGTATAGAAAATAGGTTGGACTGACTTCAACATGAGACAATAGGAGCAACATGTCAGATAGTATTGAGCTTATTTGGGAAGAATATCACTCAAAGCTTCACGCTTTTATAAATAAACGGGATAAATAGGGACAGCGCCCATTTTTATTGACAGGTTGATTATTATAATTGTAATATCGCTGTATGCCACGCGTTGCGCGAATCATTGCCAAAGATTATCCATACCATGTAACCCAGCGGGGGAACTACCGGCAGACCGTTTTTGAAACTGATACGGATTACCGGCAATACCTTGCATGGCTCAAGGAATACTCGGAAAAGAATTCACTGGATATCTGGGCGTACTGTTTGATGAGCAATCATGTTCATTTCGTATGTGTTCCCCGTAACGACAACTCTCTAGCCCGAACCCTCAACACTCTTCATATGCGGTACTCCCAGTATTACAATCGCAAGAAGGGAGTAACCGGTCACCTCTGGCAAGGACGGTATTATTCAAGCATGCTTGATGAAATGCACCTCTACGCAGCAATTCGCTATGTGGAAAACAATCCCGTACGAGCAGGGATAGTGCGGGAACCTAAAGATTATACATGGTCGAGCGCACGCGGCCATTGCAACATAGTGTCAGATGGCATTCTATCAGACACCTGTCACCTCTGTGATGAGATTGATGACTGGTCTCAATATTTGAGAGATGATGAAACAGCGGAAGTCTTAGAACAGCTGAAGATGAACGTCATATCGGGCAGGCCCTGCGGGGATGAGGAATTCATAAAGGAAGTTGAAGCGGTAGTGGGGAAATCTCTCACTATTCGACCCCGAGGGAGGCCCCGAAAGCAATAATAGGGCGCTGTCCCTATTATTTCGCTGTCCCTATTATTTAATGGGTTAAACCGTATCACAATCTTTCCCGAGATTTTTCCAAAACCTAGCTTTGGGACAGTGCACAAAGAAAAACTCATTGAACTTGATGATAGAATGCGCGCCACTCTCAAACACAACAGAGATGGAATTACGATCTACGACTTAGACAAGAAGTATGCGTACTTAAAGCCTGCTGACGTCATCGGTGTTGAGAAGACAGAAGACAAGGACGGGAAGAAGACTCTCCTCAAGATAACCAATATCAGAGTGTCTACAGGGAAGGAACTGCTGGACTCATGCAACGATAATCCGCCGCTAAGACGAGAGATCGAGAACCAAATAGGTCGAGAGCTAAAACCGGGCGATAAGATCCATGTTATAGAGGCACTGGCAATCTACGACTGGCAAATCAAGCAAAACCGACCAGTAGTCTAAACACTTTGGTAGGCCGCTGTGACGTACGGAAGAATGCGAATGTCTCCTAACCGCGTGTTGCAGCGGACAGTTGCCAGCGGCCTTTGTCCGCCATCTCCTTCCGCTGAACACGATCGTTGGGTTTTAGTATTAATTAATAATGGTAGCGAAGTTGAGCAATGAGGATGGCATCTGATGAGGCTTTATACACTATTCTATGCTCATCATTGATCCTTCGGGACCAGTACCCGGATAAGGCATGCTTGAGTGGTTCAGGTTTGCCAATGCCTTCAAACGGTTTACGTTTAATGTCTTTAATAAGGCTATTGATTCTCCGGAGGATTTTCTTATCAGTTTTTTGCCAGTATAAGTAATCCTCCCATGCGTTGTCAGAAAATATGAGCTTCATCCTATAAGTTCTCTTTCTGTTCCTTTTCCATTTTCAAGCTGTGCGATGGACTCAATAAGCCTTTTTGTATTTTTGGGAGAACGTAAGAGATAAGCTGTTTCCTCAAGGGCTTCATAGTCTTCAAGTGACATTATGACCACGGAATCAGTTGTTTTGCGTGTGACAATAACTGGTGCATGATCATTGCATACATTTTTCATAGTTTTGGCAAGATTTTGCCGAGCTGCTGTATATGTAATAGCTTTCATTATAATAAACCTCCTTTACATGTACCAATTATTGTACATGTAAATATTGATATGTCAAGGAGAAAAATAAACCCGACCATTTAATAAACCCGACCGGCGAAAAACTCGCCGGCGCGTTATCAAAACGTTAGGCAAACCGAATGATTCTAACCTGGCTGAAGAAGGCTACAAATAAGTTTTTTGGTAATTGAAAGATGTAACAAATGACCGATAAAGATCGGCTTTACTACCTCGACAATCTCAAGGTTTTCCTTATAATTCTGGTGATCATGCATCATGTCGGACAGGCATATGGGGCGACGGGTGGAAGTTGGTTTTATTCATACCCCGGTGATCGAGTAAAACCGTTGGGACTCTTCTTTGGCTTCAATGCGTCATTTTTCATGGGGCTTTTCTTCTTTATATCGGGATATTTCTATCCTCAATCATTCGACCGCCATGGTGCTCGTAAATTTATTATAGACAAGCTTATCCGTTTCGGCATTCCACTGATCTTTGTATATTTTTTCATGACCCCGCTTCTGGAATATGTACAATATGTAAATTACGTAAATCAAATCAGTTTCAAGGATTTCTACATCCGAATCTTGCTCAAACACGGCCTCGGTATAGTATATCCCGGTGGTTTCAACTTTGCACATTTGTGGTTTGTTGAACATCTGCTCATCTATGCAGTTCTCTATGCCGCTATCAGAACAGTGCTGCAAAAATGCGCGCCTTCCCTATCCATCACCACTACCAGGCAAGCGAGATTATACATCATTATTCCCTATATTCTGGTCCTCGGGATTATCACAGATCTCATGCGGACATCGTGGGGGTTCCCCATCGATCGATGGATCGGCTTCCTCGGATTCATACAGATGGAGCCGGCACACCTTCCGCAGTATCTGTCTCTTTTTGTTTTGGGTATTCTTGCCTACAGATGGTCTTTTTTAGATTCAATCACCACGCCCCGCAATATACTCTGGCTTGTGCCCGGTTTAGGCATCTTCGTTTTCACTGCAATACAACTCTATACCGCAGGTCGCGAGCAGGCATTCTTTATGGAGCCATACAGGGAGGCGCTACTCTGTGTCGGGGTCTGTATCGGACTTCTTGCTTTTTTCAAAACTTTTTTTAACCGAACGGGACGTATTATGCACATTCTCTCGGAGAATGCATTCGGGGCATACATCTTACATTTACCATTAGTAGTTGCACTCCAGTACGCTTTTGATCCTGTACAGGCAGGAGCCTTTACTCTTTTCGTCATCGTATCGTTTCTGT
>CAYVXX010000139.1:0-4036 GCA_964454305.1 uncultured Syntrophales bacterium | reverse complement strand
ATTGGCAGCCAATGAAGCGGAGAAAAATTCGCAGATTACACTTGTAGATTGTAGAGTCTATGGTGCGGTGGGTCGATTATCCCTTGGGGGTAAACAGGGGGATATTGAACGAGCCGCGAGTGCGGCGGAAGTGGCAATTAAAAAGATCACCGGCAAAGAGTCGTAATTTAATCAAATGAAGATCAGCGAATCGGCAAATCAGCATATAGCAGCCTTTGAAGCCGTTTTGAAACTAAATGGCAATCGTTGCCCTGATCAACCTCTGTTTGCTGGAGTAGATCTTGGGACTGCCTATATAGTAACGGCGGTTGTGGACAGTGAGGGAATGCCTGTGGCCGGGGTACTCACTCGCAGTCAATCCAGCATCCGGGACGGGTTGATATTGGATTATGTCGGTGCCGTTACACTCCTGCGCAAACAGGTGGAAATGCTTCACGGTGCCGGGTTCCCGATTAAAGTTGCGTCGGCTGCTTTTCCGCCCGGGACGATCGGACGAAACAACCAAGCATTTGCAAATGTTTTGCAGGGTGTTGGATTGGAAGTGTCCGGATTAATTGATGAACCCTCTGCGGCTTCTCTGGTCTTAGAGATCGCTGAAGGGGCTGTGGTGGACATTGGTGGAGGAACCACAGGCATCTCTGTTATAAAAAATGGCCAGGTTGTGTACACCGCTGATGAACCCACTGGTGGTATCCATTTGGATCTTGTCCTTGCCGGCCATTATCGGATTGATACGCAAGAAGCGGAAAGTATTAAAACAGATCCCGTCCGCCAACCTGAGATTTTTCCTCTGGTGCGACCTGTTTTCCAGAAAATGGCAAGTATTGTGCGACGGCACCTGCAAGAACACCCTGTTAAAACCCTCTATCTGGTTGGGGGAACAAGTTCTTTCCCCGGTATCGAGGACGTGATGGAAAATGAAACCGGATTGGATGTTGTCAAACCTTATAACCCGTTACTCGTAACTCCCCTGGGTATTGCCTTAAGCTGTGTGAAAGAGAATTTAAGAAAACAACCTGCCATGAGTTAAGAAAGATTATGAAGGAAGAACAGATTCAGTATATCATTGCAGAGGTCATTCGCAGGTTGGCAGTTCGCCTGGGCGCTGACGGTAGCCGTGGTACTTTAATCGTGGTGTTTACCGGAGCAACCGTTGCTTTTATAGAAGCTATCCAACAGGTTCGTTCCCTTATCCTGGATGGCTACCGGGTACAATTGGTTTTTTCGCAGGCAGCCGAAGATCTTTATGGCCAGGTTGCGAGAGACCAGCTGGATGGATTCCCTTATATCACTATGGTGGAGACAAAAAGGTGGCTCACCGCACTAAAGGAGTCCAGGGCCGTTGTTGTCCCCCTTTTGAGTATGAATACGGTTTCAAAGGTGTCTATGCTCATTGCAGATAATTTACCGACCAATCTTATCCTGCACAGTCTCTTTATGGGAAAAGCGGTCTTTGCCGCACGAAATGGTGCAGATCCCGATGGAAATCACTGGCAAAAAAAAATTGGTACTCACACGCAAAGCCCGGCGATTCGGGAGGCTCTTTTGAAAAGATTGCAAGTGGTTGATAATTATGGTTGCCATCTGACCAACATCCGGGAGCTAAGAAGAGCAGTGAATGCTTTCCTGACAGATACAAACATAAAGGATTCAAACGTAGAACTGTCCGACAATGCCGTTCGGGTAGCCCACTCAACGCTTAACCATTCAGGAAAAATACTGACGGCAGCTGATGTTCGTCACGCTCATCGTCTGGGGGCGGATCTGATCCTGTTTCCTTCAACCTTGATTACGCCATTGGCACGTGATCTGGCTATGCAGTATGATGTGTTTCTTTTAAAAAAGAGGACCGGAAACTGAGGTCCAATAAAGAGGAGAAATTGTTATGTTAGTTGCGCAAGTCATAGGAACTGTGGTTGCCACTCGCAAACACGAATATCTGGTAGGCAGTAAGATCCAGGTAGTTCAACCCCTTGAATGCCGTGGTGGAAGACCAAAAGGTGATCCTTTTGTGGCCGTGGATGCCGTTGGAGCAGGTGCAGGCGAACGTGTTCTCGTGGTCAGGGGAAGTGGCGCCCGGCTGGCAATCGATAATGATCGATGCCCGATAGATGCCACCATTATCGGCATCATCGATCAAATCGATATTGAAGAGGAAATTTGACCGGGAGCGCACCCGCAAGGGGCGCAATATAAAACAAACATATTCCTTACCGGGAAGCCCCGCCCTGTGGGCGGAAAGCTTCACTTTTTGGGCAAATGATTCGCTTAAGATCACAGGGCCGAGATTAAAATGGAAAGTTCGTCTAAAAAAATTTATACCGGCGTGGGCGATAAAGGTGAGACTCGTCTTTTGAGTGGAGAAATGGTTGGAAAGGATGATTCCCGAGTCAAAACCTACGGGGGTCTGGATGAGTTCCAGTCTCACCTCGGAATGGCCCGAAGCCTGATACGGCATGAATCAGTACGAAACGTCCTCGTCACCATTCAAGAAGACATTTTTGTGGCAAGCTCTGAGTTGGCCTCAACGCCCGAGGCCCTGAATCGATTGAAACGGCGCCTGGGCAATGAAGATATCAGCAGGTTGGAGAGGCGGATTGATGAGTTTACTGCATTGTATGGCATACCCCGTCATTTCGTTATGCCGGGGAAATCTCCAGATAGTGCGGCCCTGCATATTGCGCGAGCGGTCTGCAGGCGCTGTGAGCGGTTGATTGTTATGTTAAATAAAGCAACGGGCGGGTATGATGAATTAGTGGTTTATTTCAACCGGCTCAGTGACCTGTTGTTTATACTGGCATGGGCTCTGGAGATCAATGCGGTTGTAAAAGATGTTGTGAGCGATTTGATTGAAGGTGAAGCGAGAAAAGGAAATCACCCATGAAAATCACTTATCCAGTGGCACGTATTTTGGGTACCATCGCTGAAAGTAAGGCATCAGATTTGTCTGTACCTATGGCTATCGCTTTAATGGACGGGGAAGGCGGACTAATATTCTTTGGTCGTATGGATGGCACCTTGCCGGCCAGTACGGAAATTGCCATTTCCAAGGCATATACAGCTGCGATATTGCGCATGGCCACTCATGAGTTGGGAAAACTCGCCCAACCTGGAGGTGAACTTTACGGGATTC
Source organism: uncultured Syntrophales bacterium (assembly GCA_964454305.1). GTDB lineage: Bacteria > Desulfobacterota > Syntrophia > Syntrophales > JADFWA01 > JAUSPI01. The sequence goes on along the minus strand of CAYVXX010000139.1, from coordinate 903 downwards.
AGCATACCCATAACGGCAAGATCGTGCTGTTTGGAGGAGGTCTTCCTTTGCAGTTGAATGGACAAGTCGTGGGTGCCATTGGCATCAGTGGGGGTAGTGTAAATGAAGATGTTCAGGTAGCTGAGTACGTTGTCAATGCCTTGGAGGAAATGGAATACTGGGCGAAACGTATCAAGATGTTTTTGCCATCACAGCCATTGGAGAATATCCGGATTTCACAACTGGAAAACAGTTTAAAGGAGGAATTTGAACAAATGAATTGTGCTCTTCCTGCTGGTGCCCCCTCCTTTCTGGCCGGTGCAATACTCATGGCTTCAAGTGAGGAATATTGACCCTGTTACATAATTCAGGCTAAGAACAAGAAAGCGATTTTATGCAAAAGTTTATAATGCATTATTTTTTGATCAATCAAAGATGTCTTCGACCTAGATAAGCAAAGTCGATAGGAAGGAGGAATATATATGGGAGTCAAACAGCAAATAATCGAGGATGTGGTCAGAGTTGTGCTTGAGGATTTATCAAGGGGAAAAAAGTTCCAGATTGCAGGTCCTGTAAGATCCAAGGACACAGTTGATAGACCTAAGGATTTTACGGGAATCTTTGAAACTGTGGACGAGGCGGTGGAAAACGCTGTGGAAGCGCAAAAAAGACTGATAGCAATGTCTCTTGAGCGCCGATGTGAAATCATTGAGTCTATACGAAAGGCCATCTTGGATAATAATGAAATGCTTTCCGCATTGGCTATACGGGAAACAAAGATCGGCCGTTATGAAGATAAGATCCGGGAAAATATTCTCTGTGCCACGAAGACTCCGGGTGTCGAAGACATCCAGCCCATCGCAAAAACCGGCGATCATGGCCTAATGTTGCTTGAGTACGCACCTGTAGGTGTTATCGGTGCAC
>CAYVXX010000138.1:0-4048 GCA_964454305.1 uncultured Syntrophales bacterium | reverse complement strand
CCGCATGCGGGGTGTTGTGGGGAGGGGGAGAGAGAAACTTCCCCCTTACCCGATTGGCCTATATATTTACTCAAGTTCTACTTGGTTGCGTAGTGCTTCGATAACTTGTTCTTTATGTTTTTGAGGCAAAGAACTTATTAAATCTTTCAAATATTCAACATAGTTAGCTGTGACATATTCGTTAATTATTAATGATGAAAGATCTTGAATGGTTTCCCCTTTTGCCTCTGCAATAGTTCTCAGTTGTGAAGCAATGCTACTTGGGATGCTAAATAAAATGGATTCAACCGTTTCTTCTACTTTTCTTGGTTGTCGCTCTGCAGAAGATAATGCCTGCCCAGTCTCCTTAAAAAAATTATCTAATTTATATTGTTTAAAGGCATTAATATTTTTAGAGAGTAGATCCTTAAGTTTTTGATTGTTTCCCGCCAACCATTCCCTAAGCAATTCCATAAATTCATTAACATTATTTAAATTTAATCTTCTCCTGCATCCATCCGCGATTGTCTGATAACGTACTGAATATTTGAGGGCAATTTCTTTTACAGATTTTTGGTAAGCTTTCGATAACGACATACCATTTCTGCAATATTTTTCTGTGAGATCAAGGACTCCCAAAATCTGATCTAATGTTTTTTCCGTTAACATCCTACACCTCCTTAAAATCTTTAAATTGGCTCATTGTGTAGATATTAACGAAACTTCTTGAATCTGTCAAGAAATATTTACGTTTTGTAGAAGATGGGCCGGGGTAAATCTTTATCCTTGATAGTTCTCTACTTTGAAAAGTTTATTGCTTAACCACTGAGAGGAAGAGAATTGAGGGAAGTTGGGGGCAGAGTTGGGGACATCCGTGAAATATTGATATTCTCATCGACATCTTGGCATAACCAATCATTCCACCGGGCGGCTGGGAGTTGATGGGTTCTGAAAGCTGGCAATTCCTGTAACACCATACTTATTTCATGACGTAGTCTAAGTGGGAAACTTAATCGGTTGTAGCATTTTCTCTGAGAACTTATGACAAAGTATTTGGTATGTGGTGAATAATTTCTATGACCTGTGTTGCCGGTTTTGCGTAATGACCTGCCAGCCGATTTGCCTTCATTATAAAGATGCCACAAGGAGCCTTACATAATTCCAGAAGAACAGATGTTCATGAAACATCTGAAACCCAAAATCTTTGAGGATTTCCTTCCAGTCTCTTTTTATGAAATCAAAATAATCTAAAATAAAAAATTTGCCCCCCGGCTTAAGATGATTAGTAATATTTTGAATGGTTTTTTCTCTTACCTGGTGAGGAAACCCATGCATAACAAAGGAGATAAATGCCTTGTCAAAAGTTTCTGTAAGTTCAAACGGCTGGTCAATCCGCTGCTTAAGAAAAGAAACATTCGTTAATTCTTTGAAGAGGGAACAAAATTGTTTTTCCATTTCATCAGAGATATCCATTCCTAATAGTCTGCCTTTTTCAGAAAGGTATGACACCATCAGGTAAGCATTCCTTCCTGTACCACATCCCAGATCAATAATTTTATCTTCCGGGCGTATGTGCATCAGAGAAACCACTTCTTTTATAAAGTGAGCATAACGGCCAAGGCTCATCAAATTCATGATAAAATCATAGTGTGCTGCGGTAAATCTTGTTAATTCAACCTTTGAATCTTTATATAATTCCCCCATAAAGGCCCCCTGCCAGAAAGATCCTCGAGAAAATTTAGCTTGCCCTCGTGACGAAGCTATTCTCGGACAACCTCCCAGGAAATCACGGTTTTAGAACTATGTGTTTCCGATCTTCTCCCCTGTTTTTTTCTTCAATTATCTTTTCCATGTTTCTATGTACCAGTTGAATGGCATCAGCTATCGTATTCGTTTTTATCACAATGCATACATATTTCTTCAACAACCTGACTATATTGGGCCCCATTTTTTTGCCAATTATGACATCAACATTTCCTAGAGCAGAAGACGTAGCCTTAGCCTTACCGGGGTCTCCATGTTTCAATGTTTCATCCTCTTTGTATTGTACATTTTTCCTTGCTTCGACAAACTCTTCTTTACCATCAGAAAATTTGTAGACATGAAAATAGCTTGCCATACCAAAATGGTCATCATTAAAATTCTCACCGTCATCTGTACTAAAGGCAATTAATAATTTCATATGGTTCCCCTCCCTTATTACTTTAATGTAACATCCTGACGAATCGTACCCTCGGGTCTAACCTTTTCAGGCCCGCCTTTCCCGCCGAGTCGATTGCTGCCTCGAATTCTTCTGCGGTTATACGGCGATTGATGATACTATCATCTTTTGCCCTGTAGCATGGCCGGTACTGATCCATCACGTTTACGTAGGTATTCACAGATATCTCATCTGCCAGGAATTTCATCACCTCTTCGGTATTTGCCGCATTGTTAGGCATGACGAGGTGACGTACCAGCAAACCTTTTATGGCAATTCCCCCCTCATTCATTTCAAGATCTCCCACCTGACGGTGCATCTCACGAATGGCATCTGCCGCTTTTTCTCTGTAATCGGGTGCATTGCAGAACTTTTCAGCCCACTTTTGATCCCAGAATTTAAAATCGGGCATATAAATGTCAAAGATACCATCCAGGATTTTCAGTGTCTCGACACTATCATATCCGCCGGTGTTATATACCAATGGGACATCCAGGCCATGCTCCACGGCAAGATAAAGACCTTCCAGTATCTGAGGGACGACATGTGTGGGTGTGACAAAGTTTATGTTATGGCAGCCGCTCCCGGCTAAATGAGTCATCATTTTCGCTAATTGTTCCGGTTCTACCTCGACACCTTCCGCTAAATGGCTGATGTCGTAGTTCTGGCAGAAAGAGCAGAGCAGATTGCAGGAGCTGAAAAAGATGGTGCCCGAACCGGACCTTCCAACCAGAGGGGATTCCTCTCCGAAGTGGGCGTTGTAGCTTGCCACTTTTGCCCTTCTCCCCGTTTGGCAGAATCCGGTTTCGCCGGAGAGGCGATTTACACCACATTCACGTGGACAGAGACGGCAGTTCCTCAAAAGCTCGGTAGCCTTATCAATACGATCTTTAAGTTTCCCTTCCCTGTATAACCTCAAATAGGATGGTTCGCTCATCTATTACCTTCTGTATTTGCCCATCAATTCAGCTTCGGAAAGAATGTGTCCTTGCATGGCCTCAAGCAGTTGATCTTTAGTGGCTCCGGGATCGAGATCGACTTTTGTGTCAAGGGCGTACAGCTTGAAGAAATATCTGTGTGTGCCGCCGGGAGGGCAGGGACCTCCGTAGCCTATTCTACGAAAATCAGTCATCCCCTGGGTTCCGCCGTCGGCGAGAGTTCTTTCCGGTGGTATGTTTTCAGGTAATTTTGTTATGTTTGCCGGAAGGTCATATACAACCCAGTGAACCCATGTTCCCATCGGGGCATCCGGATCATCACAAATAAGGGCAAAACTTTTTGTGCCTTCCGGAACTGAACTCCACTCAAGAGGCGGGGAGACGTCAGCCCCGTCGCAGGTGTACATTTCAGGTATCATTTCTTCATGTTCAAAGGCCGTACTCTTGATTTTCATGATGTTCCCTCCTTTCATCTGTGCTCCAGCCTGGTTGAAAAGAAACACCAATACAACCAGTAAAAGATATAAAGTTTTTCGTGTCATGAGAATCTTCCTCCACTCTCATTTTCTTTTTTCCTTCCATAATTGCCCTTTACTCAACATTTGTTTTTAATTATAAATATTTTTGGAAAATTGACAATCCTTTTTGAAATATTGTAAACAAAACCCTATGAAGAAAAACATTTTTGTAACCGGCTCACCGGGAGTCGGAAAGACCACCTTAATACAAAAAGTCCTCGACAATATCCCACCCGGCATCTCATCTTGCGGCTTTTTCACAAATGAACTTCGTGAATCCGGCATCCGGGTTGGATTTGAAATCACCACGCTCAACGGGCTAAGAGGCATACTCTCCCATACAAGGTTTAAAACAAAACACCGTGTCGGAAAATATGGTGTGGATGTCGCCGGGTTTGAAGAACTGGTTCTCC
>CAYVXX010000137.1:1476-4096 GCA_964454305.1 uncultured Syntrophales bacterium | reverse complement strand
TGGGGAGCCAGGATATATCGGCTGCAAGAACAGCACGTGTTCTTGCAGCCGTTTTACTTTCAGGTGTAGCAGAAATATTCAGCTTGCCAATAATTGTAATCGTGGGCAGCTTAATTTAAGGTCTGTCAAAAATGGATGCACTCGTAAAAAATGAACCTCGACGAATATGTCATTTCGACCACAGGGAGAAATTTTATCTTTTAAGCATGTTACGTTTTAAAGATTTCTCGTTTCACTCGAAATGACAAGCTGAGGAGACTTTTTACGAGACTGTCAAAAATTGATGTATTCGTAAAAAATTAGCAGTTTCACGATCGGCATAATATGGAAGTGGTTACTTCATCATTGACATAGAAGCGTCGTTTTTCTATACTTTTCTTATGGACAAGATTAAATCCGAAAAAAGAAGAGATACTATACTTGATTCGATTACCGATGGAGTCTTTACGGTTGATCACCAGTGGCGGATTACTTCTTTTAATAAAGCAGCTGTAAGAATAACAGGCGTAGCTCGGGAAGAAGCAATCGGGCAGCTATGCAAGGATGTATTGAAGGCTGAAATATGCGAGCGAGACTGTGCAATGCGGTACACTAAGACTACTGGTGAACCTGTTGTAAATAAAACGGTATATATCATAAATGCCAACGGTGAGAGAACTCTAATCAGTATTTCCACGGCTCTACTGAAGGACGAAAATGGAAAAGTAATCGGTGCTGTTGAAACGTTTAGAGACATGAGTATCGTCGAAAAACTAAGAAAGGAAATCGAACGGAGGTACACTTTTGAGGATATTATATCGAATAATCATACGATGCATGACTTGTTCAATATTCTACCTGATATAGCCGATAGTTTAAGCACAGTTCTGATTGAGGGGGAAAGCGGAACGGGGAAAGAACTCTTTGCCCGTGCGATTCACAATTTAAGTCCAAGAAAAAACAACCCTTTTATTATAGTCAATTGTGGGGCAATGCCCGACACGTTGTTGGAATCCGAGCTTTTCGGCTATAAGGCGGGTGCCTTTACGGACGCAAAAAAGGACAAACCCGGAAGGTTTAAACTTGCCCATAAGGGTACGATTTTTCTGGATGAAATTGGTGATATATCCCCCGCTCTTCAGGTTCGACTATTACGTGTTCTTCAGGACAAAACATACGAACCTCTCGGCGCAGTTGAAAGTATAAAAACCGATGTTCGGATAATTACCGCAACAAACAAAATATTAGAGAAGCTGGTAAAGAAAGGAACATTTAGAGAAGACCTCTATTATCGAATCAATGTGATAAAATTGAGACTACCCCCCTTGCGTGAAAGGAAAGAAGATATACCCTTACTGGTTGACCATTTCATTAAAAGCTTTAGTACAATTCAAGGCAGAGAGATTACCGGAATGACCGACGAAGCCCTTGCCTGTATGATGTCACATGATTATCCGGGAAATATAAGAGAATTGAAGAATATCATTGAACGTTCTTTTATCCTTTGCAAAACCCCCATGATTCAAAAAGAACATCTTCCGGAACCTGTATACACGTCAGACGATTTCGATTATTCCAGACATACAGAAACCGCGACTTTCAAGGATATGGAAGCAATATTTTTAACAAATGCTCTGCGGAGGAATAACTGGAACCGACTAAAGACAGCCAAGCAACTTGGTATCCACAAAAGTACTCTTTTCCGGAAAATCAAATCTTTGAATATCACAATTCCCGACAAACAATAAATTACTACCAACAAGGGTAGCAGTTATGCGACTCCTCTTGAATGAAATGGTTGCTGTGATGCATATCATTTTCATATTCTTCTCCTCGTGACATACTCTAACTACCTACAATAAAAGAATAATTGCTTTATATAACGGAAGCATGGTACGATTGGCATATTTCTTGATAATTCTTTATTTATGGTGGGAGTCAGGAAATATGAAGATTGCTATATCTGTCTGGGGTAACAGTGTTTCAACAGTTTTTGATTTTGCAGACCGGCTTACAATAATCGATGTTAAAGCGGGACAGATAAAAAACCGTTCAGAACTCAAATTTATTGAAAATGCCATCATAAGCAAGGCCGCCAGACTGAGAGAGCTGGGTGTGGAAGTTTTGGTCTGCGGGGCAATATCAAGACCTTTGGGAAATATGATCATGGCATCCGGAATTAAAATAATACCTTTCATAAAAGGTGCGGTAGATGAGGTAATAGAGGCTTATTTCGCCGGTCGCTTACTGGATGCACATTTCCTGTTGCCTGGCTGTTGTCCAGGTGGATGGATGGGCAGAGGAGGGGGATGGCGGCATCACGGTGGAAAGAAAGGAGGATAGAAATGAAAATTGCAATTACTTCCTACGGTAAGGATCTCGTCAGTAAAGTGGATCGTAGTTTCGGGCGAGCTAAGTGGTTTATCGTTGTGGATACCGAAACAGACACCTTTGAAGCGCATGACAATAAACAAAATGTAAATGCTGCCCAGGGTGCCGGAATACAGGCTGGGCAGAATGTGGCTAACCTGGGAGTCGAAGTTGTTTTGACCGGAAATGTCGGACCCAATGCTTTCAGGACTCTTGGCACGGCTTCCATTAAGGTTTTTATTATTGATAAAGGCGTTGAAACTGTCCAGGA
>CAYVXX010000137.1:0-1376 GCA_964454305.1 uncultured Syntrophales bacterium | reverse complement strand
GCACGGCTTCCATTAAGGTTTTTATTATTGATAAAGGCGTTGAAACTGTCCAGGATGCTCTTTCCGAATGGAAGGACGGTCGTTTAGAGGAGGTGACAGGAGCCACTGTCGAGGGGCACTGGGTATAAACATGGTGGTCGCATATTTGCTACCCCTATCTTCGATGTAGGTTGCATAATCGCATTTTAGCTTTGTTTATATAAGACAGTCATATTTGCAAATGGTTAAAATAAAAGAGATTGTGACTTAAGTAAATTACATAAAATTCTGGCACGATTTTTGATAATGTAAGATAACAGGTAAAGAATTGAGTAGAAGGAGGTGATTTTGATGCCAGGTGGAGATAGAACAGGACCGGGAGGATTAGGTCCGATGACAGGTAGAGCAGCGGGTTTATGTGCAGGATATTCAGTACCCGGGTATATGAGTTCCGGATTTGGCAGAGGTTCTTATGGTCGTGGCAGAGGTTTTGGCCGTGGCGGGGGTTGGGGACGTCGTAACTGGTTCCATGCAACCGGTCTGACAGGCTGGCAGCGTGCCGCTTATGGTTATCCGTCTTATGGAGGAACATATCCTTATGGTGGGTATCCATCATATGCGGGAACGGTTCCTTATGGTGCGCCATATACTGCCCCGCACGGGCCGACTGTAACAACACAGCAGGAACTCGATGAGCTGAAGGGCCAGGCAGAATATTTTGAAGATGCTATGAACGGTATTAGCAAGCGAATTGCAGAACTGGAAGCTGAGATAAAAAAGGAATAAAGATATAGAAGCGCTGGGATAGGTGAAGTTGGTATATCAATTCTGTTCCCAGCGCTCTTATTTTTAAACCCGGGTTTAAAACATTGGAGGAATCGAAAAAATGAAAATTGCAGTAACATCAGTGGGGCCGTCTCTGGATGATCAGGTTGAGCCCCGGTTTGGGAGATGTACCTATTTTTTAATTATTGATCCGGAAACAATGGAGCTTGAGACGTTGAAGAATCCGAACATAGCCGCGGGAGGCGGCGCCGGCATTCAGTCGGCACAGTTAATGGCAGAGCGCGGTGTTCAGGCTGTACTGACAGGAAATTGCGGCCCCAATGCATTTCAGGTTTTTAATGCCTCCGGTATCCAGGTAATTGTCGGTATTAGCGGCCCGGTGCGTCAGGCAGTAGAGCAGTTTAAAGCCGGTGCGTTTACCGAAGCCAGCCAGGCCAATGTAGAGAGTCGCTTTGGCACGGGAGCAGGCGACCAGGGTTATCAGACAGTGCCTTTGCAAGGTAGCGGTGGTTACGGTACGGGTATGGGCGGCGGTCGTGGCACAGGTAGAGGCATGGGTATGGGCGGTGGCGGTGGCACAGGTAGAGGTATGGGCGGTGGCGGTGGCACAG
>CAYVXX010000136.1:0-4126 GCA_964454305.1 uncultured Syntrophales bacterium | reverse complement strand
CTTGGAATCGGGACATGCGCACTTGCTTCTATAAGAAAATCTCAAAAAATGCTGAGGCCTTATAAAAAAGTTAAAGATCCTGTAATACATGGGCTACAGGGAACGAAACGTTAGGAGTTGGCAGTTATAAGAGAAAACGTCAGGAATTTGAATCCGCTTCACGTAAAAACAAAAAAGATTGAAGAATTCGAGCCAGGGTATTCATTCAAGTATCAGGATGAGGTTGCTTCCGTGCTGTAGGAGTAGAAATCGTAAAACTCACCTTCTATTATATTCCGGATGATCCTACCTTTAACCGCATTTATTCTGTTTGCCATTCGTTCACACCCGTTGCACAATTACTACAAAGTTTTCTCCAGTGATTCCTTGTTAATCAAACCCTTTCCCTAAAGGTCAGCAATGAATATACTTTCAAGTTTCGCACCTATCTGTATTCGCCAAGACAAAAAGCAGCAAGAACAGTCAACGCGCATCCAGGATGTTAGGGTACACGCTGATGTGAAAAAGCCATTTTAGTATTACTTGATTTTCTTATTTTCTTACAATATACTCGTTCATTATCATAACGAAAAGCTTGTATTTTTGTACCTTTTTCGTTATGATAATCAACAAAGGGGAGGATAAGAAGAATGGGTGAATATGAAAAACACATTCGCATGGTACGGGAAAAAATGGAAGCAGTAAGAAGCGCCTTCGAAAAAGAACAACATACGGTAGTCGGTGATCTTGCCACAAAGGTTGTTGAGCAGCTTATTGAGGCCGATGCAGCTAAGAAAAACATGCATTTTGGGACTCATCTGGAGAGGCATCAGTTTTCGGGAGACAGATACCCCAAAGAGATAAATGCAGCCATGAAAAAGGTATGGTTTGCGTATGGTGATCTCGGTTACGATGGCATCAATGGTGAAAGAGCGAAAAGAGCGATGAAAAGCTTGGATAAAATTTTGAAATATTTTGAAAAAATATTCGGTGAGGAAATTGAAGAATAAAAGCTTATATAAAAAGATTGTCACGCGACTATCAGCCATTAAGGACTTAAAGGCAATAATTCTCTATGGCAGCTTCGCCAGGGGAGACTATGGGCCAAGATCAGATATTGATCTGATGCTGGTCACAACTAAAAAAGAAACTATCGAGGAATTACAGGACGCAATAATCTCTCTTGAGATTGGACGCAGTATTCAGCCGGTTATCAGGACTGAAAAAGAGTTGGCTGAAACTGACTCCGGCCTCTTGCAGAATCTCTTTCTTGAGGGAAAGATTCTCTTCCTGCGCGAGCCACTTGATCTTGATGTTTCTACACTTCTTAAGCTCAGGCCATTTCTTGTTTATACCTTTGATCTTGCCAACCTGGATCAGAAAACAAAAGCGAAGTTCAACAGGGCATTTTATCCCAGGATGCGTGAGAACTACAAATACCCGGGTGTACTCACAGAACTACAGGGAGAGAAGTTTGCCAGTGGCTGTGTCATGGTGCCTTTTTCCCAAAAGAAAGCTATCGAGAAATTTTTCAAGTCGCAAAAAGTGAAATTTAATCCCTTGCGTATATGGAAGTGATGCCCCCCTCAACTTTCATCAAGATTTGGGATATTCCTTGACATTTCAACCTATTTTGTTAACTATACAAAAGATTTAACGAAATAGCAGAAGATAACATGAACTAAACAACAAACGATCTTTTCTTTCTAACACAAGAAAGGTCCTGAAGATGGCAGGGAAACAAAAAAGACCCCGTATCTCTCAAATAGAGGCGGGTTTTTTTATTTTTCATGGCAGGAAACAATTAAATGATCACAGACACTACATTCTTCACAAACGAACCGGGCTACGCGCTGCTTGACCGGTTCAGAAAAACATTAAAACATGTACAATATTTTGATGTATTGGTCGGGTACTTCCGCACCAGCGGATTCCACCAATTGCACGAGTCATTTGAATCCATTGATAAAATCAGGATTCTGGTTGGTCTGAATGTTGACCGGAAAGCCTATGAAATTATTGAATCGGTGCAATCCCGGGGAGAATTCGATTTTGAATCTCACAGTAGAACAAAACGCATGTTCAGTGAACAGACGGCATCAGACATGGGTGAATCGGAAGACTCTTATGAAATCGAAACAGGCATCAGAAAATTTATAGAATTTCTTACCGCCGATTGCGCCGACAAAGACCAAGACATAAAAAACGGCGGCAACGGGAAAAAGCTGGAGCTGCGCGCCTACCCCAGTGAGAACATCCACGCCAAGGTTTATATCAGCCGCTTTAAAAAAGATGAGTTAGACTTCGGCAGGGTAATCACAGGCTCCAGCAATTTTTCTGAGAGCGGTCTTATCGCAAACAGGGAATTCAATGTTGAACTAAAGGAAAAAGCCGATGTTGATTTTGCACTGAATCAGTTTGAAGAATTATGGAAGGACGGCGTAAATATTTCACAGGAATATGTTGATACCATTCAAAACAAAACCTGGCTTAATGACACCATCACGCCCTATCAACTGTACTTGAAAATGCTCTATGAATACCTGAAGGAAGACATTAATCTTGATGAGGAAATTGATATATATCTTCCTGAAGGCTTCATGGATTTGGAGTATCAAAAACAGGCGGTCGTCTCCGCTAAAAAAATCCTGGATGCGTACAACGGCGTATTTTTGGCCGATGTTGTCGGTTTGGGAAAAACCTATATTTCGGCGCTCTTGGCCCAACAGTTACCCGGAGGTAAACTGATAATCTGCCCACCCGTCCTGAAGGATTACTGGAAAGATACATTCTTTGAGTTCGGAATTCAAAAATTCCGGGTCGAATCCCTCGGCAAGCTCGATCAAATCCTGAAGGAAGGAACTGATAAATACGACTATATCTTTATCGATGAGGCGCACCGCTTCAGGAATGAATACACGCAGAGTTTTGAAAGCATCCACCAGATCTGTTTCGGCAAAAAGGTTATCCTGGTTTCGGCCACACCTCTCAACAATACCTTCCAGGATATTTACAGCCAGTTAAAATTATTTCAGATTCCAAAGAAGTCCACAATTCCGGGAGTGCCGAACCTTGAAAAGTTTTTTAAGAGTCTGGAACGTAAACTCAAAAGTATCAGTAAATCCGATCCTGAATATATAGACGCCATAAAAGAAGGTTCCAAAAATATCAGAGAGAACATACTCAAGTATGCAATGGTCAGGAGGACGCGATCTGAAATCACCAGCTATTTCAGCAAAGACCTTGATGAACAGGGTCTGTTCTTTCCAGATGTTGAAGATCCCAGACGGATTATCTATCAGTTTGATGAACAGATAGGAGCCACCTTTAACCAAACTATAGAACTGTTGAGAAAACTAAAATATGCGCGTTATACACCTCTGCTTTACCTGAAAGAGGAACTTCCTGAATTTGAGAAACAAAGCCAGCGCAACGTCGGCGGCTTTATGAAAGTTATTTTGGTGAAGCGTCTTGAAAGCAGCTTTTATGCCTTTCGCAAGACATTGGGCCGTTTCGTTGAATCCTCTGTAAATTTCATTGATATGTTCAACAGGGGAACCGTCTTTATAAGCAAAAAAGTGGATGTTTACGATTTGCTGGATGAAGACAATGAAGAAAAAATAATTCAGTTCATAGAACAGGAAAAGATTGAAAAGTACGATGCAAGTGAATTTAAGCCGGAATTAATAGAAGATCTGAATGCCGACCTGAAGTTGCTTAAAGCCATTCGGGATTTATGGGCAGGAGTAAACTCAGATCCCAAACTGGAAACATTCATCAATGGCCTGAAAACTGACAAAGAACTCAAAGATAAAAAGATTATCATCTTTACCGAATCTAAGGAAACAGGTGATTACCTATTTGAAAATCTAAATATTTATTTTCCCGAAAAAGTTCTGTTCTATTCGAGCAATGGAGGGGTATTATCTGACGGCAGGAAGCCCGTCTCCGTCGCAAGAGACTTGATAAAAGAAAATTATGACCCAACCTGCAAAGTTCAGACTGATGAACTACGCATTCTGATCAGTACCGATGTACTCGCTGAAGGTATCAATCTGCACCGTTCCAATATCGTAATCAATTATGATTTACCCTGGAATCCCACCAAGGTGCTTCAAAGGGTAGGACGTGTAAACCGGGTAGGAAC
>CAYVXX010000135.1:0-4165 GCA_964454305.1 uncultured Syntrophales bacterium | reverse complement strand
TTACCATTGCGTCCGACGCTTCGATGTTGGCAACTAATCCTCTGGTTTCGATCATCCCTAAAGCTTCTTTAGTCATTATTTGTTCCTCCTGTGTATTAAATTCAAAACTGAAAACGATATCATGGGGGCATCGCTGCCCCCTGATATCACTTTTTTTTATTCATTAGCATTAGCAGTTTGTTTTTTAAATAAATCAGGCAGCATAGCCGATCCATGGAGTCAGCCGGGGTGCCCGGACGGTAACTTGAAACCAGAATTCACACAATATGCCGACACTTATGAAACTGGAAGTAAACCTATTAGCTCATATCCTTCTTATACTGAGATCCTAAGGCATCTGCCGCCCAAATGGCATCCTCCACCATTCCTGCCGTTACGGGAAACCAGGTTGCATGGATGGTTTCACCCGCAGCCGTCGTTGCTTCAGCGACCTGCCTTATTTCTTCGCGTGTCGGGTTTGCAAGACCTATATCTTCCAAACAAACCGGCAAACCCACCTTAAGACAGAAATCCAGCACATCGTAAATGTCTTCTGATGGCCGCCCCTCTAATACTAACTGAGTAAGCGTGCCAAAAGCGACTTTTTCACCATGCAGTTTACCGTGGGATGCCTCCAGAGCCGTAAACCCATTATGAACTGCATGGGCTGCAGCAAGGCCACCACTTTCAAAACCCAAACCACTGAGTAGCGTATTGGCTTCCACAATCGCTTCAACCGATGGCGTCACGACCTTCCTCTCTACCGCCAACTTTGCGAAAAAACCATGTTCCAAAAGGGTATCATAACAAAGCCGCGCTATGGCGATTGCAGCCAAGGTGGGGGGAGCTTCTCCGGTAAGGGCATTAGGCTTGCAGCTTTTGGCACAGGTGTCTGCTTCCCAAAAGGTAGCCAAAGCATCTCCCATTCCTGAAACCAAAAAGTGGATAGGAGCTTTTGCTATGATTGCAGTATCCACCAGAACACAATCAGGGTTTGTAGGTAACACTAAGTATCGTTCGAAAACGCCTTCATCTGAATAAATCACTGACAAAGCCGAACAGGGAGCATCAGTAGCAGCAATCGTGGGCACAATTATAACCGGCACCTTCATAGCGTGAGCTACCGCCTTACCGGTATCGATAACCTTGCCGCCCCCCGCAGCAATAATAAGATCAGCCTTGTTGGATTTTGCAATGTCTATAAGCCGGTTGACCTCGTTATCCGAACACTCGCCATTGAAATGTTCCTGGTGACAGTCAATGTTCTGTTTACCAAGGCTTTCTTGAATTGCTTGACCACAAACAGACAGGGCTGTCTTCCCCCCGGTCAATAAAGCCTTGGAACCTATTCTCGCGGCGTGTGAACCAATTTCATTGATGGCTCCCGCCCCTTGAATATATCTACCTGGTGCTAATAACATTCGACTCATTTTGTTCCCCCTTTCTGACTTGTTGTTATTGTTGCGCACGAGCCGTGAAAAAATCAAACCTTTGCACAACTAATTCACAAAATTTAGGTTAACTCTTTTAAGAAACCCCAAACTACTTGATATTACTTAACTAAGCATGAATCATTACGGTAATTATCCGGTTATAAAAAGAGCCTGAAATTACTTTGAAGAAAATTATAATGAGAATACAAGCTTTATGGATATAGCATTAGCACCCACGTACTTGATTGCTAAGAAAGTGCACTTGAGGATTAAAACGTGAGCTAAAACCGAAATTGCCCAATCTAAGAATAAAAATATCTGCCGTAATTTTCAATCATGCAAAAGGGGGATTTTTAACCCCTGATAGGGGGGAAATTTGGGGGGGGAAAGAGTGATAAAAACTAAATTCAGATGACGAGTTTTTTCTTTAGAACCAAACAATTCGAAAAAATATTCGATACTATTTTGCAATATACTCTTGAATACAGAGACTTACACCATAACTCAACAACTTTTTTTTATAGCGATTCTGACAGCTTCAGCACGATTTTTTACTTTTAATTTTTTATATATATTCTTGGCGTGGCTTTTTACGGTTTCAGTACTTATGAAAAGCGCTTGGGAAATCTCTTTATTCTCTTTCCCCTCGGCAATGGCTTTTAGTACCTCCTTTTCTCTAACAGTCAGACCATAATCTTGCTCTTTTACACCTGAAGAATTATCAATACTCAGGTTTACCAAGTAAGGTGACACCCCCGGCTTGCCGGCATAAAAAGACTTGATGATTCTCTCCAGCTCTTCGATTCCAACACATTTTAACACATATCCATCAGCACCGGCCGCCATTGCATCCTGAATATAATTGTCGTCATTATACGTGGAAAGTACTAAAATTTTCATTTGAGGAATCGATTTACGTAATATACGAATGACACCAATACCTGAAAGCCCCGGCATATCCACATCTATTAAAGAGACATCCGGAGGGTTGGCCATAATTTTTTCAACTGCGCTAAAGCCATCTCCTGCTTCACCAATGAGTTCAATGTCATTTTTCTGACCCAGACTGAGCCTTAAACCGGTTCGCAACAGGGGATGATCATCTGCGAGAAAAACTTTTATTACACTCTCCTTACCCACGTTTTCCCTCCTGGAATCTCAAATGAAGATAGGGATATGTTCAACTATTTGTTTTGCCTAATTGACAGGGCTTACCGGTAATGTAAAGTAAAAGCGGCATCCCGTCTGCTTTTTACTATCATCAGGGGCAAAGGGCGATTGCACCCAGATAAATCCACCGTGAGACTCAATCACCTGCTTACAAAATGCCAGACCCAAGCCGAGACCCTTTCTTCCGTATCCATCTCCAGATTGAATTGCAAAGAATTTATCAAAAATATTTTGCTGATGTTGTTTCGGTATCCCAAGTCCCTGATCCATAATTGCAACCAGACAATATTCCTGGCCCGGTTGAATACGGTTATAGTACGATGTATCATTGATTGTTCCGACCTTTTCTTTTCTAAAATCCCTTCTTATAATTGTCGAAGAGACCCTTATTTCACCCCCTGCCGGGCTGTATTTTATTGCATTATCCAAAAGATTGACGCATGTTCGCAGAATACGGTTCCGGTCACCTTGAAGTTTAAAAGAGGGTGAAAGCGGTTCAAAGTAAAAAGTAATGTTCTTGTCCTTTATAAGAAAACTGACCTGTCTAATACTTTCTTCAAGAACCTTGTTCATGTCAATTAAGGTTTTATGGAGCAAGAATTTTCTATTTTCGTTGCGGTAAATATCCAGAATGTCTGTCACCATACCCAATAGTTGGTCGCTGGTTCCCAAGGATAGACGAATAACTTCCATTTGACTCTTGTTCAAAGGACCCAGGGTCTCACTTACCAGAAGTTGCAGGGCCTTTTCTATAGATAATATCGGATTTCCCATATCGTGCGTTAACATACCGATAAGGTCCTCTTTAATGCGCTCGACTTTCTTTTCTTCAGAAATGTCACGTAAAACAGCCACGTAGCCTGAATTTTCTTCGGTTTCATAGGAAATTTTTGACAGAGAGAGCTGTACAGGAAATTCTCTTCCATCCGCATTAATTGAGTTCAGCTCAAAGTGTTCTCTTTTCTTCAGATTTATGTCCATCCGTTTTTGATACTTACTGATTGAAGCTGAATCCGAAAAAAGCGACAGAATAGATCGGCCGATAAGTTTTTTTGCTTCATAGCCAAACATATTAATACCGGCTTCATTTATCATAGAAATCGTCGCATCGGTATCTGTCGAGATAATACAATCGGAAACGCTGTTGATAAGTTTATCGAGATAAATCTTGGAATGTTTCTGAGAAAGGTATTTTTCCCATGCTAATTCACTAACTGTCCGAGTGATTACTCCCATAAGATTGACAATGAGGCGAAATCGCTCACGGCTCATTATGGGTACATTCCCCAGTTCTTTCAAGTAACCGTCTATGTCGGTTATTTCAATGGCGCGAGCCCGCTGAATCGCAACTTCTTCTCTTATGGGTTTTTCCAGAACCTGGCCACATAAGATGTTACCCAGATGCTTTTCTCCCACGATAATCGGCGATCCGCAATCAAGTAATCCCGCATTTAAGCAACTATAAATCACACTTTTTTTAAACCGTGCCGATTCCCTTCCCCCATAACTGTCGCTTTCATAACACTTATGCCTTCCTTTTTCTGTAGACCGGCAATAATTCTGGCAAAGGTTTTTGAAATTAT
>CAYVXX010000134.1:0-4203 GCA_964454305.1 uncultured Syntrophales bacterium | reverse complement strand
GGGTTCGATTCCCATGCACTTCCGCCAATTTTTTTATGGGTGAATGAAGAAATAATCGAAAGGTCACTCTCTTTTGGGGGGCGATAAAAAGTTCACCCTACCTCTTTTTTCTCTTTCTTCAGCTTTTCTTTCACGTCTACATAAGGGTCTTCCATTTTCGCTTTCAAGATTATTGCCATGCCCTCGGCTGCAATTTTCGGGTTTTGCCCTATTTTGTAAGAAATTGTAACGATCATCAATGTGTCAGCTTTTTTAATCCCTATGATTTTCAGTGAGGCACTCTGAACAACGGTAGTCATCCTTCCTATTCCCACCATACCGAGCGAACATGTACGACCGGCAGTAATAGAACCTGTTATAACAGCCTGCACCCCCAGTGCTTTTCCGGCTTCAGCCATTGTCTCAATGCTGTATGGTGCCTGAACACATTTTTCGCCAATGTATTTTTCTATTTTGCTCCAGTCACAAACCTGATATCCCAATTTCATCAATTCTATACGAAGATTGTCTCCCACCACGGCCCCTAAATCACCTATTCTTCCGTATGGCCTGACAGGGTTTTCCTGCCCTAAAAATATCGCTACTCGTTTAATCTCCTTCAATTCTTCTTTCGTAACGGGTGGAACTACTGCAGTATTGATATCCGCTTCCTCAACGGATTGATATGCAAATGTGCCGAACTGCACCGCGGTAGGAGCAACAGCGATTAACGATAAACTCTGACAACCTATGAGGAAAAACTGGATCAGCAGAGTAATTAGACTGAAGCTTAACCATTTTTTTGGAAGGCGCAATATTTTTTACCTTTAAAACACTATATCATATTAGGGCTTGACCGGAGGTTAAAGGAACCCGCCCCTGATCAAATCAAGAGCGGGTTTCTGCGAGAATAACATAATGAAACAATTATTAGCGGACCTGTATATCCTTAAATGGATTATCAGTTCCCGTTTTAAAGAAGAGGAATCGATTCCCCTTTGCCTGCTGTGTCTGGAAAAGGATACCTTGCTGTTTCAGGCTGGTGAAAAGCTCCTTCTGGAAATCGAACTTCTTGCCCTGATAATTGACATCAAGCTGGAAGTTTCCCGGGGACTGATTTCGAACGTATCTGTCCTTAAAACCGCTCATCTTGTCGATCACATCCACAATTGCGTATGTCTCTTCCTCTGAAAAGTTCCTAAACCACAGGTCAAAACGGGCACCTGCATGCACCGAGCGCTGAAAGTAGGCCAAGGTATCGCCAATCAAGGCTTCGGCTACGGCTTTTCCCACGGCATCCGAGGCCTTGGCCGCCTGCATATTGTCGTAATAGTCTCCGGCCGCCTTCATCGTCCTTACATACAGATCACCGGACTTCTGTGCGATCAGGTCCGCTGTAGCCGGGGCAACGGCACGCAGAGCGACTTCCACTATAATGCCGCCGAAGTACTTACTTTGGCCCCCGACCTTTTTTGCAGCATGTACATCATAAACTAAAAGAAGGTCCGCCCTGTACTTCAGGGCAAGGGCAGACAGGTCATCCATATCTATATCAATACGTCCCGCCTGTTCAATCTCATTATAAACATTGTTAACAAACATTGGATCAAGGACTATAAACCCCTTGCGGGCAAAAACACCGTTAATGGCCTGCTCGGCGGCCCGGACAACCCGCGAACTCCGGTGGGCAGAACTCTTGGTCTCAGGCACATAAACCGCCATAAACCGCGGATTACCAACCGTTGCCATAAGAATTCCGATAGCGCTCAAATCATTTTTGATCGATGCTGTCTGGACATCAGCCCTGATGGTTACTGTGTAAAGGGACCCATCCGGGGTCTTACCTTCAGATAATATGCTGTAATTCGTAACATAACCGCTTGCTCTTGAATAGATTTTGTCCTGCAGTACCTCGAAATTGGCCACTTGTGTTTTGGAATCAACCAGCGTGCCGACACCCTGCTCCACTGCGGCCCTTTTTGCACCTTCAATAGCCTTCAGACGAGCCTGGTTATCATCGCCTCCAATTATCTGTGCCTGGCCAACTGCCGTTACAGTCGCACCATAAACCAGCGGCACACAGAAGAGGAACACCCCCAGAAATATACTCGCATAAAAAATAGTTTTACGTTTCATAACGATCCTCCTTGCCAAGGAAATTTCCTGTTACCTGTCAATTTTAACTCCATTAATATATCCGTACCCCGCCCTCTTCACTGCTTTTCTTCACCGGAGTTTTCTTGAGCAGCTTTTTCTGCTGTTCGTATTTCTGTAGATTAGAAATAGCCGTGTTGATCCTTGCTACTGCTTCTATATAAAGATTGTTATCTCCACACATAGCCGCCTTTTTATACATTGTTCTTGCAATTTCGAGGTTTTTCAGGCCTCCAAAACTTTCATAACCAACACCAAGATCATAATATGCCGCAGAGTTTGTGGGTTCGGTCTTGATTACCTCTTGCCATATCTCCATGGCCTCTTTCCATGATCCACGTTTGGCAAATTCAATTCCCCGTTTTATCATATTGTGTCCACCGAACCCGTATTTACCGCCATCATCAAACTGCACAACCGTCGCAATCTGAGTTGGGGAGATTTTCGCAACAAGTGCAGCAGCAACCGTAGAAGAAAGTTCATTTACGGTTTGATTCTGGGCGGGAAGTTCGCTCAATTTATCGCCAAAAAACAAAGCGTTCTCCTCACTGCCGCCAAACTTTTCATTATAGTTTTTCGTAACCTTTCCTGTGGCGACAATTCTCCTGGTTCTAAGATCGAATACTTTGAAATCCGTTGTCAGCGAAGCCTGTCGAATAATATACGGCACAGGTCTCAGCACAGTACGTTGTATTTCTACATCAACCCATTTGCCAAATATGTTCTTCTGCTTTTTGTACCGACCGGTACCTTCTTTCATCTGGATCTGATCAGTACCATGAATGTCATTAATGTCAGCAGTTACTCGTCCCGTAATTACGCCATCGGCATTGAGATTCTCAAGAGCGGGCAAAACCCTGGGATCATCTATCTGGTCATAGATTACTCTTTCCAGGGCACTCATCTGGGTAGTATCAATAAGATCGAAATGCTGGATTTCAGCAAGCTTATTATAAAAATCGCTCCTTACAGTTTCCCCGTACTTCCCATCAAATTTAAGGACAGCCAGCGTTCGTATGCCTCCTACACATACTTCGGCAGGCTTGATACCATATACCTTTGTCTTTGCCGCACAGCCGAACACAACCATAATGGCAAACAGTATCAAAGACATATACAACCCTAATCTGACAATCTGCCGTTTCTCATGCATCATTATTCCTCCTTTATGCTTCAATTCTCTCGCATTTATAAGGCCAACTCCCAAAACAGTATTCGGAAAGGGAAAAGTGTTAGATTGTACGCAAACACACCTGTTTTTACTTTGTTTATCAAACATAATTCGACACTTAATGTCAATAGTTAATTGAAAAGTGTCATTTACTGATATATTTAAAAATCCTTAAATGAGGAGATCTGTCTCTCCAAAATTACCTGTTATTGAAAATCAACTTATGACTCTCCCCGCCAACAGGGCGGGCTTGCGGGTGCGCTTCCGGTCAATATGGAGAATTTCCGATCAAAAATCGGTCGTCAGTTCAAACAAGGGATAAATAAAAGTAAGTGTCTGGCCCGGAGTATCATAACATTGGAGATCCAGGCACAAATCTTGCTGAAGTGGCTCTTGCTTAAAGAGTGGAGAGGAAGGGAAATCGGTTATACAGACGTATAGGGAGAAACATTATAAATTCTTGCTTCCTTGTACCGAAAAAATGTTTTGAGCATCGAAGAATTATATTTTTCAAAGCTCTTGATTATTAATCTGTAAATATTGAAGTCCCCATTCCCGTTGAACTGAACAGCGAGCACATTCCCCGCAGCAAGCTGCGGGGAACTTTAATGTTATATTTTCTCTGCTTCTTTTCCCCTTTTCCCTATCATTGCCAAGGCTCTTCCCGCGGTAATTCTAACCCTTTCATGATAAGATTTTATGCTAAACAGGCTTTTCTGTTTAGCAATCGACTCCAGTGTCGGAATAGCTTCCGGAGACCCTATGCGGCCCAAAGCAACACAGATTTTTTCTTCCAGCTCGGTTCTTGACTTCGAGGAAATCAATGACTTAGATTTAAGCAATTCCAGAAGGGGGGATACGGCGTCACGATATTTTAAGGAACCTAACATGTTCACGAT
>CAYVXX010000133.1:0-4235 GCA_964454305.1 uncultured Syntrophales bacterium | reverse complement strand
TTTAACACTACAACGCCGGTTAGTTGACATTTGATTAGTCATGGTGTATACTCCTGAAAAACAACAGGAGGTGTGCCATGACGGAGGACGATTTGAGAGAGCTGATGCCTCAATTGGAGGCATACCACGGTCGGTTTCACGGTTTCTTTTGTCGCTCTGAAGGCAGAAAGTGGGGCATGAAATATTTGCAGGGTCTGATGATGCCTGTTGAGCGAAAGAACGTGGAGAACATTGCCGAGGAGGTGGGTGCGCCACCCCGGAAACTGCAGGAGTTTTTGAGCAATTCTCCCTGGAATGACGAGGGGTGTATTGAGGAGCACCAGCGCTTTGTGGGCGAGCTGTTTGGCGCTCCAAACGGCGTTGTGATTTTCGATGATACGGGTTTCCCAAAAAAGGGCGATAAATCTGCGGGCGTGGGAAGACAGTATTCCGGCACAATGGGCAAGACGGACAATTGCCAGGTTGGGGTGTTCATGTCTTATGCGTCTGTTCATGGTCATACCCTGGTGGATCGGCGGCTGTATATCCTGTCTCAGTGGTTTGAAGAGACTGCCTTGGGGAGAAGGAAGAGAGCTGGCATCCCTCAAGATGTTCGATTCAAGACGAAGATTGAACTGGCCATGGAGATGCTGGACAGGGCCAACGAGAGAGGCCATTTGCTGTTTCAGTGGGTTAGCGGGGACTGCGCCTACGGGGATGCTCATGAGTTTCGGAAGCACATTGCAGGCATGGGGAAATGGTATTGTTTTGAAGTCTATTACGACACCCATGTCTGGACGGACGACCCAGCCTGGAAAGTGCCGCCGGTTATGAATAACAGACGGGGAAGAAAACCGAAGCATCCGAAACCGACGGAGGGATCTCCGCCTGCCGTGACTGCATCGTCTCTCGTCTCTTCTATTCCTGATAATCAATGGCAGCGAGTCTGCCTGCGTGAAGGAGACAAGGGACCGAGGGAGTTTGAATTCGCTCGCCTGCGGGTCTTTGAGAAATGGAACGGGAAACCTGGACCGGCTTCCTGGCTGATGATCAGGAGATCTCTGCAAACAGGAGATAGAGAGATCAAGTTTTATCTGTCCAACGCCCCGGAAACCATCTCCATCTCCGAAATGGCCTGGGCAGGATGTCAGCGCTGGAGCATCGAGGTGGACTTCAAACTGGCCAAAGGTGAAGTCGGTCTCGACCATTATGAACTGACAAAATATCGGGGTTGGTATCACCATATCACACTCTCGATGCTTGCCCTTGCATTCTTGAAGGCCGTGCAACGGCAATGGGGGGGAAAAATGTGTGTCGGCCACTGTTCCTGAGATCCGAAAGCTCCTGGAGGTAGTCCTCCCAAGAATCACATGGAGCCCTCAAGACGTGATCACCTGGTTTATGAAGCAGCGGCATAACAAAGAAAAATCCAGAAACTCTCATAAGAAAAAATGGCTGAAGAATCATCCGACATAAACCGTAATTACCGGCGTTGTAGTGTTAATTGCCAACCATTAATGTCTTTGTCATCGTTCCAGTTACTTCCTGTTATGGCCAATAGAGTTTTCACGACATCTGGTTCATTATCTTCCCATGTTATAAACTTGTCATAGGAATATAAGCCTCAGATATCTGTATTCTTTCTCCAAGGATGAATCATGAACAAAATGCCTGCAATGTATTCATATTCAATGTCATTGAGAATCCCTGACTTTTGCATAATTGATTCCACTCCAGGTTTCCCTTCAAATTCAGGAATACCAAATATTGGAGCACCTGGTTGTGCAAAGGCTATCATCCACAATTCACCGCTCACTGCTTTTCTGAACATATAATCATCACAATACGCTGGTCTGAGCACAAAGTTTTCGGTACAAAAAGGTGGAATTATACTTAAATTTAGGACTAAAAGTGATTTGCCGTTAGGATACTTTCCGTCTTCACGAACACAAAAACCTGAAAATGAAAGAACAATATTTAACTCAGTGCGTCTCCACTCGAACTTTTCTTTGTCTCGGGCGTATTTGACTGGATCAAGTGCTCGATTAATAAACATTATCAGGTGATTACCGACTTTATAATTATTCTGGGCTTCAACGAGCGCATTAAAAAGCCTCTTCCATTTAGTCATTGTCGGACTGATATCGACCAATTTGCAATCTTGAAGCAAATATCCAATCTCTGAACCGGTAAGCCCACGTTCAGTATCAGCAATAACTCGGCAAGCCGCTTCTAATTTTTGTGCATCAAATGGTTGAATTCGTTCCATAGTTTCTTAAGGCTAACAATTAATAGACATACTACATACTATTCCGGTCTGAACAAAAAAATTTTCTTTGGATAAAAATTTTTCTACACCCATATCCCTTTAAAATCAAATAATTATTATTGGACTCTTCTATGAAAAGTGTTTATTATCAGGAAAAGGGTAATGCGTATAAGCAATGATTATTGGCAAATGATGGACAGGTTGCGTGGTCTTCGTCATCGGGAGCAGGAAGATGAATGATATTTTGCCTGAGTTTCAAAAGTTTATTGCCCAGCGTAAGTTGGCGTCGGAAAACCAAATCCCTTTTTACGCCTACTGGGTCAGTAAGTTCCTGCGGTTTTCCAATACGCGACAAGACAAACCATTGGATCTAAGAGTACAAATGTTTCTTGATGTTCTGAAGAAAGATAAAAAACTGCTGGATTGGCAATTCACTCAGGCCGATAACGCGGTCAAGCTTTATATTCATCTTAACTGTGTGTTTGCTTTTTCGGGGGAATATCATTGATTCTGCGGGCCATTAAACGATAAAAGAAACCAATTATTGTGGGACTAGGAAATTATGAGACCAAATGCCATATTACGGAGATTGGTTGTTGTTTTGCTGGGCTGTTTTGCAATGTCATCGGCTGTGTCAGCGGCAGAAGGGGAGGGCATGCTGACTTTGCAGAACAGCATTGATTTGGCTTTGAAGCAAAGCGTCATCATCCATTCAGCCAGGGAAGGTGTGGCCGGCGCGGAGGCGCAGAAGCGGGAGGCATTTACAGGATTTTTGCCGAAGCTCAGTACATCCTATAACTATACTAGATTAAATACGGATCCTCATTCTATCCTTTACGGATTGTCCGCTCCCGGTTCAAAAACCACCATGACAACAGGAACTCAGGATAATTATACCTGGGCGCTGGAGGCCAGGCAGCCGATTTTCACTGGCGGAGGCATTCTTGCGAACTATGAGGCCAGCAGACTTGGGGTAAGCGCCGCGCAAATGGAGGAAAGGGGTGCTGTGCTGGATATCGTCCGGGAAGTCAAGATTGCCTATTTTAACGTGATCAAGGCGGAGAAACTTCTGGTGGTGGCGCAGCAGTCGGTCAAGCAACTCGAGGCTCACCGTGATATGGCTCAGGGTTTCTTTGAGGTCGGGTTGATCCCGCGGAACGATCTTCTCCATGCCGGGGTCCAGCTTGCCAATGGCCGGCAGTTTCTCGTCAGATCAGAAAACGGCCTTGAACTGGCGCGGGCGAAACTGAATATGGTTCTAAGGAGGAAGATAGATGCGCCCGTGAAGGTGGAAGATATATTCGCCTATAAACCTTTTGAGAAGTCTCCCGGGGATTGTCAGAAGATTGCTCTGGAAAACCGTTCGGAGATAAAAGCCTACTCTCTGAAAGTGGAACAGGCAAAAAAGATTGTCGACCAGGCAAAGAGTGAGTTTTTCCCCAATGTAAGCCTTGTCGGGAATTACTCCCGTTTCGGAGATACTCCCGGCGTTTCCGGGAACGAATTCAGGGATCAGGAAAGCTGGTATGTCATGGCGGTTGCCAACTGGAATTTATGGGAATGGGGAGGGACAAAAAACAGGGTTGATGTGATTAGGAGCCGTGAAAATCAGATAAAGGACGCCCTCGTAAATGCAAAAGATATGATTACTCTTGAGGTTAGAAGTGCCTATCTGCTCCTGCATGAGGCGGAGCAACAGATTTTTGTGTCCCAAAAGGCCATCGAGCAGGCAGAGGAGAATTTCCGCATCACCCAGGAAAGGTACAGGGAACAGGTGACGACTTCAACGGACGTTCTTGACGCACAAATCTTGTTGACGAGGGCAAAATCTGACTACACCACCGCCCTAGGCGATTATCATATCAGTCACGCAAATCTGGAAAGGGCTATGGGATTGGAACAGGAGTCGGCAAGCAGGGGACAGTGATCATCTAACACTACAACGCCGGTTAGTTGACATTTGATTAGTCATGGTGTATACTCCTGA
>CAYVXX010000132.1:0-4248 GCA_964454305.1 uncultured Syntrophales bacterium | reverse complement strand
TGTAACATAAAAACCACGTATTGTCAAATATTATTAAATAGTTATGATAGATTTTACAGTTTTAAATTCAGATTTAAACGCACATTTTCAAGAAGGAGTTGTCCAAAGGTTTTGTAAGATATGTGTTGCTGTAAGAAGGTACATACAACCGGCTTACCAAAAGGGCAAATTAGACATCTGAAATTTAAAAGGGTTATTATGAAAATATACAATAATGGGAAATATATTGAAAAAAATTTAACTTGGCATGTAGAGGATTCACCATGGAAAGCAAAACAAATAATAAAAATAATTCAAAAAAACAACATTAATCCAAATTCTATTTGTGAGGTAGGGTGCGGCGCTGGTGAAATATTGAATCAATTATACGGTGAATTATCAAAAGACATAATGTATTATGGTTATGAAATTTCACGCGACGCATTTAATCTTTGTAAGCAAAGAGAACAAGACAAAATTAAATACTTTTTAAAAGATTTTATTAAAGAAGAAAATGTATATTTTGATGTTTTATTGGCCATAGATTTGGTTGAACATATAGAAGATTATATAGGATTTTTAAAAAAATTTAGAGAGAAGGGTGAATATAAAATATTCCACATTCCATTGGAAATATTTGTAGTAAAGGCATTATTAGGACGTACTTTTGTAGATTCAAGAGAAAAATATGGTCATATTCACTATTTTAACAAAGAAATTATGTTAGCAGTACTAAAAGATACCGGATATGAGATCATTGATTATTTTTATACTGGCGGGGCAATTGAGCTGTCTGGCATCAGTACAAGCTTAAGCTTTAAATCAAGGCTTCTAAAATTTCCGAGGAAGATAATGTTTTATCTGAGCAAGGATTTAACAGTAAAGACATTGGGTGGATATTCTTTGTTAATACTTGCAAAATAGTTGACAGCTAAATGATAAAATTGGGATGTAAATTGACGGCATTTTATGAAGATCATGTCGTTATGTTTTTACTTACCTCCTATTAAATCATACATGAGGATCAGGATACGTTGACAATTACTAAATTTACAACTATTGATGATATTTCACCTTGAGACCTTGCAGAACCCGGCAAAAATTACCGGAATCAACTTCTAATGAATTCTGCCATTAAGAAATGAAAAAACTTTACTCATAAAAAGTGCTGGAAATCGGAAGTCCTTGGAAACTCTAATGGAAATAGGGATATTTCGTTGTTGAAAAAGCAACCTAACTTATTGAAATATAGTGCCAAAATCTTATTAACATGCTATATCTTTTCTCAAATATTGCCAGATAGAAAAGGGGGAAGCTATGGGCTATAAGAGGGTAGGCGAAGAAATCAGTTTTTCGGATCTGGCAGTCTCAAAATCATTAGAGCATAATCGTAGTGTAAAGATGATGGAACGGATAAATAGAGTAGTCAAATGGAGGAACATTGAAGCATTATTGATGGAGTATTATGAAGTCGGAAAGAGTGAAGAAGGCGCGGATGCTTATCCCCATTGATGCTGTTAAAATGTATGCTTCTCCAGAAATGGTTTCGAATCCAGTCGGATCCGGAGCTTGAGAACCAGATAAACGATAGGATCTCCTTCAAGAAGTTTTAGGTCTTCCCCTTGCTAAATCCTCCCATGATCATTCTACGTTTTCGAGATTCCGTGCCAGACCAAAGAAAAAGCCCATATGGGTTATTAGATTTGATGCTAAACGGCATGGGAACATACTTACAATATCAAATAGAAGAAGCTGCGGTGACAATTTTTGACAAAAATTGTCATTTCAAGGACATTCTGCTTATTATATGAAAAATTCAAAGGTCTCACCTTTTGATAGCAAATACCTGAAAAATAATCTGAAGGGTATTAAAGTCTGCCGTATCGCAACGGTTCCATTTTATTTGACCTCTCATTTCCTAACCCAACATGAATACATGAGAGATATTGGAATGAAAGTGGTTTTGATTTCGTCAGATGGACAAGAATTATCTAAGATAAAAACATGCTTTGATCTAAGTCATGAAATCGTTGAAATACCTCGTTCATTGCACTTATGGAAGGATTTTGTTGCGCTTATCAAGCTAATTAAGATATTTCATAAACATAAATTCGATATTGTACATTCAACCACTCCCAAAGCTGGATTGCTATCAGCAATTGCCGCCTTTTTTACCCGAACCCCTGTACGGCTACATACCTGGACAGGCCAACCGTGGGTCACTTTGAAGGGACCTATTCGCTGGGTTTCCCGATTGGCCGATAAACTTATCGGCACTTTGAATACCCGGTGTTACGCAGACAGTAAAAGCCAGCGTCGGTTCTTAGTGAATGAACAGATAATTGCTTCTAAGAAAATATCGGTAATAGGTCACGGTTCTCTCGCGGGAGTTGATTTGAGTCGCTTTGATCCTAAACAATGGTCAGTAGCTACTAAACATCAATTAAAACAAGACCTCTCAATCAATTCTAATTCTAAAGTTCTTATTTTTGTTGGTCGCATTACCCGCGATAAAGGCATTTTTGAGCTGCTTTCAGCTTTTCGTGAGCTTTTGCATTTGGGCTATGACGTGGATTTACTGTTGGTCGGTCCCCTTGATCAAGACTGCGGAGGCATGGGAACCATAACTATTGATGACATAAAACAAAGTCCGAGAATCCATTATGTTGGATATACCGAATGTCCTGAGCGCTATCTGTCTATATCAGATATTTTATGTTTACTAAGTTATCGCGAGGGATTTAACACAGTTGTTATTCAGGCAGCGGCTATGGGCATTCCAACAATAGGAACTCACATCTACGGGTTAGTTGATCCAGTTGTCAATGGTGAAACCGGCATCTTAGTTCCTCCTCATGATGACCCGTCTCTGCTGCAGGCGTTGAAGCAACTGTTAAATAATCCAGACTTGACATACCGTATGGGAAGAGCTGCAAGACAAAGATGTGTTCGGCAATTCGACGCGAATATCATAAATAAAAAAGTGGCGGAAGAATATCTGCGTATTTTGAAGGCAACACGAGAATAATATCAGTTACCAATGAACCCATCTACTGTTTTAGTTTCAGGTGCCGCCGGTTTTATCGGGACCGCGTTGTGCAATCGATTAGTCTCCGGCAATAATGTAATCGGGGTCGATCTTACAGATGCCATTTTTGGCAATGAAAAGATTACATGGGAGCAGGCTGATCTGACTGATTCGGATTCAGTAACCACTATTTGTGAAAAGTATTCTCCGGATGTGGTTATTCACTGTGCCGGCATTGCGCACCAGAAGATCGGCGCGGTTGATTCTGCTACTTATATGCGGGTGAACAGTGAAGTGACGGAGAATCTTGCGAGGGCCGCTGGGGAGAGTAATCCTGATGTGTGTTTTATCTTTCTTTCTTCGGTGTCGGTGTATGGGGAGGGGGAACAGGGGACAGGAGACAGGAGGCAGGAGACAGGAGACGGGAGAACGGAGGATGGGGAGTGTTGGCCTTCGAGTGATTATGCTGTAAGTAAGTTGGATGCGGAGATGCGGTTACGTGCTTTATATGATGAAGGTAAACTCCATAATTTGGTTATTTTGCGTTTGGCTCCGGTATATGATCGTGACTGGAGCTTGAATCTGGACCGCAGAGTTTTTGCACCGGGGAAGCTGGCTTATCTCAGGTTTGGTTCGGGTTCGCAGAGGATGTCGGCGTTGGCAAGGCCGAATCTGATTGAGTTTATTGTCCACATATTACAATCCACAGATCACGCAGATTTTCGCAGATTAAATCCACAGATTACGCAGATTAGCACAGATGAACATGGAGTGGATTCCCGCCTTCGCGGGAATGACAAAGGGGAATACGGGAATGAACATGGACTGGATTCCCGCCTCCGCGGGAATGACGAACGGGGGCGCTTACGGGTTTTTAATGTGTGTGATGCAGAGCCTTATGAATTTAATACTATTATCCGGGTCTTTAAAAAATCGGGCATCCGTCCGAATATACCTGTTATTCACATTCCACTTTTTCTTGTCTGGTTTGCGACACGGATTGCGGGTGTTTTCTTTCCGAAGAAAAGAGAATGGATTCATTCGTGTTATGAGAAGCTCGCTTCTGATCTGATTTTTGATAATAAAAAAATGTTGGAAACGGGGTTCAGGCCAAGGCATACGCTTGAAACAATCTTATCCACAGATTACGCAGATTACACGGATTGAAAAATGGATACCCAATCCGCAGATTACGCAGATTGGCGCAGAACAAAAAAGATACCTCACGCAAAGGCGCAAAG
>CAYVXX010000131.1:0-4345 GCA_964454305.1 uncultured Syntrophales bacterium | reverse complement strand
CAATTAGACGAGGAGACTCTCGCGTCCCATGCCCAGCATACACTGCCCCAGATACTCTTCAAACAGGCGGAGCGTTTCGGGCAGAAGAGGGTTGCCATTCGCGAGAAGGCGTATGGTATATGGCAGACATATAGCTGGGAAGATTATTTCCGGTATGTTAAACATACCGCCCTCGGTTTTTTAGCCCTCGGTTTCAAGAGGGGTGGGAATATCGCAATTATAACGGATAATCACCCCGAATGGCTGTTCAGTGAGATTGGCGGACAGGCAGTTGGCGCCATAACTCTCAATCTGTTTACTTCAGCGGTAACAAATGAGTTGAGTTCCGCACTGAACCGGATTCAGGCGGTTTATGTTGTTGCCCAGGACCAGGAGCAGGTGGACAAACTGCTTGATGCACGTGATAAACTTACACATGTCCGCAAAGTTGTCTACATAGACCCGACGGGAATGAGAAACTACAGCAATAATCCCTGGCTGATCAGTTTTCGAGATTTGTTGGAGCTCGGCAGAGAAATTGACAATGAACAGCCTGAGCTTTTTGAACAGGAGCTGTGGAAGGGAAGGGCGGATGATATTGCATTGATGATTATGACTTCCGGTACAACGGGCATATCAAAACTGGCCATGTTGAGTCATAGGAATTTTGCCGAAATGGCAAGGGAATGGCTTGAAACCGCACCGATCGGTGTTGGCGCGAACTGGATGTCGGTCAGTCCGCCGGCGTGGGTCGTTGACCAGATGTGGGGGGTTGGCGTTACATTGGTGGGGGGAATGGTCATGAACTTTTCGGAAACTCAGGAAACAATTGTTGATGACTTTCGAGAAATAGGGCCAAGCGTGATTATTACCTCTTCACGGTTCTGGGAGGATCTGGCTTCAAAGATCAGAGTTAAGATCGGCGATTCAGGGTTGATCAATCGCAATTTTTTTGCCCTTTCGGAAAAGATCGGGAGAATGGTGGTTGACCGTGAATCTCAAAAACTGCCAATACCTCTCTATTTGCGATGTCTCAAGTGGCTGGCATCCGTAATCGTTTTCCGGCCCCTTCTGGATCGGGTCGGCTGTTCACAGTTTTTAAGCGCCTATACTGGAGGACATCCCATAAGCCCTGATGTAATACGGTTTTTTAGGGCTGTCGGATTGAACCTGAAACAGTGTTACGGACTCACTGAATCTGGCGGGATATTTCAGGTTCAGCCCGATGATGAAGTGAAGCCGGAGACCGTAGGCAAACCCCTGCCTCGGACAAAGGTGAAAATTTCGGAAGATCAGGAAGTCCTTGTGTCGAGTGAATCAGTCTTTGAGGGGTATTACAATGATTTTAGTGCTACTGAAGCGGCCTTTAATGATGGCTGGCTTTGTACCGGTGATGCCGGCTATATTGACGAAGACGGACATCTTATTATTATCGGACGAAAAGAGGAGATAATACGTGACAAGGAGGGCAGGGCATTTTCTCCTGATTTCGTTGAAACACGCCTGAAATTCAGTCCCTATATTCAGGAAGCGGTAATCTTTGGTGAGGGACGTCCTTTCATATCGGCCTTTGTAAACATCGATATGGGAAACGTTGGTAACTGGGCTGAGGAACGGATGATTCCATATACAACCTATACAGACCTTTCCCAGCAATCTGCGGTTGAGAAACTTATTCTTGGCGAGGTAAGAGAGGTTAATACTCAATTGCCGGATCCGATGAAGATTAATAAGTTTATTCTTTTGTACAAACTCCTTGATGCGGACGATGAAGAGCTGACGAGGACGGGGAAAGTTCGCAGGAGGTTCGTTTACGGGCTGTATATCAAGCTTATTGAGGCGATGTACGGCAAAGAGAGTGAACTGGAGGTCAAAGGCAAGGTACGCTATCGGGATGGGCAGGTTGGTATGATTGAGACTAAAGTTAACATAATTACGGTTTAGCAAGTATAAAAAGAGTGCCTAAAGTGACTAAAATGCCTAAAGTGAGCTAAAGTTGTGGATAATAAAGAATTCGCCAAAGGCCTTGAAAAGCGAACTCGAAAGTTCGGTGTGCAAATAATCCGTTTATCGACAATTTTACCCGATACACCTGAATGTAGAGTTATAAAGAATCAGATCACAAAATCTGGAACTTCCATTGGCGCAAATTACAGGGAAGCCAATCGGGCCAGAAGTAAGGCTGATTTCAAAAATAAGATTAAAATTTGCGAAAGTGAAGCGAGCGAAACGCAATATTGGCTGGAAGTGATTGTAGAAGCAAAATGGCTATCCTGGGAAAAAGTGAAATCTGAATATGATGAATGTAGTGAATTACTCGCTATTTTTACATCCATTGGGAAAAAATAAATATAGTAAATTTTTTCAACTTTAGTTCACTTTAGCTCACTTCAAACTTTAGGCACTTAAGCAGGAGGAGACATGGATTTTTTTCTTCAACTCTTGGTAAATGGCATCAGCATCGGGTTTCTTTATGGCCTGTCCGCAATGGGATTTGTCATGATTTTTAAATCATCGAGTGTTCTAAACTTTGCTCATGGCGAACTCATGGCCGCAGGTGCCTTCTTGTTCCTTGCTCTGGTTACGTGGGCAAAGCTGCCGATTGCCGTTGCTTTTTTACTGACGCTTGCAGGCAGCTTTATACTGGGGTTTGTTATTGAACGACTCTTTCTGCGACCCCTGATTGGTGAACATCTTATCTATGTGATCATGTTGACCGTTGGACTTGCCGCCATGTTCAAGGGGTTTCTTTTACTCGTTTTTGGGGGGAATCTACATACCTATCCGGATTTTCTCCCGAGTGGTCTTGGTATACATGCAGGGTTAATTTCTGTTCCGCCGGTGTATGTTGCCTCTTTTATAACAGGCATGATTTTTCTTCTGCTTTTCGGTCTTTTCTTTAAATATTCTTCACAGGGGATTTACATGAGGTCGGTTGCCGATAACCAGACAGCTTCCCTTTCCCTGGGGGTTCATGTGAGGAGGGTCTTTGCCCTTTCATGGGCAATCGCCGCATTGGTAGCTGCAATGAGCGGTATAGTTCTCGGAATTATCAACGGGATTAACGTCCATGAGATTAGTGCCATAGGGCTGAAGGTCTTTCCCGTAGTCATTCTGGGTGGGCTCGACAGTATCGGCGGAGCAATCATAGGTGGCCTTATCATAGGACTCCTGGAAACCTTTACCGGTGGATATATTTCAACGTCACTGCGCGATGTCGTTCCTTATGGTGTTCTCGTCTTCATCTTACTGGTAAAGCCGTATGGACTTTTTGGTCTGGTAGAAATAGAGCGTGTGTAAAAATGCGAAGATTTCAATTTCACCCATGTGGGAATTTTAAAGAACGATACGAACAAGAACTTGCTATCTTTGAGACGGATTTTGGCCGGCTGTGGTTATGTATCGGCCTTCTTCTGCTCTTTACTGTGTTTCCTTTCATAAGTGGACCATATGCTCTTTATATATTCAATATGATCGGCATTGCGGCTATAGCTGCAATAGGCCTCAACATACTGATCGGATTTACCGGCCAGATATCTCTCGGTCATGGTGCTTTCTTTGGAGTGGGGGCATATGCCGGCGCAATTCTGGCCACTTCTCTCGGCTTTCCATTCTGGCTGGCGGTGCCTGCCGCCGGGTTTATTACGGCAATGGTGGGTATGATTTTCGGAATACCGTCAGGTCGCCTCAAAGGACTGTATCTGACCATTGCCACTCTTGCCGGACAGTTCATTATTGAATATGTCCTTGTCCACTGGGAAAGTCTAACGAGGGGCACGATGGGGATTACACTTCCCACGGCCACCATATTTGGGTTGGAGATAGTTGATGATAGAAGCTTCTTTTATGTGATTTACATCTGTCTCGTCTTCATGACACTTATGGCAGTCAATTTAATACGAACCAAATACGGGAGGGCATTTATCGCTATTCGTGACAATGACCGTGCCGCTGAGGGGATGGGGATTCCGATATTTCGATACAAGCTCCTCTCCTTCGGCATCAGTTCTTTTTATGCCGGAATCGCCGGAGCTATCTGGGCATTTTATATGATCAGCATTACGGCCGAGCCATTTACACTTGGACTCTCCGTTGAATATATCGCCATGGTTATTATAGGCGGGATGGGGAGTGTTGCAGGCGCTATCTATGGGGCAATCTTTATTACCGGTTTAAATGAGGTTTTGCGCGGGGCAACGGATATTTTTATGAATCTCGGGATATCGGCGGGTATCGGACTTAACGTGGCTGCGCTTCGTGAATTCGCCTTCGGATTGGCTATCGTGCTGTTTATTCTCTTTGAACCGAAAGGACTGGCTGAGGTGTGGAGGATCATCCGTTCCAACTTCAGACTGTGGCCGTTTTC
>CAYVXX010000130.1:0-4364 GCA_964454305.1 uncultured Syntrophales bacterium | reverse complement strand
CATCCTAATTAAACCTTGACATACTCGTCCATAACGCTTATATTACGGTTACTTTTAAAATCGGTTTTGGTCCATCTCCCCAGAGCCTGTGAGAGGCTTCTGGGGATTTTTTTGGGTATAATAAAAAGGACTCTTTAAAAAAGACGCGTGGGCCGTACCAAAACTAAAACAGGAGGAACATGGCAAAGCGAAATCAAAACACGTTTCAGAAAGGGCAAAAAGAAATTGAGCGCAAGCGAAAAGCGCAGGAAAAAATGGAGAAGCGACAGGGAAAGAAGAATAAATCGGCAGAGTCCGACGAAACCCTGATATCTGATCAAATCTGACAGACATCTATCGATTCAACAAGAATGACCAATCAACCGCCCCGACGGCGGACGGGCCGGGGTTATACCTGACCCACAAATAGAAAAAGAAGGACTTTTAATGAATTTTAAATCGTTTAATCTACATCCCCATATCGAATCCGGTATCAAGGCACTCGGCTATACGGAGCCCACGCCGATTCAAACTCAATGCATTCCATCCATTCTCCGGGAACGGGACGTCATGGGACTGGCCCAGACCGGAACGGGGAAAACCGCCGCGTTCGTGCTTCCCATCCTACAGCGTTTGATGGATGGTCCGCGGAAGCGTATCCGGGCACTCATCATTGCCCCTACACGGGAACTGGCGGAACAGACACACGAGTCGATGTGTCAACTTGGCAGGTGGACGAAACTGAAGAGTATCACAATTTATGGAGGCATAAAAAAAGACTCCCAGATCAGGATGATCCGTCAAGGAGCCGAAATCGTTGTGGCCTGTCCGGGACGTCTGATAGATCTCATGGACCAGGGCATGATTGATTTATCCCATCTGGAAGTGCTCGTCCTGGACGAGGCGGACCGCATGTTTGACATGGGGTTTTTACCGGATATCAGGACGATCATGAAGCGGCTGCCGAAACAGCATCAAACGTTGCTGTTCGCTGCCACCATGCCTGATGACATCCGGGAGCTGGCACAAGATGTCCTGCACAATCCCGTTACTTTCCAGATCGGCGATACTGCTCCCGTATCCACGGTCTCTCATGCCCTCTATCCCGTCGAACAGCACCTCAAAAAAGACCTTTTAATGAAACTTATGGACCGCACGGACACGGAGTCGGTGCTCGTCTTTACTCGCACGAAGATCCGTGCCACTCGCCTCGCAAAGCATATGAAAAAAGCCGGTTTCATTGCGACTTCTCTACAGGGAGACCTGTCACAGTTCAAGCGAACGGCGGCACTCGACGGTTTTCGAAACGGCAAATACCAGATCATGGTAGCCACCGACATTGCCGCCCGCGGAATCGATGTGTCCCGAATCTCCCACGTGATCAATTACGACATGCCTGACACCGTCGATGCTTACACGCACAGAATCGGCCGGACAGGCCGTGCGGCACGGACCGGTGATGCGTTTACCTTTGTGACGAGCGAAGATAGAGCTTTTGTGTGGACCATCGAAAACGTTCTCGGTGAAAAAATCGAAAGACGAACACTGGAAGATTTCGATTACACCATACAGGCACCGTCAGGAAATGGCAGATTCGACCGCCCGCGACAGCCTGTGAGACAACGAAGGGTAATGAAGTCCCCGGTAGAACTTACTCTCGCCGCCTCACCGCTGACACACCCGGCTTCAAACCGCCGGAACGGATCGCGAAGCCTTTCCACTGGAACGCTTTTCTCCAGTTCGTCCCGATCTAAATCGCGAAAGCCCCGCAGCGTACGTTAACCCGGAAGACATGCAAGCAGGTCTGAATGCCGCTTTGGTTTTAATCCTGTATAATAAAAAATGATATAAATAAAACATATAAAGGCAGGAAATAACCTGATATATTGCTAATTATTTAACAAAGGAGATGTTATGAAAATCTACGTAGGCAACTTGTCTTATTCCGTCACAGAAGAGGAGTTACAAAGAGCTTTTGAGGCATTTGGTGAGGTAACGTCTATAAACATCATTATGGACACCTACAGCGGCCGGTCCAAGGGATTCGGATTTGTAGAGATGCCTGGGAAGGAAGAGGCTGAAGCAGCCATCAACGGGATGAACGACAAGGAGATGGCTGGACGGACGTTGAATGTGAATGAGGCTCGCCCTCGTGCCGACAAAGGCCGTGGCGGCGGCGGAAGGCGACCTGGAGGCAGCTCGCGTTATTAGTAATAACGTTAAGATGATAGGGTGTAAAGAGGAAGGATAACGGGACCAATGTTCTCGGGACAGAACTTTAAGGGTCAGGCCCCGCTCTTTTCTCCATCGTCAATTTTCCGATCATAAAACAAAAAACCCGTTTCTTTTTCCGAGAAACGGGTTTTTTGCTTAAATCACTCCACGGCTCCCTCCTGTTACCGTGATGGGATGAAACGTACTGCCTTTTAAATTGTTGTCCTACCTTTCTAAAACGTTTGATAGAAAAACACTTGTAAAACGTTCTATTATTGGGTAATTCCGTATTAGCCCGTTCGGGAAGCGGGGACTATAGAAGTTCTACGTGGGAATGAAGTGTAAATCCCCCTCCCCTTTGTCCCCTCCCACCAGGGGAGGAAAAATGTGATAGGGGTACTTAAATGAATTTTCTGTCGATTTTACTGATTGCTGTCGGGCTGGGGATGGATGCCTTTGCCGTTGCCATATCTGCAGGGGTTGTCCTTCGGAAAATATCCCTCGCACAGGTCTTCCGCCTCTCCTTCCACTTCGGACTATTCCAGTTTCTGATGTCCATTATCGGGTGGTTTGCCGGCATGACCGTATCCGGACTCATCGCGGACTACGATCACTGGATTGCCTTTGGCCTCCTGGTTCTCATAGGCGGGAAGATGATCC
Source organism: uncultured Syntrophales bacterium (assembly GCA_964454305.1). Taxonomy (GTDB): domain Bacteria; phylum Desulfobacterota; class Syntrophia; order Syntrophales; family JADFWA01; genus JAUSPI01. The sequence continues at coordinate 1,511 of CAYVXX010000130.1, read as the reverse complement.
GAGATTCCTTTAAAGAGGAGAGAGAATTTAAAATAGCAGACCCTACCAGGGGGCTTACGCTGATTGTCTTATCGATAGCGACAAGCATCGACGCGCTTGCCGTGGGCTTAAGCCTTGCCTTTTTAAACATAACTATTCTCTATCCGAGTGTTGTGATCGGCATCGTCGCTTCCGCTATGACGGTTACCGGAATGCTCTTCGGGGAAAAGCTGGGGCAGCTCTTAGGCAAAAAAGCTGAAATCTTAGGCGGGCTGATCCTTATCGGCATCGGCATTAAAATTCTTATAGAACATTTTTCCTGCTGAAGTAAAGTGAACAACCTATTGATACTTTTGATGATGTACTGTAAGTTTGGCAAAGCTTAAAAGAAGGAGTACCAAAAGATGAAAGCGATGGTAATCAAGAAAATCTGTCAGGTTGAAGAAAAACCTTTAGAATTGATGGAGCTGCCCGTCCCCGTTCCCGATACCGGACAAATTCTGGTCAGGGTTTCCGCATGCGGGGTTTGTCATACAGAGCTGGATGAGATTGAAGGCAGGGTTCCTCCGTCACGGTTTCCCATGATTTTGGGACATGAAATCGTCGGCAGGGTCGACTCTTCAGGCCCCGGAGCGACCAGATTCAAAAAAGGAGACAGGGTAGGAATCGCCTGGATTAACTGGGCCTGCGGTGAGTGTTCTTTCTGCCTGCAAGGCGAGGAAAATCTGTGTGATAAAGCAAAGTGGACGGGGAAAGACGCTGAGGGGGGTTATGCCGAATATACCGTCGTCCCCGAGGACTTCGCCTACCCTATTCCGGAAAGATTTTCCGATTTACAGGCGGCACCTCTTCTGTGTGCCGGGGTAATCGGCTACCGGGCATTGAGACTCACGGGAATGGAAGACGGCAAGACTCTTGGCCTCTATGGTTTCGGGGCCTCCGCCCATATTGTTGTTCAGGTCGCCAAATACAAATATCCCAACTGCAAGGTCTTCGTTTTTACACGCGGGAAAGACCATAGAGATTTGGCCCTGAAGCTGGGGGCAGACTGGGTCGGGGCGACGGAGGATACCCCCCTGGAAAAGCTTGACCGTGCCATCGATTTTACTCCGATGGGTGTGCCGGTGCGCGAGGCATTACGGAACCTTCAAAAAGGCGGAAGAGTGGTGATAAACGCTATCCGCAAGAGGACACCCATTCCCGAATTGGATTACGCTGAACATCTCTGGCATGAGAAGGAATTAAAAAGTGTTGCCAATGTGACAAGAAGAGATGCCGAGGAATTTCTGCTGCTGGCCGCCGAAATTCCTGTTGTGCCCGAAATCGAGGAATTCAGGCTGGAAGAGGCAAATAAAGTCTTGCTTCTGCTCAAAGAAGGAAAGATTCGCGGTGCCGGAGTCCTCAATATGATATAGCGAAAGCGAAGGATGATATAATAAATAGCATGAAGCACGTATGCTCTTTTTAGGCTGGAGGTAGCCTGCAATTATGAAATGGAAAGGTAAACGTATCGGTCTTGCCCTGGGAGGCGG
>CAYVXX010000129.1:0-4384 GCA_964454305.1 uncultured Syntrophales bacterium | reverse complement strand
TCACTTTTTCACCAGTACCGCCCCGAAAAAGCCGTCTGTTCCGTGGCGGTGGGGGTATGTCCTGAGAAACCCTTCATTGTCGATCAATTCATTGCTGATAGAGGCGGTGGGGTGAATCTTCCCGCTGTATATTACGGGCTGAGGTAAGGTGTTGGGTTAATAGAGCCGTTTGTAATTTTTGATTTGACCGGGAGTGCACCCGCAAGCCCCGCCCTGTGGGCAGGGAGCTTCACATTTTTGTTCACGATTTGGAACCTGTCTGATAATCACTTTTTTCATCGAAACAGACCTTATCACCGGGAATATCTTTGCAGGTGGAAAATTGATCCTCCGTTAATAAAAAAAGCTGCCGCTTATTTTTCAGTTTGTTGTTTCCGGATGGAAAGTATTGTTACATCTTTCTCCGGTTTGCCGGTCCCGGGATCGACGGCGACGCTGCCGATCTTATCTACGACGTCCATGCCTTTGATTACCACACCGAAAACCGTATGTTTCCCCGTCAACCATGGCGTATCAACGAGATTAATAAAAAACTGCGAGCCGTTTGTGTTGGGGCCGGAATTGGCCATGGAGATAAACCCTCTCTTCGGTGCGTGGGACTTGAGTTTTGTATTATATCGATATCCCATGTTGATGTAGGCATCCTTCAGGGTCATATTGAATAATTTATCCTTCACCTCGTCGATGCGTTCATCCAGTTCCTGCTGAGACGAAATACCCATGGATTTGTAAAGGGGAGCCATGACGGTTCGGGCGAAGTCCTCCTGAGTGCGGATAAGGAGCCACGGATGCGTCTGCTTCTCTGCATCAAAGATATTGATCTTATTCAATCCGAGGTGGTCGGCATTAATTTCATCCTCGATGGTGTAGCCGGGTGAGCCGCTTCCCGTGCCGAGGGGACAGCCTCCCTGAATCATAAAATCCTTTATTACGCGGTGAAAGGTCAGGTTGTCGTAAAATGGTCTCTTAACCTTCTGACCGGTTTTGGGATCAGTAAACTCCTTCTTCCCTTCGGCAAGGTCTATAAAATTGGCCACCGTTTCGGGTGCTTCCCGGGCAAATAATTTTACCGAGATTTCTCCCACAGATGTTTTGATGATGACGACGGGGTCACGATCTCCTGCCAGGACTGTTGCAGAGGGGATAAAAACCAGAATTAGGAGTACGGTCAATAATCTTTTCATAAATATCTCTTTTCAGACGCCGTCCGGGCTCACCAAGATACTATGCTGGAATTGTTTGTCAAGATTTTTCTATATTTTGTTATCTTTAATAGAAATTTCAAAATATACACATGCTATCAAGAGCAATGGTGTCGAAATGAAAATTACAAGTAGCTTGCCAAAGGCATCCCTCCGGGTTTTTAGTTGAATGTCTTTAAAAATTTAACAGGATGTTTTTACGGGAGAATAAGTTATATGTTACGCATACCTTCCTGAAAGCAACGCCTGGGATTTTCATTTAGGTTATAGAATTCAAACGGAAATCATGATATTGAGGCATATATGTAAATGGCAGTTTTAAAAAAAGTCTCCAAAACTTATGATCCTGCTTGAGGTTAATATGGACTGATTTGCTGAAACCCCATATCGTGCAAACGAAGTAGCAGGGTTTTTTTATTATAGGTCAGCAGGGTGAGTGATTTTACCCCGTTTTCCTCTTGCAGGAATCCCAAAGGGTATTGTCTGGCTTATCGGTGAGGCAGAGTATAAGTAGTTTATACGTTGGACGTCATCAAGAGGTACATCCAGAGCGTTTCGAAAGCGTATAACAATCTATAATCGAGGAATCAGCCCGAGACGGTTTAAGCGTGAAATCTATGGGGAAAGGATCATTCTATGAGTAAGAAAATCCCAATGATCATTTTTCTTGTTTTTCCTTTTACTATTTTAGCTTGTACCACACCCATGCAAAAATATTTGTTGAACAGTCAATTCTACCAGTCGGCGCAATATTTTGAAAAGAACCTGTCAACAGAAAAAGCCGAGCTTGATGATTTATATTATTACTGTATTTCCCTGTATGAAATAAAGAATTACGAAAAATTCAATCATTGCCATGACGCATTTTTTTCCCGGTCGAAAGGCGCCGATACGATCAACAGAACCTCGCGGGATGCCACACTGGCAGAAATTCATTCCTTCAAGATAAGGAACATGATCGATCTGGGGGCTGATCCCGACGACATAAAAAGAGAGGCCGATTATTCACTTGCCCTCTTGAGCAAGGCGCCGCCGAATTTTCACAACGGTTATAAGATCGCTGAGATACATGTCTATGAAACGGCCGGAATTCTGGCGGCAATGAGGGGAGATCGCCCAACCGCATTGGATTACATCCATAAAATAAAAGGGGTGACATCCATGGCCGAATTCCAGATTCGGCCGATAAAAAACGCGGCCATAGCGGGGATCTATTTCATTTTGAAAGACTACGGAAGCGCAAAGAAAGTCATCGAGGAATATTCGGGAAGCGCCTTCTACACGTTTGCCAAGGCAATAGAGACGATAATGGTTTTCCCCTTGCTGATTCATTATGCGGATCTGGGGCCTGAGACCAGTCTTGACGCATGGGCGGAGCATGGAACGTTCCTGAGTGAGTTCATGGTATCAAAAATTCTCTTTGAGACAAGGAATTATGATGAGGCCAAGAAAGGATACGAAAAACTTCTGTCCCAGAAAATGGCTTCGGATTATGAACGGATCCATTGGGCATCTTTAGCTGACCTGGCGTCCATTTATAAAAAAGATGGCCGGCTGAAAGAGAGCATGGCGCTTTTAGAACAGGCCGTGAGTCTCATTGAAAATCAAAGGAAAAGCATTTTCTCCGAAGGAAGCAAAATAGGTTTTGTAGGCGATAAGCAGGCCGTCTACCATGACCTGATAAAGGCGTTGTATGAAGACGGGCAAAATGATAAATCCTTCGAGTATGTAGAACGGGCCAAGTCCAGGGCACTGGTCGACCTTCTTGCTTCGAAAAAGGATTTTGCGTACAAAGCTGGTAATGAACAGGAAATTCGTGCTCTTCTTGTCACAAGCGATTCTGCAGAAACACAAATTGCCGTGCACGATGTATCTGTGGACAGGGCAAAGACTCGGAGCATCCAAGTCAGAATAAAGGAAGATCTGAAAAATAAGGCGCCGGAATTGGCTTCTCTTGTAACAGTTACTTATCAACCTGTCTCCGAGCTTCTGAGGCAAATCCCCAACGACGAAACATTGATCGAGTACTACTATCGTGACAAGGATATGTATGCTTTCATCCTCTCCAATGGCAAGTTGCGGACTGTGAAGATGGATAGCGAGGGACTGATGGAGGATGTTCAGGTCTTCCGAGAGCTTATAGAAGACACCAATTCGACTCAATTCATAGATATATCCAGGAAACTCTATAAACGGCTCTTTCAGCCCTTGGAGAGCACATTAAACAATAGGAATCTTATCATCGTTTCCCATGGAGCCTTACACTACCTTCCCATGAACGTCCTCCATGACGGCAACGGCTATCTAATAGACCGTTACAGCATACGCATGATGCCTAGCGCCACTGCCATGAAGTACATCAGCAGGAAGAAAGCGGATAAGACTGGGGGGGTTCTCATTTTTGGCAATCCCAATCTTGGAGATCCCAAGCTTGATCTGATATATGCTGAGCAGGAAGCTATCGCGGTTGGCAATATCCGTTCAGGATCCAAGATATTTCTCCGAAGGGAGGCTACAGAAGCGGCTCTACGAAAGTATGGCAATAGCTATCGTTATCTTCACTTCGCCACCCATGGCCAGTTTGATTCAGAAGCTCCATTGAAATCAGCACTCTTATTGGCTCCGGATTCCCAATACAATGGGATGCTCTCCGTGGACAAACTCTATTCACTAAGCCTTGATGCGGATCTGGTTACTTTAAGTGCCTGTGAAACAGGTTTGAGCAAGATTGCCAATGGCGATGATTTGGTCGGACTGACTAGGGGATTCCTGTATGCCGGTTCCAGTTCCATAGTAGCCAGCCTCTGGAAGGTCGATGATCTCGCAACAGCCTTTTTAATGACAGAATTTTACTCCAATTTAAAAACGATGACTAAACGAGAAGCATTAAGACAGGCGCAACTAGCAACCAAAAAGAAATATTCACACCCCTATTATTGGGCGGCATTCCAGATAACGGGAAAAGGTGATTGATTTAAATCGGAGATCTGCACAACGGCTTTGCCCGCGTGAAATCGAAAGATTGCGGCCACGAATACCCCCTGGTCTTCTCCTGCAAGTGTTACTACTTTCAATCCTTAATACCCAAGTCTTTTCAAGCTTAAGAATTGCTTACTTGTAAGTGTACAAAAGACCGGCTTTATTAATATTTTCACAATATCATTCCTATTGATAACAAATAC
>CAYVXX010000128.1:0-4465 GCA_964454305.1 uncultured Syntrophales bacterium | reverse complement strand
GAATATTTGATACAAAAGCATCCGACCCGGAATGAAGCTTCAGGTTGGGGAGTTCAGCCGTTAGGCGCTTACCTCACAAAGATATAGCAACAACGAGAGAACAGGAATTTCAAGATAATGCAGGTTTCTGTAATACTGGCTCATCCCGGCCCCCAAAGTTTCAATCATGCTATTGCGCAAGCAGCCATTGCCGAATTGAAGCGGAATGGGTATCAAGTTGTTTTTCATGATTTGTGTGCCGAAGGGTTTGACCCGATTCTTTCCGCCGGCGAAATTCCCGAGGGAGTGCCACTGCCTGAAGAAGTGGAGTTACATTGCAAAGAGATATCAAATGCTGATGGTATCATCATCGTGCATCCAAATTGGTGGGGACAGCCCCCGGCGATCCTCAAAGGATGGGTGGACAGAGTGTTTCGTCCCGGTGTTGCTTATCAGTTTTTGGAAGGAGATATGGGCGAAGGGATACCGATTGGTTTGCTGAAAGCGAAGGCCGCTCTTGTATTCAATACCTCTAATACGCCGACCGAGCGGGAAACAAAGGTATTTGGTGACCCGCTCGAACTGCTGTGGAAGGACTGTATCTTCGGTCTTTGTGGAGTAGGGGACTTTTATCGCGAAATGTTCAATGTCATTGTAACCAGCACGCTCGACCAGCGCCAGGAGTGGTTAACAAAAGTTCAAAAAGTTGTGGGGCGATATTTTCCCGGGAAGAAACATGCCTAACAAATATGAGCCGCACCTCTGTCACGAAGTAAAGACATTTATGGAGACGCCATACTTATTTCTATCGAACAAAAACAGGTAAGGTGTCACCAAATATTAGAATCCGCTGCTTAGTTCGGCATTATGAGGATGGTTTTTGAAGGAAGGAGTGTGAAAATTTAGGGGACAGAATATCTGTTTCCCGAAGAAAAGAGGCAACAATATGTGCCGAATTCCCATCATTTTATACCTTAACAAAAAGAAAACATTTAAAAAATTTTTTTAATGCTTTTAAATTCTATCCAGAGATGTGAATATGAGAATCAAGAGCATGATTTCACAAATGCCATTTTTTTTAAGGAGATCCTTTCCGCTCCTGTTCATATTACCTTTCCTTATTTACTTAAATAGCTGCTCCGCTGTTCCCATTTGTCCCATTCCGATCGCTAAATATGCACCAAAAGTTGAACCATTGGCTGAACATGAAGAGATTCCTTTGGCTGAATCAACGCTTTCCAGTAATAATAAAGATGGGACCAGGTCCGCTTTGATGGCTATGAGAGGCGGACGGGGGATTTGTGTTCGTCCGAAAAGGTTTAGAAAAGGTTTTCTTAAAAGCCTTCCTCCGCCTAAATTAAAACTTGGTGTACTGGAGTTCTATGTTCCGCCACCCAGGTTTTCTCCTCCCAAAGCAGGAGACAAACATTACTTCAATTTCGAGGTGACGCCGAAATTTGAAGAGGCCAGCAATCTGTATCTGTGTGGAAAAGGTGATGAGGCTATTAAGGTTGCTGATCAAATGCTTGCCAATCCCAACGATGATCCCAAACTGAAATGGCAAGCTTCGTACCTGAAAGTCATGATTCTATCTATGATGGGGCGCAACGATCTTGCGGAGAAGGAAACGAGGAATTTAGAAAAACTGGAGAATATTATCATGGGATCTAATTTCGGTTCCTGGGCTGTCCGTGCCGAGATCCGATACTGGGCCGGCGATATCGATGGAGCGATAACAGATGTTGTTCCAATCATCAATGCCCTTGGGGACTGGAGATTTCCAACCACTTACAATTCACCACCATTGGATCAGGTAAATTTAGCTAATATAACCGCTTCCCATGTACGTGCCACGATGATTTTAGGTTTAGCTCTGGTTGCTAAAGATTTATACGAGGATGCAATACCATGGCTTGAACTGGCAAATCAAACCATGAACAACGTAATGTTCGTAAATCGACATCCGCTGTATGGTCTGTATTTTCCAGCTTATCAAGAATTGTTTTACGACAGGGGACTTACCTTGGCCGCTCTCGGGATGGTTCTCATGTCGCAGAATCCCGATTCCAAAAGGGCCCAAGAAATGTTCGAACATGCACAGGAATATTTCGATGCAATGGGATACCTTGCCGGTAAAGTTTTGGCCAAGGCCTTTAAAACCCAGGCTTTATTAGTGGCAGGTCGTTATGAAGATGTTGTAGAACAGGCTGGTGCCGGACTAGAATTAGCGGAAAAAGCTGAGTTGTTGAATTTCATCTGGCGTCTTGAACTTCAGCGTGGTCAGGCACTCATAAAGCTTGACCGATGGAAAGAAGCAGAAAAATCTTTTCGACGTGCACAAACGGTTGTTGATCTCATTTCCGGCACCATGGCCACTGATAAAGCCAAAGTACGATTCGGCGCAGGGAAAGAAGCCATTACTGAAAATCTAGTCAAGATCGATATTAGAAAAAAGGACTTCGATACTCTGTTTAAGGATCTGGAACGAGGCCATGCAAGGGCTTTTGTCGCCATGATGGCCAATCGAGTCGTTGCATCCGGTCGTGAACAGAAGATTACCGCTGAAATTCGGGAGCTTGATCGTAAAATCCTGGTTGAAAGGCAGAAAAAGAACGCCATTGCCAGCAAAATAAATATTGAAACTAACCATGAAATCGCCTTTCTCAAAAAACGGGTTGCACTTGTGGCAAAGCTTCGGCAACGTGATCCTGAACTGGCAGACGCCTTTGCTGTTTCTGCAATAGAATTGAAAGATGTACAGGCTTGTTTAGCTGACGGCCAAGTAATAATCTATACGCTACCGGTAACTGGAAATGAACCTATCTGCCTTATGTTCATCAGCAGCAAGAATGTGCATCTCGAAACGCTTGACCTGAACGTTTCAGAATTGCGCGCTAATATAGAAGCGTTTACACAAAGTATTATGGAAACTGATATTGTTACCCAGAATGCTACTATTGAAATACTTCGCAAAAATCTTAAAATAGCGAAGTGGGGGAAATTTCGGTCTGCCTATGTTGTGCCCAGTGGAGATTTCCATTTTATTCCTTGGGCGGCATTTGATATAGATTTTCCAATTTCTGTTTTGCCTATAGGAGGATGGGTGGTTCGAACCCCAAAAACATTCAAAGGTTCAACCAAACAGGCAAGCCTGATCGGTGACCCTTATTTCGGCGGACTGCTTCCACAGCTGCCAGGTGCTCAATTAGAAGCAGAAACGGTTGCAAGACTTTATAATACCAACCCCTTGATTGGTAAGAAGGCGACCGAAGAGAACCTTCGTTCTGATGTAGGCGAAGGGGTTAAAGTCCTTCATTTTGCGACTCACGCAATTTATGATCCCGTCTATCCTCTGCAGTCATCTTTAATTTTGACCGATGGTAGCAAGGCTTTTCCCTTAACCGCAGAAAAGCTATTTAAAAATCCAATTCAATCCCATCTGGTTGTTCTTTCAGCTTGTGAAACCGGCATGGGGCAGGTTATTTCCGGCGATGATTTACTCGGACTGACCAGAAGTTTTTATATGGGAGGTGCTCATTCGGTTGTCAGCAGTTTATGGCCGGTGGCTGATAAACCGACTCAAATTTTCATGAACGCCTTACATGAAAACTTGCGTAGCGGGGATATCGGGAAGGCATGGTTGATAGCACGAGATGTGGTCAAAGAGAAAGGTTTTCCACCGTCAGCTTACGGGGCATTCAATCTCGGTGGTAAACTCCACTTTATTAGATAACAAACATTAGGCTGACAGGAAGATAACATGCCAATTGAACTGAACAGCGAGCGCATTCCCCGCTGCTTGCGGCGGGGTTAGCGAGCGAATAAAAATAACAATCTTCCTTCGACAGGATAAAGCCACCAGTTTCTGAACTGCTGGAAATACAAAATGACGCTCTCAGGAACATTACAAAGGATGAGACATATCAAGAGTGTTTCAGCGTAGAGCAGAGCTCAAGAATCGTCATGTCCCTCATCGCTGTGCTATCGTTGTGCAGTCCTCAAGTGCCCACACCTGGGATCTGGCGAAATTTTATGAGAAGATGGTTATGTTACACTCACCAGAGATTGTCATTGTTTTCGGTGATATAGACACCGCTAAGATTTGGCTGGGAATTGAAGACGTTCAGTCTGGCAAGACTAGTTAATTCAGGAAGAATTATGAAAAATCTGTTTTTAATTATTTTGGCTTTTGTGTCGATAGGATGCGCTAATAATGTAAATAATAACGATAGCAACAAAACAAAGGAACTAATACAGCTAAATGAAGGTGCTAACGATACGGTTGTAAAGGTTTTAACCGATCAAAAGATCATCATAAGCTTGCAAGGGAACCCTACAACCGGATTTGCATGGTCAGTACAAGACATAAACTCAGATGTGATCAGATTGATTAGTAAAAAATTTATATCTGGCTCCGATAATTTTTGGCGAGTTGGTGTCGGGGGAAAATATATTTTTGAATTTATTGCCGAGAAGCAAGGAAAGA
>CAYVXX010000127.1:0-4492 GCA_964454305.1 uncultured Syntrophales bacterium | reverse complement strand
AAAACTTGCTTGCACCTCAAACATCAAAGGGAATACAAACTCAGAAACATTATAGAGTTCAGATAGCATAATGTCATATCTTGTTGCACATGGTTTGATTTCTGCTATCTCATCTCCAAGAAAAGACTGTGGATTGGATTCAAAATCTTTTTTGAATCTTTCCATCTCAGCCTTCAATGAGTTTTCTTTGCCTTGAAGTTGTACCGTACAATTATGATAGATTTTGACTATCGTTCTTTCAGAAAGATTTGATATATCAATTCTTTCATTGTTTGATTCTTTAGATTGTTTGGTCTGGTAATTTTTACTATCACAGTAATCCGTAAACACTTTTACTACCTTGTTGGCATTTGAATTAGTTTGTGACATTTATAAACCTCCTATTAAAAAATATTCTTACACAACAAAATTTTTGACCCTTGGGACGATTTCAAAGTCGGATATTCTTCAACGGCATGACAATCAAGGGCAGAGGCATCTAAACCTTCATGGAATTTGATAATATTCCATGAAGGTTTTAGGGCTTGCAGCTTTTTATTAATCCTGTCTCTTCTTGTCTGCCATTCGAGTTCATTGTACATTGAACTGGCCTTTCTAAAAATACGCTTTCAAAAAACAAAACCCCGCTCCTATTTGAAGAAAACGGGGTTTTTGTGATTATCTGCCATTTTAAGACCTTTCTTGTGTTTAGGAAGAAAAGATCGTTTGTTGTTTAGGCCATGATACCTAATGTTGTTTCGTTAAAGCTTTTGTATAGTCAACAAAAACCCTTGGAATGTCAAGGAGTAAAATCCCCCTACCCCCTTTATAACGCAGACCGAATGAGTCACCTGATTACTGAGCATGTACAGCTGTCCCTATTTATTTAGGAAGAGGGGGTATTTGACAAATTTTTCACCCCCACCTTAGTCCTCCCCCATCAAGGGGGAGGAGATTGATTATAGATGTCCCGCCTTTAGGCGGGGTAATTTATTTTTCCAAGAATTTATTGATTAATTATTATTAAACATTATAATTTAGTTTTTGAGTGGTCTTATTCTTTCATGCACCTATAAATTGTGATCGGGGAATTGCAGAAACAACTATATGTTTGAGGGTTATAAATTTATGGATATCAGTTCATTCGATTTCTGGATCAAGATTGCTTTGACTGTATTATGCGGGAGCATTATCGGATTTGAAAGACAATTGGCAGGTAAACCGGCCGGAATCCGAACAAGCATTTTTATCTGTCTCGGCACCAATATTTTCATAAGTCTCGGCGTAGCCCACTCCGGCGAGAATGTCGATATGACACGGGTGCTTGGTCAGGTCGTTACGGGTATCGGATTTCTCGGCGCCGGAGTAATCATAGCTCGCGAAGGGCTTGTCAGAGGAATTACATCCGCATCGGTGATCTGGATTCTTGCAGGAATCGGTGCAATGGTGGGATTCGGTCATTTCATGGAAGCGATTATCATTACGTTACTTACGGTATCACTTCTAATCGGTATCGGATCTCTTGAACACCGGTTTTCCAGTCTCCGAAAAGACACACATTCCGATAATAATTATATCGACACAGAAAATAAGCGGTAACCCATTCCATATTACATGGGGGACTACTTAAGTTAACACTATTTATATCTCAAATTAATCCAGCACTTCATGCCAGTTGTCTTACGTAAATTATTTTATCATCCCCGGTATCGTAAAAATCCTTTATCCGGGCTACTTCAGTAAAGACATTTTTTCTATAAAACATGTGGGTGGAAGTGTATTTTTCGCGAGAGGATGTTTCCGCATAGAGGGCTGTTCCTCCCATCTCTTTTACCTTTTTTTCAGTTTCCTGCAGGAGGCTTTTCCCGATTCCATAACCGCGATAATCATTATGGGTAACAATCCAGTATAAATCAAAAGCGCTTTTCGTTCCGGGGATTGGACCATAGCAGCTATAGGCCAGAGTCTTTTCTTCATAATCAGCAAATACAAAATAGTACTCACTGAGACATCCCTTTTCCAGACGTTCCCGGATTAATTCCACCGCAATGTTTGCCTCGTCATCGTAAAAAAACCCGGTGGATTTCACGATCTCCGCAATAGAGTAAATATCATCTTCTCTTTCCCGATAACGAAAAGCCATATTGGTTATATCAAAATTCATGATTTTTCTTTAAGGCTGTCCTTAAGGATGTTATCAATAACCACAGGAAATGGGATCTCTGCCTCGCGAGTGGCAGCCACAAATCCGCTATCAGGTGAGATGCTGGGATTGGCGTTGATTTCCAGTATATATGGTCTGTTCTGCTGATCTATCCTGAAATCCACCCGTGCCCATCCACGAAGAGAAAAGTCCTTCCAGCATTTTCCTGCAATCTCACTCAAAGTCCGGCACAGAGATTGACTTTGTGAATCCGCAGGAAAAATTCTTTGAGTGTGCTGGTATTCAAAAGAATCTTCCCGCCACTTCGCGGTATATCCGACTACTTTAGGTTTCTCTTCAGGGTAATCAACAAACAGCATCTCCGCAGGCGGAAGAATCATCGGACCATCTTGTGCGGCAAGAAGGGAAACATTGAACTCTCTTCCGTCAATATATTCCTCGATAAAATAGTTTTCCGAAGGCAGCGTCTTTATCTTTTCCAATATTGCGCGATTGGAGCAGGTAAACACCGAGTCTTCATCCAGCCCCAGGGAACCATCTTCCCAAATGGGTTTCAGGATATATCGACGATCAGACTGCAACAGGTGTGTTTCTTCCAGCGTGAAAAACGGAGATGTAGGTAATCCATGATACTGTATCATTTTTTTAGTCAGGACTTTGTGGGTAGTAAGAAACATGGAATCCGCCCCGGATCCGGTAAAAGGTACGCCCGAAAACTTTAAGACAGCCGGAGCGAAGTATATTAATTCCCCGTGATTCTGAACGGATTCTACAAGGTTGAACACCAGCATGGGTTTGATTCTGCGAATTTCCTCCACCACTTTATCCATCTTCAATGAGAACTGGACAGGGAAGGTCTCATATCCCAGTTCCTTCAGCGCTGCATCTACAAACTGAACCTGATCCAGAACGTCTGTTTCATCTTTCCGTGCATTAACGGAGACTTCATTAAATAAAATCACAATTCGTTTTTTCATAAGGAAACACAAACAGGTCTCACTTTTGAACCCGCCTTAAAGCGGATTCCATGATAATTCGAATCAAATCTGCAAAGGTATGGTCATTTTTATAGGCAATAATAGGAAGATCTGAATCAAGGTAATTCAATCCCGCCAAAGGATTGATCTCCATGAATTTAGGATTATTATTTTTATCGCAACGGAGATCGACCCTTCCCCCGTCACGGCATTCGAGGGCCTGCCATGCCTTCAGGGCAATTTCACTGCAGATTTTCTCCATTTCCTCTTCCACCAGGACATATTCTACCCGATCCTGGTAGTGAGCCTTGTTAAGGTAAGAGTACCCACTCTTTTCCGCTTTCTGGTTTAAAATGATTTCGATAACTCCGATTACACGTGCTTCCTCGCCTGTTCCAACGATACCAACGGTAAATTCTCTTCCCGGAAGATACTCTTCCACCAGTACAGACTGATTAAATCTTTTTAGCAATTGTTTACATACTGCACGCAATTCGCCGGGAGTTTCTGCGAGGGATTTTTTAGTGATACCTTTCCCCGTTCCTTCCGCAACCGGTTTCGCGAAAAGAGGATAGTCAAGATGGACGTTCTCAACATCTCTGATATGACTTACGATGACAAAATCGGCGGTAGGGATATGGTTGTCCCTGATAATCCTTTTCGTCATGCCCTTATGCAAGGTCAAAGACAGCACGAGAGGATCTGAAAAGACATACGGTATCCGGTAAGCATCCAGCAGCGCAGGGACCTGTGCTTCACGGCCAAAACCATAGATACCTTCCGCAATATTGAAAACCAGATCCCACCGGTCGCCGTGATTGATCCGTTGGACAAGCTGCTTAAAATTCCCGATACGGTCGGTCTTGTATCCTAATTGTACCAGGGCTTTTTCAATGCCTTCGACAGTTTCTTCGCTATCAAATTCAGCGGCTTCTTCCGGAGAGAAGCCCTGCCTTATATATTCGTTTTTTAAATCAAACGTCAAACCTATCTTCATGATATTCCTGTTTCATTTTTAAAGACATGATCTGCGGTCCATCAATTTCCGCAGGGTCATATAAACGCGAGGCGATCTACCGGGATTCCGACAGATCGCCTCCTGGAGCATTGAGTAATGATACGTTAACTTATTCTTTTACAAAAATCGGGATACTTAAATATCTTTCCCTCAAAATTTTTCAGGATTACATAATTCCCGTCACGCCCCATAAAATATTCAGGCAATAAAGGGATCTTCCCGCCGCCGCCGGGGGAGTCGATTACGTAATGCGGAACGGCATAACCGGAGGTAAACCCCTGCAACCCATGAATAATTTCCAATCCTTCTTCTACGGGAACACGAAAATGCCCGGATCCGAGGATGGGATCACAC
>CAYVXX010000126.1:0-4651 GCA_964454305.1 uncultured Syntrophales bacterium | reverse complement strand
AGATAGGAACGCCAATTGTCCTTAATATTTGCATGATTGGCGTCTTGATTCATCTCACCCAGTTGATTAAATCAGAATCGATCATAAAAGTACTTGAGAGAAGAATCCCTGTTGATTTTTTGGGTGCAAGTAAAAAAGCTCTGGGGTTGGGTGTGAAGTTGGTGAAAAATCTTGACCGTTAAACCGGGGCCCTTTTTTCCTTCAATTCCATCAAAAAAAGAGAAAAGAGAGGGAGAAACCTCATGTTAAAAATTGAGTGTCCTGAATGCCTGAGAAGTTTTGTCTGGTCGGACAATATGTCACTTAAAGGGAAATGTCCGACATCTGATTGTGAATGGAGATATGATGTCCATGAGGAAGTTAAAAAAAGCTCAGCGAGAAAACTCCTCGAAACGGAAAAAATAGTCCTGTGTCCTAATTGTAAGAAACCGATAGAATCGAAAAGAACGGTATGTAAAAACTGCGGGCATTTTGTTCTGGGATCGGTAACCTTCAGTAAGATATACCTGGTTATTACAGGTATCATTATCCTCTCTATACTCTCCCTTATTTATAAATTCTTCTAATTATTGTTGTCTCGTACAGGGGGGTCTTGCAAGGCCGGCCCCTGTCCATAAGAGGTTTCAGGGAATGTTTTTGCAGGTTATTCCCCGTGAAAAAAAGATAAGGCATGTTATGCAAAGCAGTATGAGAGCGACGATTCCCCCTGAAAAAAAATAGACTACGTTGAGGCTCCATAACTCCCTTATCCAGCCGACTAAGTAGACAGCAGTAGATCCTACTCCAAAGGTGAGGATAAATTTTATCCCGTAGCCTGTACTTCTCCATCTGTTCGGTGTACATTTAGCAACCAGGCTGTTCTCGATTGGCTGCATACCGAGAGCAAAAAAAAGGTAAAATCCGGCAGAGACCACCAGTAATTGCTCACTTAAGATACCCATAAAGATAAGAAATGGCAGACTCAGTGTGTGAAAGGACAGATAAAGCCAGCGAAGAT
The DNA here is from genome assembly GCA_964454305.1 of uncultured Syntrophales bacterium. GTDB lineage: Bacteria > Desulfobacterota > Syntrophia > Syntrophales > JADFWA01 > JAUSPI01. The sequence continues at coordinate 3,654 of CAYVXX010000126.1, read as the reverse complement.
CGTATTTGTCGGCCAGTTTTCCACCGACAAGTTGTCCGAAGATACCCACCGTGTAAATGGATGAAGCCAACAGTGTGGCCGCCATGGTCTTTGTACCTTCAATATTAGTAGAGTCGATACTTTGGAAAAGTTTCCAGAGAAAACTTGCCTTGAATTCAAGATAAGCGGGCAGGACCAAACTGTTTGCCCTGTAAACAAGTCCGGCAAGCGTCATAGCCACGCATAAGATCAGGAAGTACTTAAGATAATTATTGTTCGCTCCGGCGTTTGCCATGTTTTCGTTATCGTGTGTTATCGGTGTTTCATCAATGTCCTTAAAGTAGAGGATAGTTCCCCAAAATATGCTGAACAGTCCGATAAGTAAATACGTTATATGCCATCCAACCTGCCAGTTTAATAGACCTGCTGCAAAGGGGGCGGTAGCAAGCCCTATGTTACCGGCAACCCCGTTGATGCCGAGGGCCATACCCCTGTTTCGTGTACCGAGAGAAATCAGGCCCATTCCGGCCGGATGATAAATACTTGCAAAAAAACCTATTATAGCGAGGGATAACATGATCGATGTTCCGGAGTCTGAAAAGGCGGTCAGGATTGCTCCCGTGCCTGTTCCAATGAAAAAGATGACCAGACTCCTGCGATTGCCGAAATGATCGGAGACAATCCCCCAGGGCAGTGCACCCAATCCCAACAAAAGATACATGAAGAAGCTCAATTTCAGCACTTCCGGCAGGGTCATCTTTAGCGAAATCATAAGGGGGATAGCCAAAGCGGGGAATATCATTTCATAGAAATGAAAAAAGAAATGGCCTACGCAGGTAAAGAATATAATTTTTGTCTCATTGTTCATGGGTTTAAAATTCTAAAAGATCATTCCAGCTGTAAATTATAGATTTAAAAATACTTCAATCGGCCAGCCCGTACTGAAAATTTGCCACTATATTAAGTTTTGACAGATTGAAGTTTTTAGGAAGGGGAGTGTAAGGGGCACATAATTTGACAACATTGAGTGCCTCCGTGTCAAGAGATTTGAATCCGGAGGATGCGATTATGCAAATGTCTATGAGGGATCCATCTTCTACAATGGAGAATTTAACAACGGTGGTTCCCTCTTCCTTCCAGATATAAGCCTGTTTGGGATATAGCCAGTTCTTCTTTATATTTTCTTTCAATTTCGTAAGGTAAGAATAGTACTTTGTATTCCTGCTGCCGAGATTGACGGTATCTTCCCTCTCATAACTTTTGGTGTTGATAGTTTCTCCAGACTTATCCTCAGCATCCTCATGTCCAGTGGGCGAATTACCCTTTCTTTCTTTATTCGTGGCACTTTCGTCGTCTTTTAATGGTTCTTTAAAGTCGACTGTAAAAACGCTTATCTGATGATTCCTCCGCCCATCAATTATTCCTACTGCTGTTAGAATGGCGATATGTATGGCCAGAGAAAACGATACAAATGTAAGTACTAATTTTTTTGAAAGCATATTTGGCGCTCTTATTTTATAGTATCTATAATATATTTTAATTGTGGGGTGAAAATCAAGCAGATATACTGTTTGAAAATATCATTTAACTTGACAAAGAGGGAGAACTGATATTTTATTCTTGTAAATGAAAAACAACGATGAAGGGTTCATCAGGCTTGCGCTCGAAGAGGCAAGGGCAGCGTATGCAGCCGGAGAGGTTCCTGTCGGTGCTGTAATCACCCGGGGAGATGATATACTCGCTAAGGCGCACAACAGCTCCATCGTGATGAACGATCCCTCTGCTCATGCGGAGATTATGGCTATCCGCAAAGCCGGGGACAAGATCGGAAATTATCGACTTGCCGGGACAACGCTTTACGTAACTCTTGAGCCATGTGTTATGTGTGCCGGAGCTATAATACAGGCAAGGATTTCCAGGGTTGTATTTGGCGCGGATGATCCGCGCAGAGGGGGAGTGTTTTCTCTTTATCGCATTCTTGATGACAAAAAACTCAATCATTCCGTAAAGATAACACGTGGCATTCTGGAGGATGAGTGTGCCGATATTTTGAGTAGATTTTTTCGTGAAAAGAGGGTAAAACCACTCGCTTTGTAACGTTTGACTTTTCATTTTGATCTTTAAGTGGAGAGGTACCGAAGTGGTCATAACGGGGTCGACTCGAAATCGATTAGAGGGCCAAAAGCTCTCACGTGGGTTCGAATCCCACCCTCTCCGCCATCAAGAGTTAAAAGTGTGAAGTGAACTAAAGTGAGCTAAAGTGTCTAAAGTTAAAGATTTTGATCAGTTAACTTTAGTTAACTTTAGGCACTTTTTAAATGCGGCTTTGCCGCCTTATGGAGAGATGTCCGAGCTGGCTTAAGGAGCACGACTGGAAATCGTGTGTATGCCCACAAAGGTGTACCGGGGGTTCGAATCCCCCTCTCTCCGCCAGTTATTGGCTCATTCAGGGATCAGGGGTCAGCTTGTAGCACTGGGCTTTAGCCCTGTTTAATTCAGCAACCCTTTAAAGAGGGTTGTGTTACTTTGTGCCTTTGAGCCTCTGTGCCTTATTTGTAATCTCGATTTGATAGCCGGGTCCCGTGCAACGGAGGGTTGTGAACCCCGTCAGGTCCGGAAGGAAGCAGCGGCAGCAATTACCAACGTGTGCCGCGGGTAACCTGGCTATCATTTATTATCGCTCTTATCGCTCAGCTTGCCTTATTAGGAATGGTTCATGGAATATCTTGTCATAGCCCGAAAATGGAGGCCCCAAGTCTTTGAAGATGTTGTTGGGCAGGAGCATGTGGTAAAAACTCTCCAGAACGCGATCAGTCATGACCGTGTCGCACATGCTTTCATTTTCAGTGGTCCCAGGGGAGTTGGAAAAACGTCCGTGGCACGTATCCTGGCCAAGGCCCTGAATTGCGAGAAAGGTCCGACAGAGACTCCCTGCAATGAGTGCACCAATTGCAGGGAAATAACTGAAGGAACGTCTCTGGACGTTTACGAAATTGACGGGGCGTCAAACAGGGGAATAGATGAGATAAGGGAACTGCGGGAAAATGTAAAATTTTCTCCGGCATCTTCACGCTACAAGGTTTATATAATCGATGAAGTACATATGCTGACAAAGGAGGCATTTAACGCGCTCCTCAAAACTCTTGAGGAACCTCCGTCCCATGTAATTTTCATATTTGCCACGACAGAAAAACACAGGGTTCCGGCGACTATACTTTCGAGATGTCAGAGTTTTGACTTCAAGAGGATACCCCAAAAACTTATCATTGATAAATTGCGCCATATTGCCAGCCAGGAAAACATAACTATAAGTGAAACCGGTCTTGCCTGGATTGCCGAGGGTGGGGACGGCAGTATGCGGGATGCCCAGAGCATATTTGATCAGGTAATATCCTATGCCGGTACCGATATTGAGGATGGTGACATAAAAGAACTTCTCGGTCTCACCGATAGAGGTCTTCTCTCTGATCTTTCTGCGGCAGTTTTTGAAAGAAACGCAGGTGCATGTCTGAAGATAATTGATGAAGGGTATTACTCAGGCCTGGACATGAAATACTTTTACCAGGTACTCACGGGTCATTTCAGGAATTTACTTTTGACAAAAGTGTTGGGGGGCGATGTTTCCCTTATCGGTCTTGATATAAATGAGATTGATAAGTTGAAAGAACAGGTAGA
>CAYVXX010000125.1:0-4745 GCA_964454305.1 uncultured Syntrophales bacterium | reverse complement strand
ACTTTTAAACTTTAAATCCGTCAAAAACGGTTCACTTTTAATTCTTAAATGACAAGATAATGATAAATTCTTGACAATTAGAAGACAATCAATTAGCTTATTTCATTAAACGTTACTTGAGGGGTAGGAGATAATGGTAGGTGTACTGGTAATAACTCATGGCAATCTTGGGTATGAGTTGATACAGGCCGCTGAGCTGATAAAGGGCAGGATCGATGGTGTGCTTGCCATTTCGGTGGATCCAACAAAAGGTGTCGAGGAATTAAAGAAGGAGATTTCCTCCAGCATAAAAAAGGTAAATAAGGGCAAAGGTGTCTTAATTTTGACGGACCTTTTTGGCGGTACTCCTTCAAACCTATCCTTATCTTTCTTGAAAGAAGGAAAGCTGGAGGTTATCAGCGGTGTAAACCTTCCCATGTTGCTCAAACTTCCAGACATAAGAGAAGAAAACCTGGCGGACTTTGCTTGTTCTATCAAGGATTATGGGATGAGAAACATATCCCTGGCCAGTGAAATTTTGAACAAAAAGGTTGGCAAAAAATAAAAAGGCCTTTGCAAAACGTACCCTTTTGCAAGGTCTCAATGAGCTTTATGGCCGTCTTATGAACATTTCACTTGTAAGAATCGATGACAGACTTATTCATGGTCAGATATTGGAAACGTGGCTTCCATTTATCAAGGCTTCATGTATCGTGGTTGTAGATGACAATGTGGCAAACGACTTCTTCAGAAAATCAGTAATAAGAATGGCTGTTCCGAGTGATGTTGAAGTTATAGTAAACAGTATAGAGGAATTCACTAAAAACTGTTCCCATTATGAAAAACAAGGTAAAAAAACTATCGTTCTCTTTTACGACATCCACAATGCCTTAAAGGCATACAGCTTCGGTTTCAAATTTGAAAAGTTGAATATAGGCAGCGCTCATAGCAAGAAAAACAGAAAATATTACTCACCAGCGGTTTATTTATGTAAGGAGGATATAGAAAATTTACGATTCCTGGTCGATTCTGGGGTTGAGGTAGAGTTGCGGTGCATTCCGAGAGACAAACCGCTCAATTTCCGTGACGTGATAAAAAAATCCAAGCTTACGTAAAAATCCTGTCAATCAAAGAAATAAGCTTTTTCCTGCATGTATCAAAAAAAATGCAGCTCTCTACAGCGAGCTGCGGGGAATCTTTCAAGCGTAAAATTTTTCTTGTTGTTTTTCAGGGTATGCTCGCTGTACACTTTCAAAGCAACTTTAAGGGGTACCCCCTTCATAATGAACCCTTTTTCAAGAGTCTCTTACTATTTTCCATGTTACTTGACGCAATTACAGTCGCCGTTGTCGGAGGCATAATATGCCTGGACAGAATTTTATTACAGGTCATGCTTTCCAGACCTGTAGTCGTCGGCCCTATCATAGGATTTATTTTGGGAGATCCATACACGGGTCTGATTTCAGGCGCCTTAATAGAGTTGCTCTGGATTGACAGATTGCCTGTTGGTGTCTACGTTCCTCCAAACGACTCTATCGTTGCTGTTCTTGCAGTCGCCGGTTCGATAGTAACGGGGAGGGAACTGGGTCACCTTCCCAGGGAACTGATAGCTCTTTCGATCCTCCTCTTTATCCCTTTCGGTATCCTTGGGCAGAAGATGGAGGTCAGTATTATGAGATCGAACGACATACTTTCCCGAAAGGCTGTAGAAGATGCGAAGACAGGTGATATCAAAAGTATTTCCCGCAAACACATCTTTGGGCTGTTTAAGACATTCTTCTTCACAGCGGTCTTTATCTTTGTCTTTTTAATCTTGGGCGTAACGATCCTGAAGTATGTCTTTCCCCTCATTCCTCAGAGGGGTCTAACAGCGCTCTCTTATACATACTTATTCCTTCCACTGCTTGGTGTTGCCGTAGCTCTGAATACAATAAATTTGCGTGGTACCATCCCTGTCTTCTGTGGTGCTTTTCTTATAGTTACGGTTGTTTTCGAATTTTTAATCGGAATTTTCTGATTCTTTAAAAGTGGTGTGCCGTGAATCAATATACTAAATCAAATAAAGCGGCAGATATTAAAATAACAGATATGACGGTTGAGGATCTTGAAGAAGTTATGGCGATAGAACGCAGTTCCTTTGTAACAGCATGGTCTGAAGGGACATTCAGGGAGGAATTGACTTTCCCATTACGGCATAATCTGGTAGCAAGGATCGAAGGTGAAAATGGGTGGGAAGTTGCAGGATATATTAATTTTCTGATCGTCGTTGATGAAGTTCATATAAGGGATATCGCGGTGCGGGAAGATCTAAGAATGCGTGGGGTAGCTTCACAATTGATAGCGGCAACGATAAATATTTCTCTTAATAAGGGAGCAATCTATGCTACCTTAGAAGTACGCAGGTCTAATACACCTGCCATAAAACTATACGAAAAGTTCTACTTTACAGCGAAGTGGACAAGACCCCTCTATTATTCCGATACAAAGGAGGATGCTTTGATTATGTGGGCAGACTTGAGAGAAAACTTTAAAAAGGCAGGTGATTAGTGTTTAGCATACCGCATAAAACCGTAAGGATGTCGGGAAAAATTATATTCAACAGGGAAATCGCTAAAGGCCACTTTTTAATGTCCCTCAACGTGTCTGGTCATTTTAGCTCCGCTGAGGCATCGTTTCGGGGAGTCACTCCCGGCCAGTTTGTTATGTTACGGGTAAAGGGGAGGGAGTTTCCGTTCCTGGGAAGACCGATGAGTATTTATCGTCTTTATCCAAGCGCCACTGATCTTACCATGGAGCTTCTATACAGAGTGGCGGGTAAGGGAACTTCCGTAATCGCACTGTTGAAACCGGATGACGAGATTGACATTCTCGGTCCGCTGGGCCGGGGATTTGATATATTTCCCCATTGCAAGCGTGTTGTTCTGGTCGCGGGGGGTATCGGCATAGCACCCCTTTCCTTTCTCGGACACTACTACGGGGCAGATACCATTAATAAACCCCCGCAGATAATTTGTTACGTGGGTGCACAAAGAGCAGATCTCCTTGTCGGTCTGGACAGAATGGGCGAGATATGTTCTGATATCAAGATAAGTACCGATGATGGCAGCAGGGGGTACCATGGCCTTGTGACAAAACTTTTTGAGCAGGATATAACATCGTATAACAGCAGTGATTCGGTCGTCTATTCCTGCGGTCCATTGCCCATGATAAAACGCCTGGCTGAGATATTGAGAAATCAGGCCGTCCCCTGCCAGGTATCGGTAGAGGAAAGGATGGCATGCGGTGTGGGGGCTTGCCTCGGATGCGCCATTAGTGTAAAGTCCGGTTACAAAAAGGTATGCAGCGATGGTCCTGTTTTTGATATTCATGAACTTATCCGGGATTAATTATGAAAGGCAACTTGAAAGATCCTTGTAATCCAAAACTGCAGGTTGACATTGGCGGTCTGGTACTGAAGAACCCGGTTATGACCGCTTCCGGCACCTTCGGCTACGGAGAAGAGTACGCCAACTTCGTTGATCTAAACCGTTTGGGCGCCTTAATCGTCAAGGGTATTTCACTTGAACGAAGAGTCGGCAATTCCCCTCATAGAATCATGGAAACACCCTGTGGAATGCTCAACGCCATCGGGCTTGAAAATGTCGGTGTACGGTCTTTTATTGATGAAAAACTTCCCTTCCTGAGAAACTTTGATGTCCCTGTAATAGTTAATATATTCGGGGAAACTGTTGAGGAGTACAGAAAGGTTGCACAGGAATTAAGCGGTGTCAGAGGAATAGCCGGTCTGGAGGTAAACATCTCCTGCCCCAACGTGTTGAAGGGCGGTGTCGAATTTGGCACTAATCCTGATATGGCGCAAAAGGTGACGAGGGCGGTGAAAAGCGTGACTGACCTTCCAGTGATGGTCAAGCTAACACCAAATGTGACCGATATCGCAGAAATAGCGGGAAGCGTGGAAGAAGGAGGGGCAGATGCCGTATCTCTGATCAATACGCTGAAGGGAATGTCGATAGATATTGAAGAGAGAGTCCCACATTTGAAGAACATTACAGGTGGATTGTCCGGACCGGCGATAAAGCCGGTAGCACTGCGGATGGTATGGGAAGTAGTAAAGAGTGTATCCATTCCTGTAATCGGAGTCGGGGGAATCATGGATGCAGCAGATGCCGTCGAATTCCTTATTGCGGGGGCGAAGGCCGTTCAGATAGGGACGGCTAATTTTGTAAATCCTCATACGACCATCGATGTCCTTGAGGGTATAGATAATTATTTAATCGAACACGGTATCGACGATATTAACGACCTGATAGGAACACTAAAGGTTTAAAATCCCCTCTTTACTAAACTAACTTCGATGCATTCGCAAAAAGTGAAGCTCCCCGCCCACAGGGCGGGGCTGCTTCCCGGTAAGGAATATATTTTTTATATTGCGCCCCCTTGCGGGATGCGCCCCCGGTCAATTTTCTACCCTTCCCCGATCAGGTCGAGGACAAGCTTTGTCATTCCCGCGAAAGCGGGAATTCAGTAAATTCAATCTGTTATAAACTCCCGCTTTCGCGGGAGTGACGGACAAAAAGACTTTTTGCGAACTTGTTAATTTTTACACTTTAGAAAAGGATTCCTGCATGGGAAAGACAGAAAAAATTGTTGACGGTGTATATCTTATCGGCGGGCCCGATGTCTCGTCTCCTGAAGATGCAACGGTATTTATAATCGATTTTGCAGGAGAGCTGGTCATGATAGATTCCGGTGCCGGAAACACCTCC
>CAYVXX010000124.1:0-4749 GCA_964454305.1 uncultured Syntrophales bacterium | reverse complement strand
CCCCTGGGCAATTCGTGGCCTATTGACTATCTTGAGGGGAAAAACATTGTTGTGGTTGGCGGCGGGTTTGCCTTTACCACTCTTAGGTCTCTTGTTAACTATATGATTCATGACACCAACAGGTCACGGTTCGGGGATATCACCGTTGTTTATGGGGCAAGAAGCCCTGGTCTTTTGATGTACAAAGATGAACTTTCCGCCTGGGAAAAGAGGGAAGATATTAACATGTATGTTACGGTGGATAAAGGAGATGAGACCTGGAAGGGGAGGGAAGGGTTTGTCCCCACGGTTTGCAAGGAAGTAGGACCGAGTTCTGAAAATGCCGTGACCCTGATATGTGGCCCACCAATTATGATCCGCTTTACACTGCCGGTATTTTTTGAATTAGGTTTTTCCAGAGAAAATATCATTACTTCTCTTGAGATGAGGATGAAGTGCGGGATCGGGAAATGTGGACGATGTAATGTTGGCAGTAAGTATGTCTGTAAAGATGGCCCCGTCTTTTCACTGGCTGAACTCGATGGACTTACGAAGGAATATTAGAGTCTTTATTCTCAACAACTGCGTTTTTTGCGCAGATGTTGGTACCAGTTCAAACAGCAAGATTTAGTTAAGAGTGTAAAGTGAACTAAGGTGCCTAAAGTTAAAAAATGCGTTTTCAGCGCAGCCTGTTTCGAATTTGACCGCGCCGAAGGCATGTACATTAACTTTAGTTCACTTTAGGCACTTTTGGGGTTGCGGCTTTGCCGCTTTAGGGATTTCGATAATAGATGCAAAAAAAGTGGGAGTTGCCTTTTGCAACTCCCACTTTTTTTTATGACAGCTAAAAAGCTGAAATCTTTTTCAGTGAGCTTCTTCCATAGCTCCCGCTATATACATCATCGACAGCAGTACGAAGACCAGTGTCTGGATTACCGCCACGAGCAACTCAAGCGCAAGAACCGGTAGTGGTACAAGCAAGGGAACCAGTACAAACAACACACCCAGCATAATGTGTCCACCCTCCATATTTCCGAATAGTCGTACCGAAAGAGACAGAGGACGGGACAGATGACTGATTACCTCAATCGGAAACATGAGTGGCGTCAGCCACCATACAGGTCCCATAAATTGTTTGATATACTTAAATCCATGGATCTTGACGCCGACGACATGTGTTGTAATGAAAACTACCAGAGCCATGGAAACTGTTGTATTGAGATTGCTGGTGGGGGCCGTAAATCCTGGAATTTTTCCTATTAGATTTGAGGTCAAAATGAAAAGGGCCAAAGTTGCCAGAAGGGGAAAGAATCTTCTCCCTTCAGGGCCCATGGTATCAACAAGTAAATTGTCTATACCACCTATGACCACTTCCATAAAGTTCTGAAACCTGCCTGGATAGATATCCATGCGGCGCGTCGCCAGATAGGATAAAAGAAGTAGGAGTACCATAGTGAACCAGGTATAAGTAACATGTGGTGGGAAAAAGTGATTCTGAAGTAATAAAAAAGAATGCATCGCCTATTTGACCTCCTCAGCGCAGTTTTTTTTTGAAAGTTCAAGAACCGTTGTAAATATGATGCTTATTACAACTGTGGAAAGCCCGATTATCAAACCAATTACGTCGACAGGTGTTCGTGTAATGACAAAAAAAAGCACAATCGCCGTGACGGCAAGCCTGATATAATACTTTAATACTACAGCCGACTTTGTCCTGTCTGTGACCCTCTGAAATGCCTTTCGAAGGCCCTGATAAAGCCAGTAATAATTTATAATACTTATAAGACCACCCAGCAGTATCCCAAGAGTAAATCTGTATGACATAAAGATTAAGCTGACTGTGAGAAATATTGCGAGAATGATCCAGTTTCTAAACTCAAGCTTTTTGGGGATGTGGTCTTTTTCTGTGTGGTTCATATTTTAAAAGCTTTATTATAGGCTTTTCATCCCTGAAGTTCTTTTTGATTACAACATATACATTCCTGAATCCCGCAATAGTTCCTATAAGAAAAAATAGCAGTGCAAGCTTATGTCCCGTCCCTAATTTTCCATCCAGATATGCTCCTAAAAGGAGCCCCCCGGCACTCATGATGACCATTGCAAAGCCGAGGCTACTAACATAAGCCATCTGAGTCATGGATTTTTTCGTTTCCTTATCCATTGCAGCTTGGCCTATTAGCACAAAGTGTTGTGGAAGTCAAGAAACAAACCATTGCATAACATCCTTACTTGACCGGGAGCTTGACATTGAACAAAATTGATGCACTCTGTAAAGATTTCGTCAACCGACTTTTTTATACCATTCAATCGTCTTTTTCAATCCCTCCCTGAGAGATGTCTTTGCTTTGAAGCCGAATTCCTCAAGGGCTTTTGTGGTATCCAGTGTCCTGCGTGGCTGGCCGTCCGGTTTCGTATCATCCCATACTATTCTTCCTTTAAAATCTGTCAGTTCCACAATCAATTCAACCAGTTCTTTAATTGAGATTTCAAAACCGGCGCCTATATTAACAGGCTCACTTTTATCATATTTTTGGGTGGCAAATGCGATCGCCTCGGCGGCATCCTCCACATATAGAAATTCACGGGTGATTTTTCCTGTTCCCCAGACGACGACCTTGTTCTCATTATTTAAAGCTGCATCAACGCATTTTTTTATAAGCGCAGGTATAACATGTGATGATGTGGGGTCAAAATTGTCGCCGGGGCCGTACAGATTGACAGGAAGAAGAAAAATTGAATTGAATCCGTACTGCTGACGGTAGGCCTGTGATTGAACCAGCATCATCTTTTTGGCTAAACCATACGGTGCGTTTGTTTCCTCGGGATAGCCGTTCCACAGATTATCTTCCTTGAAAGGAACAGGTGTAAATTTGGGATAGGCGCAGATGGTTCCTATGGCCACAAATTTCTCGATGTTACGGAGGTATCCTTCGTGGAGGAGTTGTGTGCCCATCATCAGATTTTCATAAAATAAGGAGGCGGGATTTTCCAGATTGAATCCGATACCACCAACTCTTGCCGATAAATGGATGACAATATCCGGTTTCGTATCATCATACATCCGCTTTATGTCGTCAAGATTTAAGAGATTGTATTTCGACGAACCGAACGAAGCGATATGCCGGCACCCTTCATAGGTAAGCTTCTTGATGAGATGTCTGCCTAAGAATCCCTTACCGCCGGTAACAGCAATTCGTTTGGATGTAAAGTCGTAATCTGGAAATTGGACCCCGTCATTTTTCTTCATCGTCCAACACTGTAGCCCGCATCGAGAAGGGTTTTTTCTTTGTTTGCCAGTTCCATGTCCGCTACAATCATCATATCGATCAACTCGTCAAAGCCGACCCTGTGCTCCCATCCTAATTTATTTTTTGCCTTGGAAGGATCACCGAGCAGGACATCAACCTCCGTTGGTCTGAAATATTTGGGATCTATTTCTACATGTTTTTCATAATCGAGCCCCAATTTCTCAAATACCTTTTCGGTAAATTCACGGACGGAGTGAGTCTTTCCTGTGGCAATTACGTAATCATCCGGTTCATCCTGCTGAAGCATAAGCCACATCACCTCAACATAATCTCCGGCAAAACCCCAGTCCCTTTTGGCATCAAGATTTCCCAGGTATAGCTTATCCTGAAGGCCGCACTTGATCCTTGTGGCTGCGCGGGTAATTTTTCTGGTGACGAAGGTTTCCCCCCTTCTGGGTGATTCATGATTGAAGAGGATCCCGTTGCAGGCAAAAATATTGTATGCTTTCCGATAATTCTTTACCATGTGAAAGGAGAAGACCTTGGCAGCGGCATAGGAACTTTGCGGTTCAAAAGGGGTAAGCTCGTTCTGAGGTGGTGGAGCGGCCCCGAACATTTCACTGGATGAGGCCTGATAAAATCTGGTCTTGATACCTGTTTTTCGAATTGCCTCTAAAAGCCGGATGGTGCCCAGGCCTGTTATGTCACCTGTGTATTCAGGCATATCAAAACTTACCCTGACGTGGCTTTGAGCGCCTAAATGGTAGATTTCATCGGGCTTAAGGGTGTTGAGCAGATCGGTTAATTGTCCCGAAACCGAAAGATCTCCATAGTGTAGATACATTCGTGCCTCAGGGTCATGAAAGTCTTTATATAGGTGATCTATGCGGTTTGTGTTGAATGTACTTGCCCTGCGAACAAGACCATGAACTTCATACCCCTTTTCAAGCAGGAGTTCCGCAATGTATGATCCGTCCTGTCCTGTAATTCCGGTGATAAAAGCCGTTTTCATTTTAAAACACCTCTGTTTAAGCTCGGAGAACAAGTTTTAAATTGGCCGGGTTTTACAGCCGACCGTAAACGGTGACATATAAAATGCTACGCTACACAACGCTATGCATAGTATCTTTACTGAATTTTGAAATCAAGAAAATAAAAGGGGCATTGCAGAAAAGAACCCTGGTCGTTTCTGAGCGGCAGATATGAAAAAGGTGTTTCAGAAAAAAAGGGGCACCTTTTCCGGTGCCCCCTTTTTAAGCTTCAACCTGCCTTAATCTGGCATAATCTCATGCTTTTTATATGGCAGTTTTACTTCCTTGTTCTTGAACAGTTTAAGCGCCCTGCATACTAACGGTCTTGTTTCTACAGGATCTATAACCGTATCCAGATTCAGATTGGCCGCCGGTGCCGTAGGTACCAGGAAGCGGTTTACGTACTCTTTGGTTAACTCATCTTTCTTTGCAGCGGGATCTTCCGCCTCTTTTATCGCTTTACGCTCGATAATACCTACTGCGCCCGCCGG
>CAYVXX010000123.1:0-4817 GCA_964454305.1 uncultured Syntrophales bacterium | reverse complement strand
CGATCCCGGGGAAGGGTATCGTCATATATGCGCCGAATGCGAAACATTCAGAGTGTCTCCGATTTTCTATGATGATCCTGCAACGAATAATACCATATTTCGGACACGTAGGGCCATGTTTTGTTGATGCGGAACGGAGCCGCTATATTTATATGAAAGGAGGCCCTCGGTTGTGAACCCATCTTCATGAGGAATTCCGGCTTTTCCCTCTTCATATCGGTACAGTAATCATAGGGCCGGAAAATATCCCCGGCCCATTAATTCCTCACCTCATTAAACCCGATGATAGCGACCGGCTGGGTAGCGGGTCTCACCGAAGCATCACTGCGGAAACCTCAGGTCAAAGATTTCATCGCCCTGAGGGATGACATTACCTCGGTGCGCGGCTTCTGGTACAATAAAATTACACGGATCCTGCTCCTGGTCGCCTTCGTCAACATCGGCAGTTCCATCGGCACCTTCGTCGCCATTCCCCTGATGATGAGGTATTTACAGCCCTGAGAGATCTTCAGGCCTTCCCAAACTCACCACAGCGTTTTTTACCTGCCAGGTCCAATAAAATATTTATAAACAAGAGATTGAAGGTATTGTCGAGAGATAGCAGCTGTCAACAATTGAAGATCTAAGCAGACAATGACGATATGTGTTTCTTATGTTCAAAACTGCTGGATTAATGAGTTGTGGCAACTGTCGTCACCCTTACATATTTTAAGGCACTTATGACATAATAAAGCTGTCTTTATTTCTCGATTTGACAGTTCCTTAATGTTGAGTCGAGAAGAGATGCGAAGATTAACAATTGCAATAACACCAAATTGTTCATTATTCCTTCAGAGGCACCTTGTATCCCATCAACTGAGGCGTCTGCGTATTATTGTATTGTTTCCTTGCAATGCGCTCTACCTGTGGTTTCACGTAAGTGAACAAATCACTAACAGCAAGTGAACCATTCTGTTTCACAATATTAGCTTCCTTTATTCCCTTGAGCATAAAGTAGGTAAAGAGCCCGTGACTTTTTTCTTCATACGTCGAGCTGATTTGTTTGTTCGATGCAGCAGCCATAACTGTTACGTTCTCGGGGATAGCAAGTACATTTTGCAAAGTCATAACAAGAGGCCGTGCTCCTTTGGCAAGAACGGACCTCCCGCCAGCGCCGGAAAAACAAGAATCCAGTACAACGATAATGTCTCTTGCCGGTAGCCTTCCAAGCTGGCCATATAATTTTTGTAACGAATAGCCTGTATCATTTATAAAGGAAGGGTCGCCGTCATAGGGGACAAGATACGCGTCTCCCGTCGTGGGGTTCGGGGCTCCGTGTCCCGAATAGTAAATGAAGACAGAACTGTCTTTTTCAACATTGTTGGGCAGCCATCTCCCCAGGTATTTGTCAAAGTCATTCTTTGAAGCCTTGTCATTCAACAGGACAACGACATTTTCCTTGGAATATCCCATTACCCTGGTGAGATATTCGGCGACAATCTCCGCGTCGTGTGTTGCGAAGTCGGCGGACGGCAGCTTCTGGCGGTACCTTTCGATACCGATTATTACTGCATAAGCGTTTTTATTCGGTGCCGCTTTCACAGCCGGAAGCTCGTCGACATCAGAAACCGCCTGTTTTATAGCCGCCGCCTGCGCGAATTGAGACGCCGTGGGAATTTCTGGCAGTTTGCCTCCCGAAGCGATATATATCTGCCTCAATGCAAGGAGGCTGTCATCCTGATCGACAACTTTGGCAAGATCCTGGAAAGCGTTGGCAAGCGTTGTTTTTGGGTCGATTCCGCTTGCCGCGCTCAGGAAAGACTTCTTCCAGATGTATGCGCCGGAACTTGTGTTTATGATCGTCAATTCAAGAAAGACTTCCGCTTTTATGACCTGAGAGTCCGGCGATGCTCCGACATTGGCCCGCTTGATCAATCCTCTCAAGATAAACGGTGACGGGCCCTGCAGGATTCCTTTCCGATTGAGGGAGTTCTTTACCAGGCTTTCGAATACTTCCGTGATGTCCCGGTCGGATGTAACCGTTACGGTGCCTGCGAATCCCCCTTTTCCGAGATTGTCGTACTGGCCGAGTATACCCCGGTTCGACCTGCCGTCACGAAACCGGTCGACAACAACCGTGTAAAGCGGTTCCCGCGCAACGATGTCGCTCGATACGGTCGGCGCAAGGTCTGACACAGGTATGACTGTCGGAGCCTGAAGCGTCGGGAAACATCCGGATAAAACGGCCCCCAATATGAACAGGAGCCCCCATCGCCACCTCATGGTTCCCCTCCCTCAGTTGTTCGGTATTTTCAAATTATAGAGGGTCTCACCCCACTCGCTTGCCAGTTCACTCAGGATCAATGACAGATTCGTGTTGATCCCGTTAATCCAGCCGGGACCCGGGTTGAACGCACTCCATCCATAGTTGTGTGACGGAGATATCCCTTTTGTCCTGAATACCTCGCTGTTCTTGCCATTCAACACCGTCATGCTCCATTCAGCAGTGATATCGCACGTCTCGCCCGTCAGGATCACATGCTCCTGGTTTAATATCCGTCCTATCGTTATCTCGACGACCGCATCATATTGGCCGGGCTGGGGCAGATCGCGAAGCACCACGACCTGTTTGAATATTTGAGAGAATGTTTCGTAGACAATTTTAGACAAGTCACGTTCGAGCAGCAATCCCTCGGTACGCATTTCAGCCGTCATATCCCTGGAATAGCTGCCCTGGCCCTGGTAAAAAATAGTATACGACATGGGGTCTTGAACGACCACGGCAACTAAAAGCGGCCTGACGTTGGATGGAGCGATGCTCAGATTCGGTGTAATGGGTTTGAGCTCAACGGGCGGTGTCGTTGCACAACCAATTATCGCCCAAAATGCGGTAAATAACAAAACGTGTGAGAATCTTTTCATGTCCGACCTCCTCATTCTTCAATCAGCCAACATGGTTGTTGAGTAACTTCCTTGCAATATATACCAAATGGGGTTTTTGACAAGAATTTTATTATTAATTAAGGTTCTGAGAACAAAGACCTTATTTTGTCTGAGCTGCCTCGGAAACATTTATCACATATTAAGTTAGAGTTCAGCTATTTTAAATTCTTTCTAATCGAAATGTCGGGGAAAACAATAAAAACAACTTTTCAAGAAGTAATACGCAAGATATAGCAGCCGATCAGAACTTAAAAGATTGGAATGGTAGCCGAGTCTTTACTTGCAATAACCCTTCAATCTATGATCCGCTTATGATGAATATTCTGTGGCGTAACGAAGTGATGACAGTATGATACAAGGTTGAAAATATCTGCTCACCAAAATTCATGATATTCATTTACTGTATGTAATAAAAATATCAAATCGTCGATTCAACACAGCTTGCCTCTGTACGTAACAAATGATAATTGACTATGGAGTTGTGATTCTGATTCAGCCAAGTTCAAAGGAAGTCACGCTGATGAGGCAGCGGGTGAGAGACCGATGTACCTTATGAGTTCATCTCTGCCAAACCGACCCGACACAATAAGCTCCTTATCCCGTTTCGGTAACTTTTTGATCCTGTATTCGATCTTTGCCGCCATGCTTCTGTCGCCGACGAGAACTTCGTAAGCAAGAGCTATTGACGAGAAAGACTTTGTGTATTTCGCCGCCTTCCGATTGCCCGATATATGTTCGGCTACCCGTCGCTGCACATCCGTGCTGATGCCGGTGTATAAATACCGGTCGTCACATCTGATGATATAGAGATGCCATTGTTTCATTCCCGTGCCTTTAAAGTAACGACGCTCGGTACACCGAACCATGCACGAATATCCTCTGCCTTTAAAAACCTCCGGTTCCCAAGCGCTCCGCAGCGGCAACAGCCGCCTGGCGTCAAAAATGGCTCGATAGGCATTGCGGCGAAGCATGAACTCGGCCTCCCGGGATTGTGACCGGGAGCGCACCCGCAAGCCCCGCCCTGTGGGCGGGGAGCTTCACTTTTCCCGGAATTTCTGTTGAGAATCCATGGCACCGGGATGTGAAAATCTAACCGAAAGATCGCTCAAAAAGGTCATTAATTGCTTTGTGGCCTTCTTCAGTCAGCTTTCGCGTCCCCGTCCCGCAGAACGAATCATAACTGATGACGGGTGTATCCTTTTTCCAGGCGCCGTCCTTCCACGTATGCCAGTGAGCGATTTCCTGATCGAAAACGCTTACCGGCCGGTTAAAGAATTTTGCCAGTTCAACAGCCCAGCCCGTTCCACCTTTAACGGTTCCGTCTTCCATTATTATTCCCACCGCTATAACCTGAAAACCTTTGTTGACCATATGAAAAATAACCTGGATTACTTTTCTGATTTTGTCGGCATGAGTATACCGTTTCCCCATGCGTTTGAAAACAATCTCCATGCTGATATCACCCAATTTCAATTCCTCATCATTTAAGATCGTAACATTCTTTTCACGAGTGAGGTTATGTCCCGGGAACGAAAAAGTGACTTCACGGATTCCCCACTTCTCTGCATTTTCTCCAAAAGCAGTTTCCGCGCCTTTCAGCCCGCCACTGAAAAATTTGATTTTTGAACAGTCTTTCATTACTTTCCTCCACATATTGTAATATTTAATTGTAAGCGTTTCGCAAAATGTCTCTTCAAACCGGGCATGTGCTCATGGGTGTATGATGTGCACGGCACATCATAACCGAAAGGTTCCCCCGCTGTTAGATTATTTTCTTTTTTTGCCTTTCCCCGTCCTTTTCTTCTGCCGGTTCTCATACTCATCAATCAACGCATGTATCCTGTCCTCCTGGGGCAGAACAATCGTCTGGGCATAATCGCTTTGACTGATTTTTA
>CAYVXX010000122.1:0-4824 GCA_964454305.1 uncultured Syntrophales bacterium | reverse complement strand
GCTTCATATTTTTAATGATTGCCCTCAACTCCGGCTGGCCAAGCAATATAATTGTTAGCATAAATTTATCATTTAACTGAAAATTTAACAATAAACGTACTTCTTCAAAGGTGTTCTTTGGTATTAAATGGGCTTCATCAAATATTAGCAAAGTAGTCTTACCGTTGCGAACATTCCCCAGTATTTTTTCATATAACATGTTTAAATAATCCGACTTGTGCAAATTCTTGTCCTTATCAAAATTAACGCCCAGATTGTACAGAATCTCCCTTGAAAAATCCATGGGCTCGAGAATTGGATTTGTCATCAATCCTACATCGAACTTTATATCGGCAAGCTGTTGTATCAAGACCCTGCTTAATGTAGTTTTTCCGCTGCCAATTTCCCCGGTAAGCAAACCCATACCCTTATTCTCTTTTGCCACATAGATAAACCGGGCCAGTGCTTCCTCATGTTCGGGTGAATAATACATGAAATCCGGATCTGGAACATTTTCAAAGGGAAATCTTTTAAGTCCCCAGTACTCTAAATACATCCCTTAACTCCTTCAACGGCTACATATATCTCGTTGACAAAGATTTATTTTTTGCTACTGTACCAGATAAGAGTTTGATGTCAAATGAAAAATACGGGAGGGAATTCGACAATGACAATTCATAAGTCCATGGAAAATCTATATT
Source organism: uncultured Syntrophales bacterium (assembly GCA_964454305.1). Classification (GTDB taxonomy): domain Bacteria; phylum Desulfobacterota; class Syntrophia; order Syntrophales; family JADFWA01; genus JAUSPI01. The sequence goes on along the minus strand of CAYVXX010000122.1, from coordinate 4,144 downwards.
TGATAGATTTAGATCAACCTTTAGATGGGTTCCGAAATTTTATCAGCAGCTGGATATTCACCCCCGGTGATTTGACAATCTTAGTAGACCCCGGTCCTCGATCCTCTATTCCTGTTCTTGTAGATGCACTGAAAAAGCAGAAGGTAAAAAAAATTGACTACATTCTTTTAACTCATATTCATATTGACCATGCAGGGGGCACCGGACTGCTGTTGGAACATTATCCGGATGCTAAGATCAACTGTCATCCCAAAGGCATTCGCCACATGGTTGATCCCGCCAAATTATGGGAAGGAACCCGGAAGATATTGGGTAACGTTGCAGAGGTATACGGAGAAATTGTACCGATACCCGAAGGCAATATTTTTTACAAAGATTGTATTGAAGAAGGAGAAACAGTTATCAATGTATTACAAACACCAGGCCACGCACCCCATCATTTGTGTTATCAAGTTGATGACATCTTGTTTGCAGGAGAAGTTGCAGGGGTTAACTACCCGCTAAAAAATGGCCTTTATCTGCGAATAGCAACACCACCGGTATTTAACTACGATATTTATCGAAACTCCATGGAAAAAGCTGCTGCTGCCGATATTTCACACATCTGTTTTGGTCACTATGGACGCAGGCAAGACATAGTAAATGTATTTGATACAGCATTTGATCAGTTAGACAATTGGCTTGCCACGGTAGAAAAGCATTATCGGGCCGGAAGTGAGCCATTTGAAGAAACCGTCTTCGAGGAACTACTGAAGAATAATCGGGGGATGGCTCATTATCACTCTCTTCCCGGTGACGTACAGGACCGGGAAAAATATTTCTCCTTTAACAGTATCAGGGGTATGAGAGCATATCTGGCAGAATGAAGTAGTGATTAGAGTAATCCGTGTAATCTGCGAAATCTGTGGATTAAAAAAGCCCTTGACACAAAGAAATAGTTTTAATATGTACTTTACACTATATATTTTAATCCTTTTGATAACACAAAGCACTTGTATGCGGATCAAGAGGTACAGTAGAAGTTGGGTGTGGACACAAACAATCTGACTGAAATGCAAAAAAGTTGCACCATGTTCTTCAGGGTTTTGGCGGTTTTCTTCTTTCTGTCATTGTGGCAATCCGACTTTAGAAAATTTTGAGAAAGGAGGATAAGCGATGTCAGAAGGTAAGGTAAAATGGTTTAATGAGCGCAAAGGCTTCGGATTCATTGAACAGGATGACGGTAGCGACGTATTTGTTCATTTCAGTGCTATTCAAGGCGACGGTTTTAAGACTTTGTATGAGGGTCAGCGCGTGAGCTTCGATGTCAAGCAGGGTGATAAGGGCCCGGCAGCGGAAAACGTGAAACTTCTGTAACATGTCGGGGGGTCGTGCCTTAGCTTCCAAGGAACGACCCCCTGTTTTTCAGAAACTTATCTATCTCTTCAAGAACTTCCTCAACTGTTTCCACCCTTATGAAAATTCCTTCTTCCTCGATTTCAAATTCCGGGCAATGGAGACCGACAACCGGGGTCCCACTCTTCAGTGCAATGGCTATTTCAGAAAGGGTGCCTGAGCCACCGCTCAGTGCAATCATAATATGCGGTGTCTTGGCATTGATTACATTTCTGGCATCAGACATGCCGGTATAGATAGGGATATCAACAAATTCATTGGGGTATCCTTTAATAGGGAACTTCCTTTCACTGGGGAGTACGGCAATCACAAAGCCTCCGGCTCGATGTGCTCCTTCGGAAGCTGCCTTCATCAGACCACCCCCTCCTCCGGTAAGGAGGACATGACCTTTTCTGGCAATTCCTTCTCCAAGGCGATAGGCATTTTTCATTGTGGCGGGATTCCCCTTGTGGCTTCCCATAATGCCGACAATAAAAGGTTTCCGGTTAACTAAAAGTTTTGACATCTCCTCTCCTCAAAGCAGATTTTCAGGATATGTTGATTATAGTAGAAAACCTAAAAGCAGTACAGAATTTCTTTTGTTGATATAAGAGTGTTTTTTTGTTAGATTCCCTGCCTACGCTCTTAATAAGGTGATAACGGGACAGGCTAATTTTTGATCGGAGGATGAATCTTGAAAAGTGACACAGCGTATCTGATGGAGAACGAGGAAGAGGCCATTCGGCTGGAGGTTAAAACGAATCCGGAAGCAGTTAAGGAACAGGCTCTGTGGTGTGGTATAAAACCGGGGCTCAGAGTACTCGACGCAGGTTGCGGACCGGGAAAAACGACTTCTGTCTTGTATAAAATGTTACAGCCTAACGGAAGTATCGTGGGTGTAGATTTTTCAGAAGAGAGAATCGACTATGCAAAAAAGCATTACGGGGAAAAATCCGGGCTTGATTTTTATGTGCATGACGTGAGGGATTCCCTGAGTGATCTCGGTCAGTTCGATATCGTCTGGGTTCGCTTTGTGCTGGAATATTATCGTGCAGGAAGTCAAGACATTGTTAGAAACCTGAAATCCGCTCTAAAACCGGGGGGATGCCTTTGTCTCCTAGATCTTGATCATAATTGTCTCAATCATTACGAACTTCCATCCGGGATGAGGGATATTTTGCCTGCACTGATGGCCAGATTAGACGAGGAGTACAACTTCGACACATATGCAGGCCGGAAATTGTATTCCTATCTTTATGACAATGGATTTGAAGATATCAAAATGCATCTCATGGCGCACCATTTAATCTACGGAAAAATAAGGGACGAGGATGCATTCAACTGGATAAAAAAAGTGGAGGTAGCCGCTGTGAAGCTCGGTGATTTATTCAATGATTATCCCGGCGGTTATGAAACCTTTTATGCCGACTTTAAAAGATTTTTCTATGACACGCGACGTTTCACTTACACCCCCTTGATTCTGTGTAAGGGGATGAAACCTGTATCCGGTTAAATTATTTATATGCCCCAATCTTGTTTGAATTCAAAATCTTTTTCTTTAAAAAGATTCAAACAGGCGTTTACAACATCAGAATCATAAGAGATGCCACTGAACCGCGTTATTTCCTCTAATGCCTTGTCTGCTCCCAGCGACGGCCGGTAAGGACGATGAGAAGCCATAGCCTCAACAACATCGGCCACACCTATGATCCTTGCTTCTAAAAGAATTTCTTCACCTTTAAGGCCCTTAGGATATCCGGACCCATTCAACCTCTCATGGTGTTGAAGCACAATTTCAGCAATGGGAGGTGTAAATTCAACTGTCTTCAAGATGTTATAACCAATTTCCGGGTGAGTTTTTATCATACTGAATTCAATTTCGTTTAACTTGCCAGGTTTGGCTAAGATTTCAGCAGGGATGTGTATTTTACCGATGTCATGAATCAGGGAGGCCATATGGATTATATTTATACTCTCTTCCGAAAGGCTCATTTCTTCAGCAATGGCGGTGGCAAGATCAGCAACCCGCTTTTGATGACCGGCTGTGTAAGGATCCCTTGACTCGATAATCACTGATATGGCATTGATGGTACTGTTCATGGCCATTTGCAGCTTTTTAAAGTTCTCTTTAAGCTCTATTTCCGAGCGCTTCAGTTCTGTGACGTCCTTTAATGTTCCCACGATTCCGGTAGCATTTCCCTCTAAGTCAAAGTTAGGAGCATTATTCATCGTGAAGAGCCTATCATGTCCATCCTTATCTATAATTACAACACTGGCATCCTTGATTATTTCCTTATGCTTCTCTATTCTTTTTATGAGACGGACAATGTTTTCGTTCCCTTTTTCCATTACAAAGTCCATAAAATATTTCCCGATGACCTCTTCTCTTTTGTGCCCTAATATCTTTTCCCAGGCAGGGTTTACATATGTGAACAATCCATCTGTTCCCAATGTATAGATGATGTCAGGAGCATTACTACTGAGGGCCTTAAATCGTTCCTCACTCTCCCTGATTTTCCCGTAAACTTTTGCATTATTAATGTTAATTCCGATCTGATTAGATATTCCCGTCAAGAGACTCATATCACTCTGGGTGAGTTTTCTCTTAGATTGTATGTTATCGACTGCCAGGATTCCTTCTGAACGCCCTTCGTAGACTATCGGCACACAAATAAACGATTGGGCCCCCAACCTTTTTGCAAATTCGAGACTTCTTTTCGAAAGATCTTTTTCAGTTTCCTTGATGTCGCTGACCAGAAAGGATTTTTGT
>CAYVXX010000121.1:0-4911 GCA_964454305.1 uncultured Syntrophales bacterium | reverse complement strand
AGGAAGTGGAGATTAATATCGGGGCTGATGGCATGATCCGCGCAGCCGAACTGGTGATAAAGGAGAAAGAGAAGAAAGTGTCTTCTCCATTGTTAAACAGAGTTCAGACGGCCATACTGGATCTTAAGGAGTCACTGGCAGAAGGCGAAAGCGATAATATCAGAGGTGGGACGGATGCGTTGGGAAAATTGCTCAGTGAAACATGATGGACTGGCAAAAAGGCAAAAAGCTCCCTCTCCCTTGCTGGGGGAGGATAAGGTGGGGGTGAAAAACATATCAGAGTCCCCCTCTCCCTAACCCTCTCCCACCAAGGGAGAGGGAGCTATAAGGATGCCATTCATCCCCGTTTAAAAACGGGGTATTCTGGCATGATTTCATAAACAAAGATTTATATGTCGAGTCGGTGATATGAATGGAAACATGAACAATAAAGAGATCTGGTTTCAATATAGATTTAAATTCGGCAAGGATAGAGAAAAACTTTTTGATGTCAGACTGAACCGGGAAACGCTCAATCTGATACAATCTAAAAAGGAATCATATCAGGAATGGGTTAATCTGAGTTTTTTTAAATGTCTATCCTGTCCTTTAGAGGAAGTCCATTATCCACATTGTCCAATCGCCGCAAATCTTGTCGATTTGGTGGATTTCTTTCGGGACATGGTATCTTATGACGAAGTTGGCCTGCAGATACATTGCGAGGAGAGAATATATTATAAATATACGACTTTGCAACAGGGAATAAGTTCCCTGGTTGGTATATATATGGTTACAAGCGGCTGCCCCATTATGGAAAAACTGAAGCCGATGGTCCGTTATCATTTACCCTTTGCATCACTTAAAGAAACGCAATATCGAGTGCTCTCAATGTATTTACTGGCACAATATTTCAAACATAGACAAGGTAAGGAACCGGACTGGGAATTGAAAAACCTTGTCAGAATTTACGATGATGTTCAGACTGTGAATAAATACTTTTGCCGGCGATTATCAGGCATTCATATTGAAGATGCAACGCTGAATGCAATGGTCAAGCTTGATATGTTTGCCAAACATATATCCGCATCGATAAACAGGAACACATTGGATGAAGAAGCGCGCTTATTTGATGCATATCTTTAGCAAAGGCGGCACAAAGAAAGAAAATTCAAACACCGTGAAAGGATAATCTGATGACTCCCCCCCCCAACAAAAAAAGAGTACAGGTAAGCAAAAAAAAGGCTGTCCGGAAAACTTCTCCCACTGAGCCAAAAGAAAAAAGCTTTTATATTGTTGGCATGGGTGCTTCTGCCGGGGGGCTGGAGGCTTTTGAAAAGTTTTTCCAGAATATGCCAAACGATTCAGGCATGGGATTTATTCTGGTTCCTCATCTGGATCCCACCCACATAAGCCTGATGCCCGAGCTGATACAAAAAAAATCAAAAATGGATGTCATCCAGATAAAAGACGGAACAGAAGTTAAACCCAATTCTGTTTACATTGTTCCCCCAAACCATTATCTTGCCATCCTGAATGGAAAACTCCAGCTATTGGATATCCCAAATGTCCCGGGGCCAAGGATGCCCATAGATTATTTTTTCAGGTCTTTGGCAGAAGACCAGGGCGAAAAGGCCATCTGTATTATTTTGTCCGGTATGGGAACAGACGGCACTTTAGGTCTGCGAACAATTAAGGGAGAACTCGGGATGACGATGATTCAGGCTGTTGATTCCGCCAAATATAACAGTATGCCGAAAAGTGCCATTGAGACTGCCCTTGTGGATTATATCCTGCCCCCTGAAAAGATGCCTGAGCAACTGATCGCCTATGCGCAACACGCTGTCAAGAAAAAGGCTGTCCCAAATCTTATGTCAGCTGAAGGGAAAACTCCGGACGCTTTACAAAAAATCTTTATTCTGCTTCGAACTCACACAGGACATGACTTTTCCGCTTACAAGCAAAATACCATCTTCCGACGCATTGAAAGGCGGATGAATGTCCACCAGATTGATAAGATCCCAACCTATGTCCGTTTACTTCAGGAAAATACTATTGAAATTGAGACCCTCTTTAAAGAGCTCCTCATCGGCGTAACCAGCTTTTTCAGAGACCCTGAAGCCTTTGAGCTCCTGAAGCGAAAGACATTGCCCCGGTTTCTTAAAAACATGCCCCATGATTACACGATCCGTGTGTGGGTTCCGGGCTGTTCCAGCGGTGAGGAGGCCTATTCCATGGCGATTCTCCTTCGGGAATGTACAGAAAAGCTCGAACAACACATTAATATCCAGATTTTTGCCACGGATATTGATAATAATGCCCTCCATGTGGCTCGGGCCGGCATTTATCCGGCAAGTATTTCAGCGGATGTAAGCCCGGATCGGTTAAAACGCTTTTTCATATCACAAGACAATAATAGCTACCGGATAAAAAAAGACATACGGGAGATGCTGGTTTTTGCATCCCAGAATGTTATCAAGGACCCACCGTTCACCAAACTTGATATTATCTGCTGCAGAAACCTGCTGATTTACCTTGACTCGACTTTGCAGAGAAAACTGCTGCCTCTTTTTCACTACAGTCTTAAACCCGATGGAGTCTTATTTCTTGGTTCTTCCGAGACCATCGGCGGCTTCACGGAGCTTTTTGATTTCGTTGATAAAAAGTGGAGGATTTTCAGGCGTAAAGAAGCGGTTTCTGAAACCCATGCTGTGGTCGGATTTCCAGCAGCACAACCATTGGACAGGGGCTACGAAGCAGAAAAAAAGAAACCCGTAGAGATGGGTGTGGCGCAACTGGCCGAGAAAACCCTGCTGGATCATTACGCACCTCCGAGCGCCATAATAAACGATAGGGGCGACATCCTCTATATTCATGGTCGAACCGGCAAGTACCTTGAACCGGCCCCGGGGGAAGCAAAATGGAACATCTATGACATGGTCAGAGAAGGTCTGAAGATTGAAATGCCATCAGCAATCCGTAAAGCAACCACCCAAAAAAAAGAGGTCATTTACAAGGGGTTAACCGTCAAAGGCAACGCTGGAGTCACCCAGACGATTAATCTGATCGTAAGACCGATGATTGAGGCCAGTGCCCCGTCAGGATTGATGATGGTTGTGTTTGAGGATATTTTTCCTGCAATAGAGGAAAAATCGCCCCAAAAGAAATCGATTCCCGGGAAAAAGGTAGATGAGAGGATCGAGTCGTTAAAGAAGGATTTGCAGTACACAAAAGAAAATCTTCAGACCACGATCGAGGAGTTGGAAACCTCCAATGAAGAACTCAAATCTACCAACGAGGAGTTGCAGAGCACGAATGAGGAGTTGCAGAGCACGAATGAGGAACTGGAAACCTCCAAAGAGGAGCAGCAGTCCATGAATGAGGAACTTGCAACGGTTAATTCAGAACTTCAGGGCAAGATTGATGAACTGAGCGAGGCCAACAATGACATGAAGAATCTGCTCGAGGCCACAGATATCCCCACAATTTTTTTAGACAATAAGCTGTGTATCAGACGCTTCACCTCTCAAGCTACCAGGCTTGTCAATTTTATCCCTGCAGATGTTGGGCGACCCATCGGTGATATTGTATCCAAGATACAGAATGAAAAAATAACCGAAGACGCAAAAGCGGTACTAACAGACCTTGCTTGCAGGGAACGGGAAGTGTGTACGCAGGATAGCTCCTATTTTTCGATGCGGGTCGCTCCATACAGAACAACTGAAAATGTCATTGACGGTATTGTTATAACATTTGTGGATATAACAAAAAAGAAAATGTTGGAGGAACGTGAGCGCCGATTGGCAGATGATCGCCGGTTAGCTGTCGTTCTCAGAGACTCAAACGATGCCATAATGGTCTTAGACCTTGGGGGGAATATCCTTGCATGGAACAGTGGAGCAGAAAAAACGTACGGCTACAGCGAGGCCGAGGCCATCAAAATGAATATTCGTGACATTACCCCGAAGGGAAAATCAAGAAAGTCAAGCCGATTCATCAAAGACATAAAAGATGGAAAAGAAGTTGTATCGTTTAAAACCGAGCGTAAAACAAAGAGTGGCAAGATATTGAACGTTTGGATCACAGTTACAAAGCTGGTCGATGACAAAGGTGAACCTTTCGAGATTGCAACCACTGAAAGGGATTTTGCGTGGCTTTCTGAGGAGTGATTCAGGCAGGAGATTTCATGTTTCCGAAGAACATTGATGAACGAGGAGCACCATGAAAAAAGATAAGGAACAATCACACAAGTCAGAACTTAGAGAGCGGGCAGAAGAATTTCTCAACAAGGGTCCTTCAGCTATGAAGAAAGTTCCGCCAAAGGATGTCAAGAGCCTAATCGAGGAACTGCAGATCCACCAGGTTGAACTGGAGATGCAGAACGAAGAATTACGCGAGTCTCAAATGGCGCTTGAGGAGGTACGGGACAGATATGCTAATTTATATGATTTTGCCCCTGTCGGTTATTTTACTATCAGCGAAGAGGAGTTAGTTCTGGAATCTAATCTCACCGGCGCTGCCATGTTGGGTGTGGAGAGAAGAAAACTAACAGGTCAACCCTTCTCCCGGTTCATCACCGGTGATACCGAGGACACCTTCTACTTTCACCGCGGGAAGCTTCTTGAAACAAAAGAAAAACAGACGTGTGAACTAAAACTCAAGAAAAAGGATGGTTCGGAATTTCACGCGCAACTTGATAGCCGGTTCGTGGATGATTCGGCGGCTGATTTCGGCCAATTCCGAACGGTCGTCAGCAATATAGATGACCGCAAGCATGCAGAAGAACAACTCAGAGAATCCTTAAAAGAAAAGGAGGTCCTTCTCCAGGAGATACACCACAGGGTAAAGAATAACATGCAGATAGTCTCCAGTCTCCTCAACCTCCAGTCACAATATGTAAAGGACAAGGAATCCCTTGAAATGTTCAAGGAGAGC
>CAYVXX010000120.1:1298-4985 GCA_964454305.1 uncultured Syntrophales bacterium | reverse complement strand
GATCCCCGGTAACTTGTTACGGGGAGCTTCAATTGTTGTTTTTGATTTAAAGTAGTGGTAAAGTGAGAAAGAATTTGAGCCCGGATTTTACAGTAGGTGGCTGATGGAAAACCCCGGGTTGCGGTAAAGGAAAAAGTCCAGTGATAATTTATGACCTTAAGTGTGAAAAAAACCACAAGTTTGAGGGGTGGTTTAATGACAGGACGGCTTTTGAAGATCAGAAGATTCAGAAGTTGATCACCTGTCCAATATGTGGAAGTTCCGAAGTGGAAATGCTTCTCTCGTCCGTAAGTATAATGGGAAAGGATATTGAGGAATCTAAAGAAAAAAGCTTAAAAGACCTTTCTCCGATAAAGGCACTTCAGCTGTTTCATGAATATCTCGACAAAAACTTTGATGATGTCGGGGATAAGTTTGCCAACATAGCTGTGAAGATGCATAGAGGCGAAGAGGATAGAAGAAATATAAAAGGGACTACAACTAAAACTGAAGAAGAAACTCTGAAAGAAGAGGGAGTTAAGTTTATAAAGGTTCCCATACCTAAATTCGATAGTTAAGAAAGGGGGAAGATATTGATATTTGATATTTTACATGAAAGTAGATTTGCTTGTACGTTGAAGAAATGTCAATTTTCAAAATCTGACCCTCATTTTAAGAACCCGTTACAGTGAACAGTTAAGAGTTTTTAGATCCAGGGGTCGAAACATTGACCCTTTTTTTGTAGGTGAAACTTCATGCGAAACAACTATAGAAATATCCTGGATATGATAGGGGATACTCCTCTTGTGGAAATCCGCAAATTGAATCCCAACAAAAATGTAAAAATTTTTGCAAAAATGGAAAGCTTTAATCCTGGGGGATCCATAAAGGATAGAATTGCCCTTTACATGATTGAGAAGGCTGAAGAGAGAGGAGCGCTGACCAAAAACAAGGTAATTTTGGAGGCTACCAGCGGGAATACCGGCATAGGCCTTGCCCTTGTAGCTGCCGCCAAGGGATATAGGCTATTTCTGACGATGCCGGAATCTGCCAGCGAGGAGAGAAAAAAGATATTAAAGGCGATGGGTGCAGCATTACATCTCACTCCAGCGAATCTTGGTACAGATGGCGCGATAGAGGAGTCCTATAAATTGATGCGTGAGAATCCGGAAAAATATTTTTGCACGGATCAGTTTAATAACGAAGATAATGTGCTGGCTCATTATTTCGGTACTGCAGAAGAAATATGGAGGCAGACGGAAGGACAAGTAACCATGGTGGTTGCCGCAATAGGAACCTCCGGTACCGTCATGGGAATTGCACGAAGACTCAGGGAATATAACAAGGATATAAAAATAATAGGGGTAGAACCTTATTTACGGCATAAGATACAGGGACTTAAGAATATGAAAGAGTCCTATCAGCCGGGGATTTTTGATAAAAACCGCCTGCATGAAAAAGTAAACATTCTGGACGAGGATGCCTTTGAGATGGCCAGAAGACTTACCCGGGAAGAGGGAATTCTCGCCGGAATGAGCTCGGGAGCCGCGATGCATGTGGCCCTGGAGAAGGCAAGGGAAATGAAAGATGGAATTATCGTGGTGATTTTTCCCGATAGTGGAGAGAGGTATCTCTCTACGGAACTTTTTACGGATAAAGAAAAAACATCACTCCGTCTGTACAATACGCTAACCAGGGAGAAGGAGTTTTTCCAGCCGATAAATTCCAGAGAAATCCTTATGTATTCCTGCGGTCCGACTGTTCACGAAGTTCCACATATCGGAAGTTACCGGCGCTTTATTTTTTCGGATGTTATCAGAAGATACCTGGAGTTCAAGGGACATAAGGTAAAACATGTCACGAACATTATTGATTTAGCCGACAGGTCCATAAAGGGGGCTGAACGGCTCGATATGGATCTGGGGGAATTTACAGAGTCATATGCCGCAATGTTTCTCAAGGATATGGCCTGGCTTAATATTAAAACGACAGACGATTATCCGAGGGCAAGTAAAAATGTTAATATCATGCTTGATCTCGCGGAGAAACTGGTGGAGAGGGGATACGCCTACGAAAAGCTGAAATCTGTTTATTTCGACATATCGAAACTTGATGATTACGGCAGCCTGTCAAACATTGACCTGGAAAAGGTGAGGCATGGAAAAACGGTAGATCTTGACTACTATGAGAAGGACAGCCCCATAGATTTTGCCCTCCTCAAGAGATCGACACTTTCCGAGCTAAAAAAGGGAGTATATTTCAAAACCCGGTGGGGAAATGTCAGGCCGAGCTGGCATCTTATGTGCGCGGCAATTTCCCAGGAGCATATGGCAGAAACTTTTGATATTCACACAAGCGGTTCCGATATTGTCTTTCCCCACTGTGAAAATGTTATGGCTATAGGGAAAGCAGCCACAGGAAAACGTCCGGCAAATTACTGGGTCAACACAGATCTTGTAATGATGGAAGGGAAAAAGATGTCCCGCTCCCTCAACAATTTTTTTGCCATGGAAGATATAAAGAAAAAAGGATATAAGGGAGAAGATGTCAGATATTTTCTGCTCAGTTCCCATTACAGAAAGCCACTCAATTTTTCCTTTGGAGCACTTGATACGGCAAGAAATACTGTTAATAACCTGAATAATTTTATCCAGAGGCTCATTTGCTTTACACCCGGAGAAGGCTATCAGGATGTTGATCAGTTTATCTATGATGTGAAGCAGGGATTTACCGAGGCGATGGATGATGATTTTAATATTTCCGGTGCCCTTGCCTCCATTTTTGAATTTGTCAAGAAGGTCAATCTCCCACTTGCCAGAGGTCAACTAAACAAAAAAGAGCAGGATAAAATCCTTCAGGTAATGCAAGGAATAGATTCAGTATTGGGAATCATGGACTTTGATGAAGAAACAGTAAGTGATGATGTCAAAAGGCTTTTGAAAGAAAGGGAAGAGTTTAGGATGGTCGGGAACTGGAAAGAATCCGACCGGATAAGAGAAGAGTTGGAAGAGTTGGGCATCATTCTTATGGATACCCCTGAAGGAACGATAACAATAAGGAAAGACCTTTGAAAAACTGAAAAATGCTGGGTTTTGAGGGCGAACCAGGTTTTTTACACACCACTAAAGCTCGTGGCAACAGGCTGCGGCGGAAGCATTAGTCACTAAACCATCTCCGATATCAACTCCGTGCTGGGCTTGGGTATAACCACATCGTTGACCAGCAATCCTTTATTAGAGATTATTCGGACCGCAGCATCCACAGCGCTGCGCACGGCTGCTACGTCACCGGTGACGGTGAAGAATGCCTTACCGCCTAAAGCCATGGCCAGTCTGATTTCCATAAGCTGAACGTTGGCCATTTTGACGGCCGCATCAGCCCCCTCGATTAACGAAGCCACTGAAAATGATTCGACGATACCCAGCGCACCCATTGTCTCCACCTGACTATGACCGGCCATAGCCTTGAAAACTGACGGATGAACGTTGGGGATGATAAAAGAATCGATCAGCGAGTGAGTGATTTCGCTTTCGGCAGCCTGAACCGATGACTTGACAGCACCAACCTCCCCGGCGACTAAGACCATGTATTTACCGGAACAGATCGTTCTTGCCAACATCAACTCGACCCCGGCGGCTTTGAGCATAATATCCGTCGCCTGTATCCCGGAGGCAACGCTGCTCAATTCTAACAAACCGATAGCTACCC
>CAYVXX010000120.1:0-1198 GCA_964454305.1 uncultured Syntrophales bacterium | reverse complement strand
TTCGGTTTTTCGGCGATATAGGGTGTCGGGACATCAAATTGTTTTAAATGTAACCGTTTGAGCAGTTGCTGCAGCGGAACGCGTCGCGCCTCTTTAAGCGGATGTTTTTTGACCGGTTTGGTCTGGACATAACTAATCTTTTCTTTGTGCAGGTCGATTTTGGCCCGGTCGCAAACCTCTTTCGGGAATAAATTTTCCGGGCAGGAATAAAGAGTGCATAATCCGCAACCGCTGCATAATGCCGCCAATTGATTCCAGACGCCGGCCCCGGTTTTGGTAAAGCCGAGTGAACGCATGACCTGGTGCGGTTGAACATCGTAGCCCAACAAATATCGCGGACAAAGCTCAGTGCAATAACTGCACTGATCACAGGCCGATCTGCTGACCTTAAGCCGTTGATGCTCGGGTTTTTCCTTCAGACCAACGAGATAATGATTTTTGGGCAGAACGATCAGCCCGGAAGTAGTCTTTGTGACCACATCGTTGCCATCCAAAGCTACAGCGCCCATCATCAGCCCGCTGATGATGATGGCATAATCGTCGACGGTCGTCCCGCCGGCATGTTCGATAAGCCCGTCTAAAGCAATCCCGATCGGCGCAAAAAAAGCGCAGGGGTTATTGACTGCTCCGTTGATACTGACAAACTTTTCAGTGACCGGTTTATCATTTTCGGCCCGGGCAATATTATAGCAGGTCTCCACATTTGACACTAAGCAGCCGATATCGATCGGAATGCCGCCAGCCGGAATCAACCTCCCTGTTACCGAATGCACCACCTCGAATTCATCGCCGGACGGGTAAAAATCACCTAACCCGAATATTTCCTGATTGTCCCCGACAATACATTTCTCAATGGCTTCAATCGCTCCTTCATTTTTGGATTTGATGCAAAAATAACCGTGTTTAGCTTTAGTCGCCGCCATCAATAATTCCACGCCGCGAACAATCTCCGCTGCATGCCCGATCATCAGTTCATAGTCTTTATGCACCAGCGGCTCGCATTCGGCGCCATTGGCTAAAAAGTACTCAACTTGCGATTTCGCCTTAATATGGGTCGGAAACCCGGCTCCGCCAGCCCCGACCACACCGGCATCGTATATTTTTTCGGCCAGATTCATGAAGTGTTTATCCTATAGCCACGTATTGCGAATTCGTATCATTTACGATAAGCTGCTTTAATCTTATCCAGGGCAGCCTC
>CAYVXX010000119.1:0-5003 GCA_964454305.1 uncultured Syntrophales bacterium | reverse complement strand
CCCGAAATGCCGGTTTACATTACGACCGGCAACCACGAGTTCTACTCCGGGGCGGAGCAATTCAAAAAACTTTGTGAGCGGCTGCAGTTCCGGTTGCTGCGCCAGGAGGTTGAAACACTTTCTCTGGGGCTTTCAATTGCGGGTGTTGACGACAAGCATTTTATTCCGGCACATACGGCAGTCGAAGAAATCCGGCCCAAGATCAAGGGAGCAGGAATCTTCTTGTCGCACCGTCCGGAGATTGCACGTCTTCTGAGTAACAGACCGATGACTCTGGTTTTAGCGGGGCACACGCACGGCGGTCAGAGCCTGCCGATGGTTTTTCTCGTGGGTCTTGGAAATGGCGGGTTTAAGGCGGGCTACTACAAGGTCGGCGATGCAGACCTGTATGTGTCGAGAGGGACCGGTGTGTGGGGACCGCCGATGCGGCTGCTTGCGTCACCTGAACTTGTGCTGATTGAAGTACGACCGGGCCTGCGATTTGAAGTGAAATGCAGTTCTATGTGAGATTTACTGAAACCCTGGCAGGTTCGATAAGGTAGCAATAAAGAAAAATATTATATATAATATGCTATTATCCGCATGTTGCATGTTAAAGGCGGCACACGCTGCACGCCGTCTCAACGAGGAGGCAAAAAATGAAAAAGCTGCTTACCATATTTATCTTGTTGATTGTCCTGTGTATTGGGGCAGCCGAAAACCAATCGGTAAACGTCTTGCAGGCAGGCGAGACAAAAGAATTCAAACAGGCATTAACATTGCGAGAAGTTGTCAACGGCGCCGTGGGACCCTTTGATTCCTATTGCGACGGCTATGGAAATCCGGGATCAAGCGGGCTGGGATACATCTCCGTGCTGAAGCTGGAGACGGGAAAGGTTCGAGCGGATATGGATAAAGTCCTTGAAGGAATTGTTTCTTATGATAGAGCCGAAACTCTGGGTACTTACGTCGGCCAAATCAATATGATTACGGCATCATCCTTTAACGGTCTGAACGGTGCGGTCTGGGGATACCACATCGCCAAAGAAGAATCTATTGCGAATGGTTCTCTGAAGCCTTTGTTTATGAAAAAACGTGGTGACGGTATGAAAATACCGGTATATTCTGTCGAACCATTATTAGATGCCGGAAAGCGCCTTTTTGGGACAAACAGCGTAAGACGGTTTCCCATTCTTCCCGGGGCGCATGTGAAGTGCGCGGTTAAATCGAACACTGTAAAGGGACCTAATTCAATCTGGTGCGCAATCGCTCTGGCCATAGCCGAAGACCGGGAAAAAGATTCCAATCTCTTTATCGAAGATGCCGGCGATTCGATTCCCGCTGAAAGCGGAGAAGCTCGCAGGGCCTACCTGGACCGTCTTATGGAAAACATTGCGGAAAGCGTGGTCCGGTGCGGTGATGATTCCGATGTGAAATACAGGGCAATATTTGTCGGATACAAAACACAATGGATTCCGGAAGGATATGTTGGATGTGCCCTGACGTGTGCGCCATACGTTGTACTGGCAAAAGATGCCGTGCCTCCCGGAGGAACTCCGGACAAATTACTGGACATGACGTTGGTGGAATGGGAGAAAGCGGTTGGGCTTTCTAAATGAAATAACCTTGACCGTTTTTGTTATCAGCTATATCCTCCCGGTGGTGGACGCTATCCTGTAAAAATAGACATGGAGGATCGATGATGATAGATTCCGCAATGGCAGAAAAGATAGATTCAGTTCAAAAAAGAGTTTTCCCACCTTGTCATCGAACTGAACAGCGAGTGCATTCCCCGCAGCTTGTTGCGGGGTTAGCGAGCGAATAAAATCAGCAATTTTCCTTAACAGTAGGAGATTATCCGCAGCTTGCTGCGGGGAGATTCAATTTGTCTGAGGTATAATTGATAGAAATGGTAAAAGTGCGATCCCAGGATATTCCAAGACAGTAAGAGGTACTTTATGAAAATCTTTATTTGGCGGCACAGCAAGAGATTCTCCAGTTGGTCCATGTTCGATGAACCCCACGTTTACAAAGATAACTATATCGAGGCAGAAGTTATAATACTGGCGAATTCCAAAGACGAAGCCCTGGAATTGCTGAAAAACGATGATAAGTGGGATATTGAAGAATTGAAGAGAATAGAACCGAAGGTTGTTTTATTGGACCAGCCTGCTGTAGTTGATCAGCTTATTGATTTTATATAGAAAGTAAGCTGATACCGGCTGAAATCTGTCGCTTCGGGAAGGCGAGAAAGGGGAGGCTACTATGCCATACGTAAATATTAAGATAACGGACGAAGGTGTTACACAAAAGCAGAAAGCTCAGCTTATTCAGGGAGCAACCAGATTACTCTCGGATATCTTGGGGAAAAATCCTCAAACTACAGTAGTTGTCATTGATGAAGTAAAAACCGACAATTGGGGGATTGGCGGGGAAACTGTCACAGTGAGGCGACAACGAGAGTAGCAATATCTTTATATTTTGTCATTGAAAGGAGATCTTCGGATGAAACTTCAAGAAAACATTAAGGAGATGTTTCCGGAAGAGAAAGATATACCAGCCGAATTTAATTTTGAAACACCTTATGATCAAAAAGAATATCTGATCGATGGAGACTTGCATTACTGGGATGGCCCGATGCGGGAAGTTTTTTCTCCGGTTTGCATTAAAACGTCGTCAGGGCTATCCCGGAAATTGATAGGCCGATACCCGCTTTTAACGGAAGAGATCGCGGAGGAAGCGCTTGATTCCGCAGTAAAAGCTTACGATAACGGAAGAGGGCTCTGGCCTACAATGTCCACAGGAGAAAGAATCGAGCATATTGAAGAATTTGCATACCGGATGAAGCAGAAGAAAGCCGAGGTTGTTAACCTGTTAATGTGGGAGATCGGGAAATCTTACAAGGATTCTGAAAAGGAATTTGACAGAACGGTTGACTATATACGGGATACCATTGATGCATTAAAGGACTTGGATCGCACTTCCTCCAGGTTTCAGATTGAACAGGGGATTTTTGCACAGATCCGCAGAGCCCCCATGGGTGTTGTCCTGTGTATGGGGCCTTTTAATTATCCCCTGAATGAAACCTTCACCACATTTATTCCCGCTCTAATAATGGGGAATACGGTAATTTTTAAACCTCCGAAATTGGGTGTGTTGCTTCATCGACCGCTGCTGGAGGCATTTCAGGAATCGTTTCCAAAGGGGGTTGTAAACACTGTTTATGGTGATTCCCGCAGTGTTATTGCTCCATTGATGTCTTCCGGCAAAATAAATGTTTTAGCGTTTATTGGGACAAGCAAGGTAGCAGATATATTAAGAAAACAGCATCCAAAACCCCACCGGCTGCGTTGTGTTCTCGGGTTGGAGGCAAAAAATGCAGGTATTGTTCTTCCGGATGCCGATCTGGAATTGGCTATCAAGGAGTGTGTTTTGGGAAGCCTCTCATATAATGGACAGCGTTGCACTGCGCTTAAGATATTATTTGTACATTCCGGGCTGGTAGATTCATTTCTTGATAAATTTATAGAAGAGATTGGAACGTTAAGATTCGGTATGCCGTGGGAAGATAACGTTAATATAACGCCTCTGCCGGAACCCGATAAGACGAAATATTTAACAGAACTGATTGAAGATGCCACCCGTTTAGGGGCCAGGGTCGTTAATGAAGGGGGCGGCACTGTAAATGAAACATTTTTCTATCCGGCGGTTTTGTATCCCGTAAATCTCGGGATGAGAGTTTGCTGGGAAGAGCAATTTGGGCCGGTTATTCCGGTTATTCCTTTTGATGATATTGAGGAGCCGATAAAATATATTATTGACTCAAATTATGGACAGCAGGTGAGCATTTTCGGCAGGGATCACGAAACGATAGCACACCTTATCGATCCCTTGGTCAATCAGGTATGCAGAGTCAATATTAACAGCCAGTGTCAACGAGGTCCTGACAAGTTTCCGTTCACCGGCAGAAAAGATTCTGCAGAAGGCACTCTTTCTGTGTCGGATGCATTGCGGGTATTTTCAATCAGAACACTGGTGGCAGCAAAAGGAGTAGACATTAATCAAAAAATTATTACAAATATTGTACGGGAACGTAAATCAAATTTCCTTTCGACCGATTTTATCTTTTAATGAAAGGTGACCGGAAGCGCAACCGCAAGTCCCGCCTTGCCTGCCTGTGCCGGACACGGCAGACAGGTGGGCGGGGTATAGTGTGGGGTAAGACAAAACAAGCAAAACGAAAGGGGTTACTTCTCTCGCAACCCCTTGTAATATTTTGGTAGCGGGGGCTGAAGGGAATTCCCATAGTATCTTTCAGGTCATTCTTGAGGCTTGGTCGGGTGGTTCGGAAAAAAACAGCTTGCTTTATTGTGGATATGGAGTAGAAGGTAATTTTCGTTGTAGGGTATTATCTTTTTTATTATGAGAGACTGCTATATCAAACCGCGCAATCCTCTTGTATAGGATTATGCGGTTTTTTTATTGAGCAGGAAGATGGAGCGGATATTTTTGTCCATTATTCTGCAATTCAAACTGATAGATACAAATCTCTTGACGAAGGTGCATCTGTTAGTTTTGAAGTTGTTGAAGGGAAGAAATGCCCTGCTGCAACTAATGTGGTTAAGTTTTAAATAATTTTCAATATGGTATTTCGAATGCCCCGCACATTGCAGGACATTTTTTTAATTGGCCTGCACTTTTGTGCAATTCCCAACTCACCCCTTAGATAGAAAGAACAAACATTATGAATACATTTGCAGGTATTGGCATTAACGACGACATCCTTAAAGGACTAACATCCTTAGGATTTCAAGAACCAACCCCGGTTCAGGCACAGGTCATTCCATTAGTGCTGGAACGACAAGTAGATCTGGTAGGCCTGGCGCAAACCGGAACAGGCAAAACAGCAGCGTTTGGCGTTCCATTGATTCAGATGACAAACACAAAAAACAGGCAAACGCAAGGATTAGTTCTGTGTCCTACGCGGGAGCTTTGCGTGCAAGTAGCCAGAGATTTGGAAGCCT
>CAYVXX010000118.1:0-5057 GCA_964454305.1 uncultured Syntrophales bacterium | reverse complement strand
TGGCAAACTCAATCATGCGCAAAAAGAAAATGTTTCCCCTTCTTCCCCAGGTCAGTTTTACCATTGGGGAGTCGACACTCGTATATCTTCCTTTCAATGATGCAGGCCAGGAAATAATCCAGGAGCATATGCGTATCAGTATTCACAAGAAGACCCTGGAGTTCGGACGTAGTCTCTAAATCGTATATAACCCTTCGGCTCTGCCATTTCCGGCGCAAGGCAAGGGATTGCGTCTTCACTCTTGACAGATTGCCAGGGCAGCTAAACTAAACTATGGGGACGTCCCCCTATCGCTGATTACTGCACGAACCTGATCCATAATACGCATATTGGGATTTGGCTTAAATTTGTTCTTGACGTTCATAATTGAATTAAGTAGTGTTTTTTATAATTTACATAGTTTATTGTTTTGCAAAAAGCCAAACTCGGTGATTCTGTCATTTCGACCGCAGGGAGAAATCTTATTTTTTCATTGAAGAAAAATTCAATAATGCAGGAAAAAATGTCGGTAATTGTAATTTAATATCCTGATAGACGGAAAATAATGCCGTATATATACACCAATATCACGGAATTTATTTCGGTCTATTGATAGTGTTAGGCGCAAAGAATCATGAATATGGATGAGTTGCATCTTGTTTGGAAAATGGAATATGGGCTCGATGGAGAAGATTCATCTCCTGACAATTCACTTGCGAGGGCCGTCCGTCAATTATTTGAGGAAGGAAAGCCTTTTGATCGACTGAATATGTGTTTGTTTCTGGGAGAAGATAATATACTTCGATGGCTTGGAATTTTCGTAAAAACTGCTGGAAACAAAATTGTTTTCTTTCCAGGCTTTCAAGATAACTATGCAAATATCCAAGCATATCATGGCACAGAAAAGCGATGGGAACAGCCATTTCAATTCGATCATTTGTCCTTAGAAAAATGCAGATCAAAATGGCACATAACCACAACAAGAAGTAAGGATCATTTAGGTAGTCCAAATACATTAGATCTCGGCTCATCTCGTGTACTTTGGTTTGGAATGAGTGTAGCTCATGAGAGTGTATTCAAGATTGTTTATAAAAATACACTGATAGTCTCTAATTCTCCATCTTCAGACATCGAAAGAAGAAGAGATGTATTCCTCTCTGCAAGAGAAAATGCTCAATTTCCAATTGTCATGTTAAACAAAGAATCAAACAAACATATGGAAAGTCAATTTATTCATTTTGGTGCTATTGTAGGCCCAGTGGGATTTGGTAATTACATGAATGGAGAATTAGGATTTCCCGTTAATAGTCCATATTTGGAAAAGCCACTTCCCAAGCTTCTATTAGGAGTTCCCACTCGAGTACATAGATTGAATTTATCAAATGATGTGGACATACAAATAACGTCGTGTATTCTCCCTGGAAAGCTTAACGCATCTGTATGCTTTACAGGGCAATCTGAGCCAGTATGCGCTTATTAATAATATGTTCGCCTAACCTCGCTGCTTCAGGTGACGGCAAAAAGCGCGCCGCCCCTGAGCAGCCCGTTCGGCAGCGGAGGAATCAATGTCTTTAGCGGGAAAAATTGTTGGCTACGATCCTGGAGGAAACGGCAAACATGGTGTCGCCTCGTTGATCGTAGATAATGGCCGACCCGTACAGCTTTCATTTACCACCGTTCGTAACGCACAGGCCGCGTTGGACTGGTTCACCATTGGAGAAATACCCATAGCGGCTGGAATCGACACTCTAACCGTCCTGTCCATGGGAGACAGTGGATGGAGACCTGCGGACCTCTGGCTGCGTGGGAAGTATCCACAAGTGCAAAACAGCGTCGTCAACCCGAACTACCTTCAGGGGGCCATGTCGCTGAACGGGCTTGCTGTGATGGTCTCTCTTCGAGATGTGTCCGAGGGCATTTTGATTTCCGAAACGCATCCGAAGGTACTCTATTACCGTCTTAGCGGCATTAAGTACAATTATCAGATAAACCAGGTAGCGATGAATGAGCACTTGTCGCAATGGATTGGCCTGACCACAAACACAGCGAACAACCATGAATGGGACGCAGCGGTATCCTGCTTTGCAGTCTGGGAGGGAATATCCAGACGCTGGACAACTGACTTGCATCAACTTCCCACTGTAGCTGGTGAGGAGTTGGTTCAGATAGGAGGGCCATCGAATTATTACTGGCCATAATCGCCGAACCAATCACTGGTGCGGACGCAAAAAACCGTGCCGCACAGTTCAACCGTTGGTTACCTCTTAAAATTACCATTATAAGGCTCTCGAAACTTGGTAAAGATTTTTTTGCCAAAATGATTTATAATCATTCCATGAAATGGATTATACGGGAGGTATTATGGAACAAGTAAAGACTAAAATTGAAAATGGGGACTGTTTAGATATTCTCAAACAGTATCCAGATAATTTTTTTAATTTAATTGTCACATCACCACCTTACGCTGATAGTAGAAGCAAAACTTATGGTGGAATAAAACCAAATGAATACGTTGATTGGTTTTTACCACGGGCACAAGAGTTTTTAAGAGTTTTGCGGCCAGACGGAACTTTCATTCTTAACATCAAAGAAAAAGCTGTAAACGGCGAGCGCCATACATACGTTGTTGAGTTGATTCTGGCTCTGCGGGAACAAGGATGGCTTTGGACAGAGGAATTTGTATGGCACAAAAAAAATTGTTTTCCTGGAAAATGGCCCAACCGTTTCAGGGACGCATGGGAACGGTGTCTGCAATTTAATAAATCAAAAAAATTCAAGATGTACCAAGAAGAAGTCATGGTTCCTATGGGTGATTGGGCTAAAACTCGTCTGAAAAAATTAAACAACACCGACCTCACCCGCGACGAATCAAAAGTAAATAGTGGTTTTGGCAAAAATGTCTCAAATTGGCTGGAGCGTGATATGGCCTATCCAACCAATGTTTTGCATTTTGCAACTGAATGCTACAACCGGAACCACAGTGCTGTTTTTCCCAAGGCATTGCCAGAATGGTTTATGAAGTTGTTTACACAAGAGCATGATTGGGTGCTTGATCCTTTTGCCGGTTCTGGCACTACCTCAGAGGTAGCACAAACCTTAAACAGAAATTCCGTGGGCATTGATATTCTTTCAGAATACTGCGATCTCGCCAGAGAAAGAACCGCTCACCACCAATATAGAATTTGTGAGGAAGAAACTGAATATGACTCCAATAACACAAGAAAAGATAGCAGAATATGTAGAGCAGAACATTCCTGAATTTCATCGTAATCGAATAGAAAAGCTCAAAAAACTCAAGCTGAAAGGAATTCTTAAACGTAAAAATCCTTACCTTTTCAAGGTGAAAAATATTACTACTGCGGGTGATTTCATAAAAACAATTCTTGATGCTCATTTGTCCTCTCAGGAAGAGACCTTATTTGGTGGTTTTCTTGAAGGTCTATCTATTTACATTTGCAACTATGTTTATAATGGCACCAAATCATCTGCCGAAGGGATTGATTT
Organism: uncultured Syntrophales bacterium; assembly: GCA_964454305.1. GTDB lineage: Bacteria > Desulfobacterota > Syntrophia > Syntrophales > JADFWA01 > JAUSPI01. Next base: position 1,574 of record CAYVXX010000118.1, on the reverse strand, counting down.
AGAACTTGAAAAAGATAATGTCAAATACATAGTGTCTATCAAGTCAGGGCCAAATTGGGGAAACTCCAGCCAAATAAAAAAAATGAAAGACAATTTTCGTAAGGCGAAGCGAATTTTAGGAACCAACATTGCGTCGTCTCTTAACGTCATTGCGGTCAACGGCTGCTGCTATGGTAAAGACAACACACCCGACAAAGGCGAATATTTGAAATTATGCGGCCAGAGATTTTGGGCATTTGTTTCCGGTAACAAAAATCTATACACTGAAATTATTGAACCTCTTGGGCATAAGGCAAAAGAGAAAAACGAGCAATTCCTTGAGGAGTACTCGAAGGTGGTTAACAGATTTTCCCTTGAATTTATGGAGATGTTTTGCAACTCAACCGGAGCAATCCACTGGGGAAAAGTCATTCAATTCAACTCAGGAAAAGAATAAGGCCCAACAAATCGCTTAACTAGACCGCCTAAACTCGCAGGTTTTTCAAACTAAAAAAGGGGTCAAAAGGGGTCAAACGGCGACTTGACCCCTTGAGCATCGCTCTCGTAGTCGATGATCTTTCTGAAGGTGTTCTTCATTCACTCCACAACACTGCTGGCAGAGCGAGGCTGAATTTGGCACTGATTACCGGTAAACCGCCCTTTTTAAGCATACGAGCCAGATAGATCGCCATAAGTCAAACGGCTTATCAGTGCAAGACTTATGACACGACAAGAAAGGAGAATATATGAAGAAGGCTAAACCAGACGATATTCGCCAGGAGTATACGCGTGATGAATTAGGCTCTGGCGTTCGAGGTAAATATTTAGAGAATTATCGTGCTGGAACCAATTTGGTCTTGCTTGAGTCTGACGTAACGAAAGCATTTCCAACAGAAAAGGCTGTGAATGATGCCCTTCGCTCTCTTATTGAGGTGGCACATAAATCAGTTGGCCCAAAGCACTCCAGCCGACGCACTAAAGCCCGCGACTGAGCTTTGTCGTTGGGACCAGAATATGACACGACGAGAAAACGCAGATTTGCCTTCTGGGGGCGTTGCAGGGTCCTGGATGGCTTCAAAAGAAAAGAGGTCAAAAGGGGGGGGGGCGTCGCCGGATGGCATTCTTGATCGCTTCACATTGCTCTCGCAGTCGATGATCTTTCTGAAGGTGTTTTTTCATTCACTCCACAACACTGCTGGCAGAGCTGTAGCCACTGAGGCTGAATTTGGCACTGATTGCCAGTAAACCGCCCTTTCTAAGCATGCGAGCCAGATAGATCGCCATAAGTCAAACGGCGACTTGACCCCTTGATGACCCCTTGCCCCCTTGATGACCTTGAGCCCAGATTTGTGGGTTATGAATCATGCACTCGTCAAGGAGGGTCAAGGAGGGTCAAGGAATAAGTTTTTGCGATGTAACATTCCATCCGCACGTCATCAAATAATGCATTAAGATGCATCGTTCCAGAATGGGCGTGCAAGTTCCGCAGTTTTTTCAGGTGCGAGAAAAGTTGCCATATCCCCGAGGAAAAAGGGGACAGATTTATGAAATATTAAAACTTGAATACCCCGTTTTGTAAACGGGGATGAAAAGTT
>CAYVXX010000117.1:2652-5062 GCA_964454305.1 uncultured Syntrophales bacterium | reverse complement strand
CCATTGCCGCTCTATTAACCGGTTTTCTGTCACTGAAGATTCTCTTTTTAATAATTAAAAAGAGAGGGCTTGGTATCTTCGCTTACTACTGCTGGTTTGTGGGTGTTACCACGTTGCTTTTTAATGTATGATAGTTTAACGTTGAGCAGGAAGTAAAGGATACCGATTTGAGAACTTTGAAAGATATGGATGTCTTTAAAAACTTTTTCAGATTTTAAAAGTGATGCACTCGTAAAAAAGTAAGGTCTTTTATGAAAGAAACGCAGCAGGAATCGAAAAGGGGGAAGGAAATTTTAGGGATTATATTCCTTGCTCTTGCCATTTTTACCTCGTTATGCATTGTTTCCTATAGTCCTGCCGATCCTTCCTTTACACACTATGTAACAGGCAAGGTAAAGATTCACAATCTTTGCGGTTCTGTCGGATCCTATACCGCAGATATTTTTATAAGGTTCACGGGGATAGGAGCCTTTTGGCTTCCGATTGTCCTTATCATAACTTCCTTCAGTTTTTTCCTGAACAGGATCTTCAAGTTCGGGTTTCTGGTCATTCCCGGTTTTATCGGTCTCATATTTTCCACATCGGTACTTTCGGCGATGAGGTATCCCGAAATCCATCTGTTCGGGACAAAAATTGCCTCAGGGGGTCTTCTTGGGACTTTTTTTTCAACATTCTTGAGTTCGTATCTGAACCACGTAGGCACATATATACTTCTATGCCTTATCCTTATCGTATCCATTATGATCACTATCAACCTGTCTCTGATATCTCTGATCAGGGGTATAATAAAGTTGGTAAGTGGCGTGTTTGTCTGGCTGAAAACCTTCATCGTAATAAGAATAGAACGGTTCAGAAGGCAAAAGAAGGTTTCCAGTGCAAAGAAAAAAAGGAAGACCGAAGAAGCCCCAGTTATAACTGCTGCGGAAAGGGAGCGTAGAAAGAGATTAGAACAGACATCCTTTGAATTTCTCACATCTAATGGCACTTTCCAACTGCCTCCGCTTTCCCTTCTTGACGATGTAAAGCGTAAGGACGTGAGGATTAAAAAAGAAAGCCTCATTATGAATTCCAGGATTCTGGAAAAGAAATTATCCGATTTTGGCGTCGATGGAAAAGTAGTGGAAGTTAAACCGGGTCCTGTAATTACCATGTACGAACTTGAGCTGGCGCCCGGTGTAAAGATAAATAAAATAGTCAACCTTTCTGACGATCTCGCATTGGCCCTTAAGTCACCCCGTGTAAGAATTATTGCCCCCGTACCGGGGAAAGCAGTAATCGGCATTGAAATACCGAATAACGAAAGGGAACCGGTACACTTAAAAGATGTTCTGGATAATGAGGAGTTCCTTGAATCGAAATACCAACTTCCAATTGCCCTGGGAGAGGATATTGTGGGAGTTCCTGTGATATCAGATCTTGTCAGAATGCCGCATCTTCTTGTTGCGGGAACCACCGGTTCGGGGAAGAGCGTTTTCCTCAATGCAGTAATTTGCAGCATACTCTTCAAGGCAAGACCGGATAACGTAAAATTCATCATGATAGACCCCAAGAGACTGGAACTGTCAGGTTATGAGGGAATACCCCACCTGCTACACCCGGTGGTGGTCAATCCCAAAAAGGCCTCTGCTGTCCTCAGGTGGGCAGTCGAAGAGATGGAGCGAAGATATGAACTAATAGGGGAGTCCCGCGTTAAAAATATCGAAAAATACAACAGGTTAGTGGAAAAAGCTCTGCTCCTCAGTCTGGAAAAACGGAAAATCAGTAAAGAAGAGAACGGAATTTCCTATGCTTCCGTTGCCAACCCGGTTACTCCGTCTCCTGGAGTTGATGGCGAAGGAGACAATGTTACAAAGATGCTTTTTAAGCTTCCCTATATTGTCATCGTCATCGACGAACTTGCGGACTTGATGATGGTGGCGCAAAGGGATGTGGAAGCGTCTCTTACCCGTCTGGCACAGATGTCCAGAGCCGCGGGCATTCACCTTATTCTGGCAACCCAGAGACCATCAGTTGATGTCATTACAGGGGTCATCAAGGCAAATTTCCCCACGCGTATTTCCTTCCAGGTTTCCTCAAAAGTAGATTCGAGAACGATACTCGACCAGCTCGGTGCGGAACATCTTCTTGGCGAAGGAGACATGCTCTATATGCCGTCCGGAACAGTAAAACTCGAACGAATCCATGGTGCCTATGTGGCCGATCAGGAAATCGGGAAAATAGTCGACTTCACAAAGAAACAGGGAAAGCCATCCTATGATGAATCGATAATAAACTATAAGCCGGAACCAGCAAAGAGTGAGAAATTAGATGAGGAATTTGATGAAAAGTATGATGAAGCAGTTGCCCTGGTTACGGATCTGGGGCAGGCTTCTATCTCCCTCGTACAGCGATATATGAAAATAGGATACAA
>CAYVXX010000117.1:0-2552 GCA_964454305.1 uncultured Syntrophales bacterium | reverse complement strand
ATCTGGGGCAGGCTTCTATCTCCCTCGTACAGCGATATATGAAAATAGGATACAACAGGGCTGCCCGGATTATTGAAAGAATGGAAGCAGAGGGTATAGTAGGTCCTTCAGATGGCGCCAAACCGAGAAAGATCCTGGTCGGAAAGCTTCCACGCTAAGATAAGCAGCTATCGGCTAAAGCCGATAGATTGAGGCACAAAGTTACAAAGGCACAGAGTAAGGGCCGATACCCTCATCGGCCCTTACAATTTTCCAGTCGAAGTAATTCATCATAGTTTACGGCAATAACGATACATAATCCCCCCCCTTCCCCCCTTTATCAAAGGGGGGTTAGGGGGGATTTCACTTTATTAAAGGGGTGGCGGATGCAAAATAAGACTATACATTTCGTAAGCCTCGGATGTCCCAAAAACCTCATTGATTCCGAGGTGATGGCAGCTCTCCTGATAAAAAGCGGCTTCGGCATTACCCCCAATGCGCAAGAGGCCGATATCATTATCATTAACACCTGCGCTTTTATTCTCCCCGCAAAAGAGGAATCCATTGAAGAGATCCTCCAAATGGCTGAGTGGAAAAAGGACGGAAAGTGCAGGCATCTGGTCGTGACAGGCTGTCTTCCGCAGAGGTACGGTACGATCCTGCAAAAAGAAATTCCTGAAGTCGATCTTTTGCTGGGAACCGGTGAAATTCCAAGGATTGCCGATTTTATCAGAAATCTTGAAAACGATACTTCTTCCGACCGTCAATCCTTCATAGGGGAACCTTCGTTTCTGATGGATTCCACCTATTCCCGTCTCCTTTTCACATCCGGCTGCAGCGCTTACCTGAAGATTGCCGAGGGGTGCTCAAATTGCTGTTCCTACTGTGTGATACCCTCCGTACGCGGGAAATACAGGAGCAGGGAAATAGATGACATACTGAAAGAAACGGAAATGCTGGCAAAGGCAGGCATAAAAGAGATAAATATCACCGCTCAGGACACAACCTTATACGGCAGCGATCTGAAAGGAAAACCCGACCTGAGTCTCTTGTTGAGAGAGATGGCCTCTATAGATGGAATCAGGTGGATAAGGCTCCTCTATGCGTATCCCGCGTATCTCACCGGGGATATTATTCAGACCATAGCGGGGGAAGAGAAGATATGTAACTATATCGATATTCCCATCCAGCATATCGATGATGATATCCTGAAGGCAATGAACAGAAAAGGCGAGAGTAAATACATCCGAGATACTTTAAATCTGGCAAGGAAGATTATTCCGGGTGTGGCTCTCAGGACCTCTCTTATCGTGGGATTCCCGGGAGAGACTCCGGAAAAATTTGAGAGACTGCTCGATTTTATAAAGTGGGCGAGGTTCGAAAATCTTGGAGTGTTCGAGTATTCGAGGGAGGAGGGGACGGCGGCAGCCGATTTTTCTGCTCATGTTCCTGAGAAGGAGAAGGAACGGAGAAAAAATGTCCTGATGGAAGAGCAGTCGAGAATCTCCTATGAGATAAATCAATCCCGTATCGGTGACCTTGAGGATGTTTTGATAGAAGATGAAAATAATCACCCGGATTTCCCGTATATCGGCAGGATAAGAGGCCAGGCACCGGAAATAGACGGAATAACGTATGTCAGTGCGGACGATGCAGCGGTTGGGAATATTATACCCTGCAGGATAACGTCGGCCGATGTGTATGATCTCTTTGCCAAACAGACAGATAATGAAGCGGAGGTGTGACAAACATTCCATGCCCGCGGTACCGAATGGAGCAGAGGGGTATTGTATAGGGACGATAAATTTGACTTTTTACATAATCTTAATATATAGTGTCGTGTCAATCAAGAAATGTCATTTCGACCATCATTATGTCATTTCGACCGCAGGGAGAAATCTAAGATTTCTCAGTCGTGAAGACTCCTTCGAAATGACAGGGTATCGTTGACATGCCAATAGTCATTCTACTCGCTCACAGAGCGGGGCATTAGCGACAATCCCTTCCCGCGTGATTGGGGAGAACCAAGTTGGAGGTGAAGACTGTGTCAGATATTATGCAACTACAGGATGTCCTAAGTTGCTACGCGGCTAATCTGAAGAGTGTAGAGGAACATATGGAAGAGTATCTCCACTCGGAAATACTCCTTATACCCCAGGTTTCCAATTATCTGATCAGCAGCGGTGGAAAAAGATTCAGACCCCTCTTACTTCTGATTGCCTCGGATTTTTGCGGTTATAAGGGAAAAAATCATTATCCCATGTCTGCTGTTATTGAATTTATTCATACGGCATCGCTTCTTCACGATGACGTTGTAGATCACGCAAACACACGGAGGGGTAAGGAAGCGGCCAATAACGTCTGGGGAAACTCTGCCAGTGTCCTTGTGGGCGATTTCCTCTATTCCAAATCCTTCAAGCTGATGGCCGATTACGGGAATTTTTCTATAGTAAAGCTCCTTTCCACCACCACGAACACAATGGCCGAAGGTGAAGTCCTGCAGTTGATGAAGTGTGGTGATATAAATATCACCGAAAAGGACTATCTGTCTGTGGTGGAGAAAAAAACTGCCA
>CAYVXX010000116.1:0-5088 GCA_964454305.1 uncultured Syntrophales bacterium | reverse complement strand
CCCCTGCCCACATCTTTCGACAAAGCCTCGGCAACCTTCAGAGTAATTGTTTTATTTGCTGTCATCTTTTTTTTATCCGACATGATGTTCCCTGACCCCTGTTCACTGCCTACTGCCCACTGCTCACTGATCACTGCCCACTATCTTGATTTCCAGCATTCCGTTTTTATATGACCATGTCATGTCTTCAGCCTTTGCCGGGCGGGAAAGGAGAATTTCTTTCTGATATTTCCTGTCGTTGCTTTCAGCGCTGATATTGAGGATATCCCCTTTGATTTCGATATTGATGTCCTTTTCTTCGATACCGGGCATCTCTACGATTATATTTATCCCGGTCTTTTCATCGAATACGTCCACGAGGGGTTCACGTACCTCCTCGACAACGGGACCTTTGGGAGTTTTTTTGATGTTCCCGAAGGACTGGACGGAAGGTCTGCCGTCTGCCATAGTGCGGACCCTTACACCGTAAACACCTTTCAGATCTTTAAGTCCCTTGATCTTATCCAATCCCTCAAAGCGTATCTCTCCCGTTTTGGAAAGTTCTTCACCTTTTTCAGCCAACTTGATGGCAGTATCTATCAGGTTAGTAAGGCCCTTGAAAAGACCACCAAGACCGAAATCAATGTCTATACCCTCAGATTTCTTTTCCCCATCTTTTTTATCTTTATCATCCGTCATTAGTTGCCTCCACATCCCTTATTGGGACCACTCATTAAACATCGGCCGTCCATTTTGTATTGTCCGTTGCAACAAACAACTGACAACCGACCACTGGCCCCTGATCACTGACCCCTGACCACTGTTTTCACCATTTCACCACAATATTTACGAAATTAAATGGCGGTGCCGGGCCGACATATTTGAACGTCGCCCGCTCCCCATAATCTTCCGCCAGATCCTTAACCAAAAAATCGAACTCTTTTTCCCGTGTTCTGTCTATCAGGAAAACGGCGTTTAAAAACATGCTATCCCCGAACAGATCATTTGTTCGTACATCAATAGCCGACCGTTTAAACACATTAAGTATTTTCCGTGTTTCATCGTCATTTTTTTCATCCAAAGCTTTTTTTACCGCCCTGCCGAGAGAAACTGTGGATGTACTGTCGAACTTGCCCGGCTTACCCTCAGCCTTCTTTTTGAGCTTTCTGATCTCCTGATTATCCTCTGCTATTTCACTGAAGATCCGGTTCATATCTTTCCAGATTCCGCGCAGCCCCATTTCAACCTTGTTGTCCATATCCCTCAGGAGGCCCTTGAATTCTCCATATCGTCTTCTGAGGAGTGTCCGCACTTCTTCCGCGCTCGCGGCAATGGTACAGAACCGCACAGGCAGTACCGTATAATCCTTCATGACCTCCTCAATGACCTTTTCATGGGCCATCATATTCTCCCGGTTGATAACATACTTAGTCATGGGAGAACTGCTGATGACAGCACTGATATCATTATAGCCTATGGTTGAAACGATATCTCCCCGCTCTCCGATGCCGATGGGTCCGAAATGTCGCCCTTCATTGCTTTCAACGATACAGTAAACGTATTTCCCTTCTCTGGCCATCTATCAGCCCTCCGTCTCTTCATGCACTAATAATCGATTTTCATCATATTCATAGGTTTTGGAGGCATTTGTTTTTTTTCATGCTTTCCCGTATACACAATAGCATCTTTATCTTTGCTTTCTGCTACAATAGATTTCAATATTTCAATCTCACCATCAATAACAGAGATGTCTTTTTCTATCTGCGATACTCTCCTGTTCAGATTTGCTCTTTCCTGTTCCAGACGTACCTTGTTTTTCTCCAGGATAAACATGTCTAAAAATTCGGCTCTTTTTAACCTGGGCCTGGATCTTAGTTTGGAACTGACCGCAGTATTAATATCCGAAACCGAACGTGGTTTCCCCCCCATCGATAACTCCTCCTTTCCTGATTCCGTGAATGTAAAATTCGCCTATCTTTTCCGGACATTGGCCAGCTATCTGGCACCTTGCCATTTGCGAATAACAACACACGGCAAACTTTTCGAACCCCCACATCTTGATCTCAACAAGCTGTTTCTCTTTCAGGACTGACTACCCTTAATTGACAGTCTCGTAAAAAGTCTTTTTTTGTCACCCTGAATTTACTTCAGGGTCTCTAACTTGCTGAAATGATAGATGCTGAAACAAGTTCAGCATGACAAATGACACATTTTGAGACTTTTTACGGGTGCATCTTAATTAGCAGTGCTGATCAATCAACTCCGCAATGATTTCCTTGACTCTGTCCTGATTGGTCCTGCTGCCGATGCGGCTGGTCTCAGAAGCCAGGATGTCCATACAGGTCTGTCTGAATATCTTATCATTTTTGTCGACCGAGGCCTTGCGAACCTTAAGGGTTTTTGCAATCATCAAGCACCCCCTCACGGTGGGGGCAAATTCGTAAGAATCGGAATCCCTCAGCCCCCTGACGATCTTGACAATTTTGGATGCATCACCATTGGCAATGCCCGATTTGGATTCAGTGATATTAACCTCCGTTTCTTCGTCAAAATGATCCAGATCGATGGTGATCATCCGATCACGGAGGGCGTCCTGGCTGCGGTGTACACCGGCATATTCCTCCGGGTTACTTGTAAAGATGGCCGTAAAGTCCTTGTCAACTTGCAGGTAATTGGAATCTCCCTCACGTGCCGTCGGCAGATCCAGCATCCTTTCCTGTAGCACGGATAACAGAACGTTATTGGCCTCGGGCCTGGAACGTGTAAACTCATCGTAAATAAGGGTGAACCCGTACTTGCAGGCTATGGTCAGGCGATTGTCCACCCATTTTTTCCTCATATCCTCCTCGGTCTTGAGAACCGTGTGAATGAAGTTATCTACCACCTTGCGGATTCGATAGCCGTATTCACCACCTACCAGATCCGAAGTAGAAAATTCCTCATCCCCGTGAATCATAACCACCGGCCGACCAATTTTGCCCGCCACATGCATGGCCATGGTGGTCTTGCCCGTCCCGGAAATCCCCCGAAGATGGAGAGGGAACCCGGCGGCTATATAGGCCAGAGCCCTCTCTGTAACATTCTCAACATACGGGGTTTCTACGAAATTGGGCAAGGGACTCGGCTCCAATACGGTTGTAATTTCGTCTATCGACATATAATCAATCCTCCTTTTAGAATAGTGGTCAGTGATTAGTGATCAGTTATTGGTCATTAGTCATTGGTCATGTGGCTTCGCCATCATTCAGTTGTCACTGACCCCAGACCCCAGACCACTGACCACTGTTCACCGCCTACTTTTTAGTAACAACTCCCTTGCCATTGCATTTCAGGCATGGAAGATAGTAACCTTTTACAACACCCCTCCCATTGCACCGGGGGCATGTTTGAACCGGCTCCATTATCTTCACCATGCCCTTGCCACCGCAGACAATGCAGGTCAGGCGCTGGTGGCGGTGAGTCCCGGTGCCGCTACAGCACACGCACTCAACAACCGGTTTTCGTATGGTCACTTCCCCCCGCCCCAGGCAGACCTGGCAGGCCGATAATTTGGACAGGAGTTCAAATGGATCAATTCCTTTTCCCTGACAGAAGGAACATTTCAGCGTAATCCTTCCATCTTCATAATGTCCGGCATCCATATATATTTCCCCCTTTTTTGAGCTAATCCGTACAAGTAAGGTTTTCAAGCAGTGCCTTACCATCAGGTTTTATTCGGATGGAAAATATAATGTGCCTTCTTTTCTTATCTCTTCGTCGTCGAGAAGCTCCCGTATAACGGGAATCAGAGTTCGCCAGCTTTCAATGCCAAGCATGTCTGCAATCTGGGTCATCTTCAGACCTTCAGAGCTGTCTTCGAGAAGATCCAGTATCCTCCCCCCCAGGTCTTCTTCAATTTCTTCTTCCTCTGCAGCAACTTCTTCTATTGCTTCTTTCTCGACGGGTTCTTCAATAGCCTTCTCAACGGTTTTTACCGTTACTTCTGCTTCCACCTTGGCTGGTACAGCAGTAACTGTGTGCCCTCTCGCGGCCTGCATGGCAGATAAAAGGTTTTTCCATGCTTCGGCAGCTTCCCTTATCTCGGCCTGGGGTCTCTTTCTGCGTTCCTGATCTGCCTCCTTACGTTCTTCTTCTGCCGCATCCAGATCAGATTTGAACCTGGCCAGCTCGGCACGCAATGTTTGCGCCATATCGCCATGTGCCTTATCAAACTCATCGATCAGTTCTCTGGCTTTATCCTTAAGATCCATAATATAATCTTTTCTCTCTGAAATCTCGGCCTGATCATCCTTCTTGCGTTCACCCTCAGAGGCATCCAGATCAGACTTGAACCTGGCCAGCTCGGCACGCAATGTTTGCGCCATATCGCCATGTGCCTTATCAAACTCATCGATCAGTTCTCTGGCTTTATCCTTAAGATCCATAATATAATCTTTTCTCTCTGAAATCTCGGCCTGATCATCTTTCTTGCGTTCACCCTCTGCCGCATCCAGATCAGATTTGAACCTGGCCAGCTCGGCACGCAGTTCATCGGTCATCTCCTGGTGGGCACTGTCAAAATCACTCAAAAGATTTTCAACATCGACACTTCGCTGGGTGGTTTCCGACTTTCGCTGAGCCCCTTCTTCCTGGCCCACTTTCTGCCGCTCTATTTCAGCCGATTCCAGATCAGGTTTGAATCTGGCCAGCTCGACCTTCAGTTCCTTAGACATTGCGCTATGCGCTTTCGCAAATTCGCTCAATAAATCTGCTGCATCATTTCTGATATCTGCTGTTTTCTGCCTGACATCAGATATAACCCCAACCCTTTCCTCATAGCTACCGGCCATCTCGTCGGCCAATCTTCTTAAATCGTCTGCACTTGACATGTTTTATCCTCCTATAGAATTAATGTCCTAAGACATACCTGGAAAAGTTAACATGTTTATAGAAGGGTAACGCACACCTCTATATTCGCAAGGATGTCTTGAAAGTTTCTATTAGCGAACCTGAATCTTACAGATTGGCTTAAAATGTCCAATGTCTACTGATCACTGACCACTAATCACTAACCCTTGATACCTCCTGCCACTGGGTTTGAACCTTTTCTCTTGCGACTTCAAAGCCCTC
>CAYVXX010000115.1:0-5095 GCA_964454305.1 uncultured Syntrophales bacterium | reverse complement strand
TGCATGAATAAGGCCAGAAATCCCCTCTTTTTCCTTCCGTAATAAATGGTTTCCTGCCCTTCAACGCCTTGAGAGATAACTTTTGCAAATAAAAATCCCTGTTTCTTTTTAGATTTGACCGGGTTAGGTGAAGCCACATTCTTTTGACCGGGAGCGCGCCCGCAAGCCCCGCCCTGTGGGCGGGGAGACTCAATCTTTGCGGGGCAGGGAAGGGTTTTCAATTTTCGGGTACTTGCGTCTTGACCCGGTTACCTTTCGTGATTATATTACTTAAAGATGTAACTTTGGTTCATAAGAGGAGTGAAAGTGAAGTTTGCGTTTGAACAGGGACCTATAAGACCGCCGAGTGAAGCTAAAAGTCTTCTTGTCAGGGCCACAAGAAATTGTCCTTGGAACAAATGCGCTTTTTGCCATACTTACCGTGGAAGTAAGTTTGGGATGAGATCTGTTAAGGAAATTAAAGATGATATACAAAGGGCGAAGGATATTTCTGACCGGATAAGAGAGATGTCATGGGAAAATGAAGAGGGTGGAGAGGTTACGGAGCTCATACTCTCTATGATCTTTAATAACGGCAATCATTTCGACGATAGTTTCAGGTCTGTTGCCGCCTGGCTTTACTTCGGTGGCGAATCCGTGTTTATCCAGGATGCAAACTCTATTATTATGAAGACCGATGACCTGGTTGAGGTCCTTTCGTTCATCCGTGATAAATTTCCAGGTGTGAAGAGGATTACCTCGTACTGCCGTTCGGATACCGCTTCCAGAAAATCCGTCGAAGATTTCAAGCGGCTTCATAAGGCAGGTCTTTCCAGAATACATGTTGGTATGGAAACCGGTTATGATCCACTGCTTACATTTATCCGAAAAGGAGTTACCGCTGCTGAGCATATTGAAGGCGGTAAAAAGATCAGGGCATCCGGTATCTCCCTTTCCGAGTATGTAATGCCCGGACTTGGGGGTGAAAGGTGGTCGAAGGAACATGCAGAAGAAACGGCAAAGGTGTTGAATCAGATAAATCCCCAATTTATAAGGTTTAGGACACTCCAGGTGCGAAGGGATACGGATCTTTATGAAATGATGAAGAGGGGAGAGTTTAAACCGATAGGAGATGAGGATATATTGAGAGAGATAAAAATTTTTATTGAAAGTCTTGATGGTATTGAAAGTACAGTTGTCAGTGATCATATATTGAATCTTCTGGAGGAATTAGAGGGGACTCTTCCGGAAGACAAGGGGAAGCTTATAGCTATAATAGACAGGTATTTCAGTCTGTCTGAGAAGGAAAGAGTTGTATACAGGCTGGGAAGGAGAAGAGGTCTCTACAGGAAGCTCGATGATCTTTCGGATGCTCGGATGTATGATAGACTGAAAAGTATCGTGGAACAGTATTGGGCAAAAGATCAAACCCAGCTTGACAGGGATCTTTGCGGAATTATGCACAATTATATTTAAGAATAGGTGTAACCTGCCACTTTTTAGCGAGTATTTGGTAGTAAATCCCACATCATGTCTTGACTGAAATTCCAAAGTGTGATAGAACTTAAAATTCAGCGAATAAAAAGCAGTCTGGAGTAGTAGTATGTTTAGAGTAGGAGATTTGGCGGTTTACCCTGCACAAGGCGTGGGGGTGATAGAAGCTATAGAAAAGAAAGAAATCATGGGGAATAAGCAGTTTTTTTATATTATGAAGATACTGGGAAACAGTATGACGATCATGATTCCCACAGACGGTGCGGAATCTGTTGGATTGAGACAAGTTATTTCGGAAAAGGAAATCCCAAGGGTTTATGAGATTTTAAAAGACAGGAATGTAATATTAGACAAACAGACTTGGAACAAAAGATACAAGGAATATCTTGGAAGGATAAAAACGGGATCGGTTTTTGAGATTGCCGGGGTACTGAGGGATCTTTTTATATTAAAACATAGTAAAGACTTATCCTTTGGTGAGAGAAAGATGATGGATACCGCAAAGAATCTATTGATAAAAGAAATGTCGGTTGCAACTTGTGATGAAGAGATTAACATAGAACAGAACATCAACGCTATATTTCCTGTGCATTGATTGTTTATCCTTTTGGCAGAATTTCTTTTATTTCCATTCCTTAATGGATGTTTTTTCTCTTAAACAAAGACTTCGTCCCTGCTTTTCATAATGAGGGAGCCGAACAAGAGCCCGGTTACCACCACAAAATATAAGGGAGGGGATTTGACTACAATACTTATAGACTTTAATAATCATAAATTATTATATAAAGGAGGTGATTCAACTGATTATAAGATTTCTTTTAATTTTAGTATGTTCTGTAAGTGGTTTTTTTATTGCCCGTGGGCATTACGGATTTCCGCAATCATTGATAGGTTTATTATTTGGATTTATAGTTTCTATAATTGTCATACAAATAGAGCAGGTGATAAGGAAGGTATCAATCAGAAGTATAGCTGGTGGTGTTGTTGGGACGATCATTGGTCTTTCGATTGCTTCCCTCATTGCCTATAGTTTGAGGTTTTGGGCTAATCAGGCACAGGAAATTGTGACTTGGATATATGTCGCGTTGACCTGTATTCTTGGATATCTTGGCTTGGTGATTGGATCGAAAAAGAGTGAGGAAATCAGTTTTCCGGCGTTCGTGCCCTTTAAGAAGGGGTTAAAGAGTAGCAGTGATTACAGGATCCTTGATACGAGTGTTATCATTGATGGCAGGATAGCTGATATCTGCGACACGGGTTTTATAGAAGGCGATTTAATAGTTCCACAGTTTATACTGGATGAGTTGCAGCACATTGCGGATTCTTCTGATTCGATGAAGCGTTCACGTGGCAGAAGGGGACTGGATGTCTTGAACCGGATGCAAAAAAGCGCCAATATTCACATTGAAATTGTGGATCAGGATTTTCCAAAAATAAAGGAAGTTGATTCAAAACTTGTTGCCCTGGCAAAGAAGATGAATGGTAAGCTTATAACGAACGATTTTAACCTTAACAAGGTTGCCGAATTACAGGGTATCAAAATTTTGAATGTGAATGAACTTGCAAATGCACTGAAACCCGTTGTGTTGCCCGGTGAAGTTGTGTCGGTTAAGATCATCAAGGAAGGGAAGGAACCAGGGCAAGGAGTCGCCTATCTTGATGACGGTACAATGGTTGTTGTCGATCATGCTAACAAACATTTGGGTGAGAATGTTGAGGCACTGGTAACGAGCGTACTTCAGACAACGGCAGGGAGAATGATATTTTCTGAACTTAAGGAAGTTGTCCCTGAAAATAAAGTGTACAGGGCGAATTCTCGTCACTGAGGCGGACAACCCCGAATTTTTTGGTAGAGATGATCGCAGTGGGACGAAGAGCGCCTCTGCGAACTGAACAGCGAGCGCATAAAATCAGCAAATTTCCTTAACAGTCGGAGATTCCCCGTAGCTTGCTGCGGGGAGCTTCAATCAATCAGTTGAAGTGATTGTGTGACGTAGGAGTGTAGTTTTGTTATCCTGAGTTCATTTCAGAAATTCACGATATATTGAAACAAGTTCAGGACGAAGCAGGCGGTACAGCAAGGATTTCAAGTCGCAGCATGAGGCTACTGCAAAATCTGAGTTAGGGCCCGGGATGCTCTGAGAGCCCCGGGCCTTTTATATTGAAGGGTTAGTAATCAACTGTTAATTTTTAGTATAAACAGGGGATTAGGCAAAAAACTGTTTTGCTCTTAAGAATTATATTTTTAAAACTCCATGTAGCTTTTGGTAGTTGTGCAAAGCTTTTGGGTGTAAGGTGTGGGAATGAAAAGTGTCGCGATTATACCTGCCGGTGGGTTGGGAAGACGGATGGGTTTTGATCTCTTCAAGCAGTATTTAGTGCTGGATGACGTCCCGGTATTAGTCCATACTTTGAGTAAATTTGAACGGGCATCGATTATTGATACTGTAATATTGGTGGTTCCTGAGGATTATGTGGAATATTCCAGGAGGGCGATCGTTGAGAAATACGACCTCTCAAAGGTGGGGAGTGTCCTGGCAGGGGGAAAGGAAAGGCAGGATTCCGTTAAGAGGGGTCTTGATGCAGTCGATGATAATACTGATATTGTCGTAATTCATGATGGTGTCAGGCCGTTTGTTTCGGAGGAGTTGATAAACGTTTCTGTTACCGCGGCGCTGGAGGATAGTGCGGTGGTACTCGGTGTTCCCGTTACGGATACAGTCAAATCCGTTGACGGTGACGGATTCATTGAAAGAACGGTTGATAGAAAAAGCCTGTGGTCGGCTCAGACCCCGCAAACCTTCAGGAGGGAGGTTATTAAAAAGGCCTACGAAAAGGCCTATGATGATAATTTTTATGGGACGGATGATGCCTCACTTGTAGAACGTATCGGTATTAATGTCAAAATGATAATGGGGTCTTATGATAATATAAAGATAACGACTCCGGAGGATCTTATCTTAGGGGAAGAAATCATAAAAAGACTGAAGGTGAATCTATGAGAGTTGGTTTTGGATATGACAGTCACAGGTTTGTTGAAGGCAGGAGCCTTGTTCTCGGTGGCACGGAGATACAGCATGAGGAAGGGCTCCTTGGTCATTCTGACGCAGATGTTCTCTTGCATGCTATATGTGATGCGATACTCGGTTCGATAGCTGAGGGAGATATCGGGAGACATTTCCCCGATAAAGATCCTGCATATAAAGGTGTATCCAGCCTTAAACTTCTCATGGAGGTTCAGAATATCGTGGATAAAAAGGGTTTTTATGTGAACAATATTGATTCAACGGTAGTTCTGGAGAAACCGAAGTTGAGAGAATATATAGATGAAATGACCGTGAACATTGCCACTGTGCTCAACATACCGAAAAACATGGTAAACATAAAGGCCACTACGAATGAAGGGATGGGCTTTATTGGCCGCGGTGAGGGGGTTGCCGCATTTGCTGTTGCTGTGGTAAAGGAAAAGAAGGAGTAAACATCAGCAGTCAGTATTCGACCATCGGCAGGAATTATCCTGATTTTTTTACTAAAAGCTGACAGCTGATCGCTGAATACTTTTATAATAGGTCAACAAAAATGTCTGAGAAACCAAGAGTAAGATTTGCCCCCTCTCCTACCG
>CAYVXX010000114.1:0-5172 GCA_964454305.1 uncultured Syntrophales bacterium | reverse complement strand
CCTCCAGTCACAATATGTAAAGGACAAGGAATCCCTTGAAATGTTCAAGGAGAGCCGGGACCGTATTCTCTCCATGGCATCCATCCATGAAAAGCTCTACCAGTCCAAAGACCTGGCAAGGATTAACTTTGACGATTATATAAGAAGCATAACCAAACATCTCTTCCGTGCCTATGTTGTTGATCCCAATGCCGTCAGGCTGAACGTCAACTGTTCTGATGTGTTTCTTGATATTAACAAGGCCGTTCCCTGCGGTCTGATTATAAATGAACTGATCTCCAACGCACTGAAACATGCGTTTCCTGAAGGTAGAAAAGGAGAGGTTACTATCGATTTTCACCCTGATGCTGATAACAGATTGACACTGGCTGTCAGTGACAACGGTGTAGGGTTCCCGGAAGATATAGACATCAGCGATAGTGAAACACTCGGATTACGCCTGATCAGTATTCTGGTTACTCAACTCAAGGGAACCATGGAGATTGGAAGAGACAGGGGTACTTTATTTAAGATTACATTTGCCGCGTAATCCACACAAGGAAAGCTAAATGAAATCCCAAATGGGAAGGTCAAAAAATATACAGGTTTTGCTAATCGAGGATAATCCCTTAGACGCTCGTGTGGTACAGGAAATGCTTGCCAAAGCAAAGAGCGCTTCTTTCGATCTGGAGTGTGTTGACCGGCTCTCGACAGGTCTTAAGCGTCTTGCAAAAGGAGGGATTGACCTGGTACTCCTGGACCTCTTCCTGCCGGATAGCCAGGGACTTGACACGCTCAGCAAGCTTTGCGCCCAAGCGCCACAAGTGTCGGTGGTGGTAATGACCAGTCTCGCTGACGAAATGACTGCAATCAAGGCAGTTCGTGAAGGTGCTCAGGATTACTTTGTTAAGGGCCAGGTGGAACGCTACAGGCTGGTGAAATCCATACTCTATGCCATCGAGCGCAAGCAGGTTGAGCAGAAGTTGCAAGAAGCTTATGATGAAGCAACGAAATATGAAATTGCCGAGCGCATGCGGGCAGAGCAAAAACACAAACAGAGGATAGAGAATCTACGAACAACCATGGAAGGAAGCATCAATGCTATAGCATTGACCGTCGAGACGAGGGATCCTTATACAGCCGGCCATCAGCGCCGCGTGGCCGATCTTGCACGTTCCATTGCCACAGAAATGAACCTTTCTCATCAAGCAATTGAAGGAATCCGTATTTCAGGGGCTATTCATGATGTCGGCAAGATATCCATACCGGCAGAGATTCTCAGTAAACCCGGTCAGCTATCGGAAAACGAAATACGTATGATCAGAACGCACCCCCAAGTCGGCTACGATATATTGAAGACAATAGATTTTCCATGGCCTGTTGCCGAAATGGTGCTTCAGCATCATGAAAGAATAGACGGTTCAGGATATCCCGCGGGGCTTTCCGGTAAAGACATTAAGAAGGAAGCAAAAGTTTTAGCTGTAGCCGATATTGTAGAGGCCATGGCCTCGCATCGGCCATATCGCCCGGCCCTCGGCATTAATAAGGCATTGGAGGAAATCTCAAAGAACAGAGACGTCCTTTATGATGCCGGGGTTGTAGATGCCTGTTTGAAGCTTTTTACCAAAAAAGAGTATATGTTACCCGCAATATAGTTTTTAAACGAATGATCGATCCTGAGGGGCGGGAGAAAACATGACAGTGGACAGATACTGCCAACCACTAAGCGCTGTTTGAAACCATGGGAAAAACTATTAAAAAAGCCGGACCCGGACTCCAAACAGGAGAACAAACCATCCTGCAAAATCAGGGAGCGTATAAGAGCAGCCCCCGCTCGGGGTGGAAGATAGCCAGGTGCTTTCTCACCAATCAGCGATTTATAATATGCCAGGGATCAACAATCAGATTTAACATTTCCCTCGACGATATTACGGATTTAATGGTGGACAATGTTCACTATGTTATCAGCACAAAAAAATCGTTGTGCCTTTTTTATAATTCAAAGAAGAATCCCGCAAAGAACAGGTTCTGGTTTGTCACTCCAAATCTGGATGATTGGAAAAAAAAGATATATCAGGCAGCCCTCTTAAATACCGATGCAGGAACGATTGAAAGGATTGCAGCTCAGCTGGATCATGATGGTCAGGATATTCTGTGGTACCTGTGGGATAAACGCCATGCCGGAATAAATCATTTAGCCGAACTGATAGATGCTCCAAACCATATGCATGTACTTATGAATATAAGGGAAACGATAAATCCTGTTGCCGAAAAGATTATAGGATGTACGATTCTTTCTTTCGAAAGGTCAAGGGTTGATCCGGAAACGGGAGAGACAGTTCTGTTTAGCTGGTGGTTGATGGGGAAATATGATAAATGGGGGCCGAGTGATGACTGCCTGCTGGACATATTTGATGAAGATTCCTGCATACAGGTTGTTATGGAAGTAA
Organism: uncultured Syntrophales bacterium; assembly: GCA_964454305.1. Classification (GTDB taxonomy): domain Bacteria; phylum Desulfobacterota; class Syntrophia; order Syntrophales; family JADFWA01; genus JAUSPI01. Next base: position 2,743 of record CAYVXX010000114.1, on the reverse strand, counting down.
GAGGAGTAGAAATGTCTGATTTAAGGCTGGATGTTGAAAAAGATCGGGTTACTGTAAGGTCTGTGAAAACCGGCTCTGCATGGAAGGAAATCATCGATTTGCCTGCTGAAATAGACCCTGACAGCCATGAAATGTACCTGAAAAATAATCTTCTTGAGATTAGATTGTCCAAAAGTGAAAAGGCAATGTCATTAACTTAAAGATTCCCCGCGGAGTTCAATAATGTTCTCTTGCCATGTTCCTGAATATTTCCACAACAGAGATTTGCGATTAATCCTCTTCGGTGGAAAAGGCGGCGTTGGTAAGACCACCATGGCGGCAAGCGCTGCTCTTTACCTGGCACAATCCAGCCGTAGTGAAAAAAAAGTCCTGCTAATATCTACCGATCCTGCCCACTCCCTGTCAGACAGCTTCGGAATAGAGATTGGTGATCGCGTGACGCCAATTTCTCCTATCCACAACCTCTTCGCCATCGAGTTGGATGCGTCCAGACTGGCGGGCGAATTCAAAGCAAAGAATGAAGCCGTCATCAAAAAGTTGGCGGACAGGGGAACCTATTTCGACCAGCAGGACATTGCGGAATTTTTCAATCTTTCACTTCCCGGCATGGACGAGGTTATGGCGATCATCGAAATAGCTAATTTGATGCGGGATAAAACCTATGATATCCTGATAATAGACACTGCTCCTACCGGGCACACCGTCCGGATGCTTAACCTGCCCAAACAGATGCGAAAGTGGGTTGAGGTCATGGACCTCATGCAGCACAAACACCGCTTCATGTCCACACATTTTACGGGAAAAAGTTACGTCAAGGATGAGTGTGACATTTTCCTGGACGAACTCTCCTCAGACATCCACAGGGTTAGGAAACTACTCTCGAACAGTCAGACAACCCGTTTTGTGCCGGTGACTATTCCTGAACCCATGAGCATATATGAAACTGAAAGAATGCTCGGGGCGCTCGAAAAAATCGATGTTCCGGTGAAGGAGATAATAGTCAACCGCGTTATAGAAAGTGAAGACTGTAAATTTTGCAGATTGAAAAAGGAGGATCAAAAGAAGCCTCTGAATGAAATCGAGGATAAGTTTTTTAGATATAACTTGATTAAAGTTCCCCTGTTTCCCGTAGAAATCCAGGGGGTCGACGGCTTGAAGAAGCTGATGGATTATTTATCGGGCAAATCCGGCCCCATTGAACTGAAAAAAGCGGAACTGCCGGATGAGGGATACGGGACATATTTGAAACTCAATCCCGATCTTGAATTTATCCTCTTCGGCGGCAAGGGCGGAGTCGGCAAAACAACCCTTGCTGCCGCTGCAGCTCTGCATATAGCCGGAAAACATCCGGAAAAACGTATTCTTATTTTCTCGACCGACCCGGCTCATTCTCTGTCAGACAGCTTCGGAATAGAAATTGGTGATAATGTGACGCCAATTCCTTTAAGGGCAGTGGGCAGGGATCAGGGATCAGTGGTCAGGGGCCAGTGGTCAGTGAGCAGGGGGCAGGGGGCAGGGGTCAGTGGCACTGAGGGAGCAGTAACGGATAACACAAATCTTTTTGGTCTTGAAATGAATGCCGATAAGTTATTCGAGGATTTTAAAAAGAATGTCAGAGAAGAGATAGAGCAGGTGTTCGACAGGTTCTTAGGCGGCAGGATTGACATTAAATTCGACCGTGAGGTCATGACGGAACTTTTTACCCTTGCACCTCCGGGACTGGACGAGATTATGGCCCTTAACACTATCATGGACCTGAGAAAGGAAAAAAAATTTGATCTCTTCATCCTTGATACATCGCCTACCGGCCACCTGCTTCGCTTTTTAGAACTTCCCGATATGGTAAGGGAGTGGTTGATGGCGTTTTTCAGGCTGATCTTAAAATATAAGGGGGTTGTCAGGCTAACAAATGTCGCCGAAAAAGCCCTGACCATGGCCCGGAATGTCAGAAGGATTCAGGAGACCCTGACGAACCGGGAGAAAACTGATTTCATCGGAGTTACCATTCCCGAGGCCATGGGTGTGCTCGAACTGGACCGTCTTATTTCTGTTCTTGATAATTCCGGAATCCCCAGTAACAACATTGCAATTAATATGGTTGTTCCGAAGACGGATTGTGCTTTTTGCTCTTTAAGGAGGGATGAAGAGCAGAGGCATATAAAAAAAATCCATTCAATATATCCCGGCCGTACCATTATAAAAATACCTTTGTTTTCCAATGAGATCCACGGAGTGAATAACTTGAACAAGGTTGGCAAGATTATGTTTTTTTAATCCACAGATTTCGCAGATTACCCCTGTACCATCTGCCGGAGCTACTATGTTTTTCCCGAGAGATTACTGTCGGTTTTCACCCTGATGGTGATAACAGATAACCCGAAACCAGTAAAACGGAGCAGGAACAATGGAGAAAAGAGCGAACATATTGGTAGTTGAAGACGAAGGAATTGTCGCAAGAGACATAAAAAGGATGCTGGAGGGGCTTGGATATGTCGTTCCTGCTGTCGTTTCCACAGGAGAAGAAGCCGTTCAAGAAGCAGAAAATTTACATCCCGATCTGGTACTCATGGATATTGTTCTGGAAGGAGAAATGACCGGCATTGATGCTGCCGAGGAGATTCGTAATCGTTTCAGTATTCCCGTAATCTATCTGACGGCTTATTCTAGCAGGGATATGGTCGACAGCGCAAAAGAGGCCATGCCCTATGGATACTTGCTTAAACCGGTTAACGAGGATAATTTG
>CAYVXX010000113.1:0-5200 GCA_964454305.1 uncultured Syntrophales bacterium | reverse complement strand
TATCACTATGAGTTATACCCATGTTCTTAATAAAGGCGGTAGGACTGTACGCAGTCCACTGGACACGATTTGAAAAATGGCCAGAGTAATTGTCAGACAAGCTTCTTACGACTATGAGATATTGAAGCGCCACTATGTGGTAGGCTGTTGAGAAAGTTCATACACAGAAATTAATTCTTGCCTTATCGTTTCAGCTCATTTCAGTTTTGATCCTAAAATTTCTCCAATGAGCTTGGGATTGGCCTTCCCTTTTGATGCCTGCATAGCCTGACCGATGAGAAAACCCATTGCCTTTGCCGTACCAGCCTTATAATCATTGACGGCTGAAGGATTGGCTTCGAGGACCTGATCGACAAGAGCCTCGAGTTCTACGGTATCTGAAGCCTGTTTGAACCCGAACTCCTTTGTAAATCGCTCCACTTTTTGGCCCGGCATCTCCGGGAGGCGAGAGCGTATCTCCTCCACCCATTCATCGGAAAGTACAATCTGCGGCACTGACGGATCGGGCACGCAGGGCCAAACTTTTCACGCATCGCCAAGGTAACCTGTTTTTCCGGGTCCCACAAACGGGTATGTAAAACGATCGTTTCGCCCGCATTCACAAGTTTGGCCTGTCGGCTGATTTCATATGCGATCGCATTACCCACATTGTGAATAGAATTCATATTCTTGATTTCAACTTTCGTATTTAACTCATCGCTTCCTCTGGGACGAATCGAAATGTTCGCGTCAACACGCATGGTCCCATGTTCCATACTGCATTCGGCGCTGCCCGTATCGCAGAAAGAAATAACGGAAGAAAAGAAACTGCCAGGAGAAATTTTAAAAGAAAAAGAAGCTATTCTCCTGATCAATGATGAGGAGATGATCATCAATGTTGGTAAGGAGATACTGAAGACATTAGGTTACACAGTATTAATAGCAAGAAGTGGGAAAGAGGCCATTGAGACCTACCGTGGAAACAAAGACAAGATAGACATGGTAATTCTGGACATGATCATGCCGGACATGGATGGCGGAAAGACTTACGATGTTTTGAAAGATATCAACCCTGATATAAAGGTTCTCCTGTCAAGCGGATACAGTATCAATGGTCAGGCAACGGAAATACTGGAACGTGGGTGTAATGATTTCATTCAGAAACCGTTCAATATAAACCAATTTTCTCAAAAAATAAGGGAAATTCTGGAGAAATAGGAGTTATTTTACTTCCGACAAATTCTGTTCAGGACTCATCAAAGAAAAACTATTCTGTCGTGCCCTTTGCATAACCACGGCCTGGATCTGGCGAAAAAATGCATTCATAATGGGCAAGCCAAACATCCCGTTGACTCACGACCATCTTTAAGGCATAATGAAAATCATAAAATGATAGGGGACAAATTTAAAATCTGTCCCCATATTCCCTGAAAAAAGGTGTTAAGTCATGCGGATGAAAAAGTCATTTTTTAGACGGCATACCGGAAAAATTTTGTCTATTTTTATTGTCTTAACTTTCTTTGTCCCATTCTTTGTTTCTGCAGATGATTTAATTACCGTTATTGCCGATGGCCAGGCAGTGCTTGGTGAAGATACAACGCCTGCGCGGGCAAGGTCTCTTGCATTAAACAATGCGAGAAGGTCTGCTATTGAAAAGGCGGCAGGTGTTACGGTTCATGGTTTAAGTGTTGTATACAATTATCAGCTTATCAGTGATCTCATTTCAGCTTTTTCGAAGGGCTTGATCGTAAAAGAGGAAGTTCTTAAGGACGATTTGAAGTCAGATGGTAAGAATGTCACCTATTTCATAAGGATTAAAGCTCACGTAAAACCATTAGAGCACAAAAAACCGGGGAACTTCAGGATCGTTAAGACAGAAGTCTTTAGAGCCGGCGGAGCCTCTAACACAAAAAACCCTGTTTTCCAGAATAATGACGAAATACAGATAAGAGTGGGAGTAAATACAAACCTGTTCCTGAATATTTTCAGTGTAAGTCAGGATGGACAGATTACTAAACTTTTTCCAAATAAATATTTTAAGAATGACAGGGCATCTGCCGACAGAGATTTTATTTTTCCCAATGATATCCAGAGAGCAACCGGACTAAAACTGAGGGTCCATTCCCCTAAAAGCCTCTCAAGTGCACTCGAAACAATCCTTATTGTAGCAACAAAGGAAAAAGTAGAGCTCCTTTCCAACAGTGAACATGCCGAGAATACTATAACAGACCTTATGTATGAACTATCCGAGCTTGATCAGTCCCTCTGGGTGGAGAAGACAATCGGCTATGAAGTTAGAAGATAAGCGGAAAAAACAGTACCGCAGAAACGTGTAGGGACTTCACCGGGTAGGCTTTTTCACGTGGTACACAGAAACAGACGGTGAGATATCGGAAGACAAAAATGACAAGAAAAAAAACAGGAAAACTTATCACCTTCATCCTCATTGTTTTTTTCCTAACCGGTTGTGCCTCGGTAGATATAACGGTTAAAGAAGTGATGCTTCGTGAAAACCAGGCGTATGCCCCTCTAAAGGACGATGATGCGAAGGGGAAATTGCTGGTTAAGCTCTTTCATCTGCTGAAAAAAAACAAAAATAAGGAGCTTAAATTATTTGAGACCGACCCCGGCAACAAAAAAGCAAAGGAAGAAGGGATACGATGGTTTGTTCAGGGGGGACCCTTTCCGGCACTTACTAAACAGAGTTCCATCACATTTACCGATGTGCTCTATATTGATCGTGAAAATATGGAGATAAAATGTAAGGTGAAAGGTAAGATGACGTTTCTTTTCGTTCCTATCATGAACCCCGAGACAGAGGCCGTCTTATCGATAAAGTCCCTCAATGAGATTAAATTGACTTACTCCGGCCTTTACTCCTGGCTAATTATCGGTACGGGAGTTTTTAAATTTGAGTGGCTTATCGATTACATAGACTTCGATAATAATGCCATCGGAGCCTATTATGCAGTCGGCGGCGGAGGCCCAACGAGTGTGGGTGGCGGCAAAGGTTATCTGCTCGTAAAGTTCAAAGAGAAAGCCGATGAAAAACTTTTTGTGGCAAAGGCCGTCCAGCCGGAAATCGAAGAAAAGGAAAAGCCCGCCGTAATCCCGCAAGTGCAGGAAGAGGTGCAGACGCCGGCTCTTACCGCCAGCATATCTTTCAATGAGGCCTCCGGCAACAATGTTATTGACGGCGGCGAAAAAGTCGGCTTAACGGTAGAAATTGAAAACAAAGGTAACGGTACGGCAAAGGATGTACAGGTTATCCTGTCGGGCAGCCAGGCACTCGTAAGTTATCTTGGTAAGAAAAAATTTGCAGGTAATATCAAGCCCGGCGAAAAAAAGAGAGTTGAATTTGAGACCGTTGTACCGGTTGACGTACCGGCGGAAACAGCATTGATAAAGATAGAAATTAAAGAGAAAAGCGGCGTTTCACCGTATGAGCAAAGAACATTAAAGGTGGCCATGAGGCCTGCCGAGGTGAAAGAGACCGTTGAGATAATATCTGAGGCCCCACACCTTATCTATACAATGCGGCTCAAGGATCAGAATAACAACCGTGTACTTGAGGGCGGCGAGACGGTTGTCCTGACGGTAAAAATCGAAAACAGGGGCGGAGGTGCGGCAAAGGATGTTCGTGTGCTTCTTTCAGGGAATCGTACCCTTGTCGGTTATCTGGGGGAGAAGAAATTTGTCGGGGACATTAAGGCGGGTGAAAATAAGACGGTTCAATTTAAGGCAGTTTTGCCTTCCGAGATCCCGGCAGAAACGGCCAAAATTACAGTAGAAATAGAAGAGAGAAAGGGTGCCTCGCCTTCTAAAAGAAAGACGTTTATGGTGGCCATGAGACCTGCGGAGATGCAAGAGACGGTTGAGATAATATCGGAGCTCCCGCACCTTGTCTATACGACGCGGCTCAAGGATCAGAATAACAACCGTGTGCTTGAGGGCGGCGAGACGGTTATTCTGAGAGTGGAGATTCAAAACAGAGGTGAAGAGGTGGCAAAGGATGTTCAGGTTCTCCTGTCAGGTAATCAGTCCCTTGTCGGTTATCTGGGGGAGAAGAAATTTGTCGGAGACCTCGGGGCGGGTGAGAAGAAGACGGCTGTATTTGAGGCTGTTTTGCCTGATCAGATACCGTCAGAAACGGCAAAACTTACCGTGCAAATAAAAGAAAGCGTGGGGTTCTCGCCTTCTGAAAGAAAAACTTTGAGGGTGGCCATGAAACCGGTTAAAGTGGCAGAAACGGTAGAAGTCATCTCTGAAGTGAGTGTAGACGATCTGCCGGCAAAGACAAAAAATTATAAAAAGAATGATAACTTTGCCCTCGTCATCGGGATTGGCAAATATCGGGAGAAGATCATTCCTTCAATCAGGTATGCGGGGAGAGATGCCGAAGTTATAGCGAAATACCTTGAAAATTTAGGCGGAATTCCCCGATCAAATATCAAGGTATTAACGGATGATACAGCGACAAAAAGCGACCTGGTGGCTTACTCGGAGGAATGGCTTTCCAGGAGGGTGAAGAAAAACTCTACTGTGTACATCTTTTACGCGGGTCATGGTGCACCGGATCCGCGAGGCAAAGAAGCTTACATTGTTCCTTATGAAGGACATCCCGACTTTCCGTCGAAGCTTTATCCGTTGAAGAAAATGTATGAATCGCTGAACAGGCTTCCCGCTAAAAACGTAATTGTCATGCTGGATAGTTGTTTTTCGGGTGTGCAGGGCAGAAGCGTTACAAGTAAAGGGGCAAGGCCGATCAGCATCTCCATAGAGAATCCGGTGTTGACCGGTGGGAATATTACTGTCATTGCCGGCGCTACAGGTAATCAGATGAGTTCCGATTATGATAGGGTTGAACATGGTTTGTTCACATACTATCTATTGAGGGGAATGAGGGGAGAGGCAGACAAAAACACAAATGGAGTGGTAGAGCTGGGAGAACTTTATGACTATGTAAGGACGAATGTATCGGAGAAGGCTTCCTTAGAGCTCAACAGAGACCAGACACCCGTGTTACTTCCTTCCGAAGAGAGTGCGGGAGATAAATTAAGAATACCGGTTGCTAAATACAGATAAGACGTATCAATTAAGGAATCTTCTCACTGTTTCGGAATCTCCTTTTCCACTTCCTCAAGGGAGTTCCCATCATATCGTATTACCTTAGGCAGTGGTTTAATGAACGATTGCCTCAAGGAGTAAGTATAGGCACCCT
>CAYVXX010000112.1:0-5312 GCA_964454305.1 uncultured Syntrophales bacterium | reverse complement strand
TAACAGGGTATGCCAATCATAATATCGGCCGATTCTATTTCTTCAAGCCGTTTTGAACCATAGGGCCTCAGAGCTGTATCATAGTGCATGGTAAATTATGACCTCCCGTTCTATCTTATTTCACATGCATTATATCATATTTCAATAGAATTTCGAGAAATAACCCATTTGAACTGAACAGCGCTCGCTGTTCAGTTCAAGGCTTGCTGGTTTCTAATTATTTTTAAATGAGACTCCGGGGTGTATAATTTTAGCCAATTCTTCCAGTCCGTCCACAATTCTGGGCGATGGATGATCTGTCAGGTCGCTATTAAAGATATGAATCCTGTTATTCTTGACTGCCGGAATATTTTTCCACCTCTTCCACTTGTCCCTTATCCGGTCAAAATCTTCCCCTCTCTTCATTGATGATACGATAATAATCTCCGGTTTCCTGACAATAATCTCCTCTATGCTGTAGCGGGGATACTTTGTTGCCTCATTTCCTGAAATATTTATTCCACCTGCCAGCGTTATCAGCTCATTGTGAAGTGTATTACTGCTAACAGTAACAATAGGATCGATCCCTATCTGAAAAAAGACCTTCGGTTTCTTCAGACCTGCTGTTTGTGAAACAACAATCCTGACCCTTTCCCGTAGATTGCAGACCAGCTTTTTCGCCTCGTTTTCTTTTCCTGTTACCCTGCCGATATCCAACACCATCTTGAATATTTCATCGAGATTTGAGGGATTGATCATATATACAGGAAAGCCGACTCTCTCCAGTTGTTCTACAGTTTCTATTTTATTTCCGTCGGCAGTGCCTATAATCAGATCCGGGCTGAGAGAGACAACCTTTTCAAGAGAGATGCTGACATAACTACCAACGCATGATTTTGACCTCGCAGCCTCAGGATAATCGCTGAATGTGGTTACCCCGACAATCTCTTCATCCAGACCGAGGGCGAAAAGGGTCTCCGTTACGCTGGGCGCAAGAGACACTATACGCTTCGGTGATGGAGGAATATTTACTTTCCTCCCCGTTTCGTCAATGTATGAACCGGCATAAACCCCCTGTGAGGAAAGAATCACTAACATTATCAAAAAAAATTTTATTCCGTACTTAGAAAAAAGCATCATACGTAACGCCCTTAGCCAGTACAACAATTGGAAGCGTGTACCAGTATTAGAACCTTATTTTAACGCCTCTGCTAACCTTTTAGGCCGTCGATTGGATCTACTTTAAAATGGACGCGAATCACTTTACGTCCTCTATCCAGGAGGGCCTGACGGTCTCCTATGGCTTGGGCGGCCTTGAGAACACCAAAGGTTATCGACGAGTCAGATGATCCCGCTTCTTCGGGGATGGGTGCGTCTCGCTGATCATCAGTAGTAAACTGTATGAAAAGTCCTCGACCTGCATCGCCTTTGTGCAGTTGACCGGTGGAGTGGAGGAAGCGGGGTCCATAGCCGAGTGTGGTTGCCAAACTAAATCGGTTACGCAGTGACGTACGAAATGTTTGTAACAATGATACCATTTCAGCAGTTGGCTGTAGATATGCCTGAAGTGCTATATACTCCCCCTGTTTGTTCTTATCTATAAAGGATTCCAAAGCCGATTCCGGACTATTCGCTTTTACCTCACCGTAGACGGCCATAACCTCCCCGTCAAAGGCAGGCTTCTCAACCGGAAGCGATCCTTTTTCTCTATATTCGGCCGCTATCTCACGCGCGAGTATCTTAGCTGCCTCCACATCGGGTTGATCAAAAGGATTGATGCCCAAACGATAGCCGGCTACAGCTATTGCCATTTCCCATAGAAAAAATTGTCCGCCAATATCGTAGACATCATGCAAAGATATATACAAAACGGGATGTCCGGCATCTTCCAGGGCTTTAAGTAATGTATCGTTTGCCTCATCTCCATCAAGACGAATCGAAACGAAGAGACGATCCTCACCGTAAACGTCAGAGGAGCCAACCTGCTCACCAACCACCGGTAGGATTCCCTTACCCTCCTTACCGGTACTTTCAGCGACAAGTTGCTCCACCCAATCACCAAAGCTCGCAATTCGAGGTGAGCTAATCAGGGTCACTTTGTCCCTCCCTGCCTTAGCAAGATCCCCCAATACCACACCAAGGCTTCCCCCGTGATTGTTGCCCGCGACAGGACAATTACATGACTCACAGTTGCAGGCCATTGTCATGGCACGGTCGAGTAAGGTTTTTATGTCCATACCAATGAGCGCCGCTGGGACCAGCCCAAAGTACGAGAGTGCGGAATAGCGGCCTCCGATGTTCGGGTCATTGAGGAAACACTCACGAAAGTGGTAGCGTTCAGCAAGTTCTGCAAGTGGACTGCCAGGATCTGTAATGGCGATAAAGTTTTCTCCGGCCCGTTTCTCACCCAAAGAGCTCTTAACCCGGTTATAGAAAAACTTGAAAAACGAGAGAGTTTCAACCGTTGTACCCGACTTGGTTGATACGATAAATAGGGTGCGGGCAGGATCAAGCCGTTCGGCATAAGCCAGTACCACGGCGGGGTCGGTGCTGTCGAGTACAGCTAAATTGAGATAACCTTTTTTTACACCGAATGTATTTCGAAAAACCTCGGGGGCAAGACTCGACCCACCCATGCCGAGCAGCAGGGCATCAGTATAACCACTATCGCGGACCTCACCTGCCAGCGCCTCAAGGCGCTGAATGTTATCACTCATTATCTGAGGAATGTGAAGCCAGCCAAGACGATTCGTAATCTCTTCCGGGTCGGGTTTCCAAACGGTGTGATCATGAGCCCATATGCGCGACATCACCTTTTCATCTCTCAGTTCAGCGAGGGCATTTTCTACCTTAGTTTGATACGAAGCTAATTTAAACGAGATATTCTGCCAGCCGGTCATCAACTTTTCTCCTTATCTCTCCTTATCAGCTCCTTTGCGGCCTTAATGACTTGTTCAGCAGTTATGCCGAACTTTTCGTACAATACCGAAGCAGGGGCGCTGGCTCCGAAACTCTCCATTCCCACTACCATACCTTCCAGACCAACATAGTGCTCCCACCCCAATTTGATCCCGGCCTCAACCGCAACCCGGATCTTTACCGAGGCCGGCAACACAGTTTCTCTGTATTCAGCCGGCTGCCGATCGAAGATTTCCCAGCTGGGAAGTGAGACTACCCGCACATCGAGACCTTCGCCGGCCAGTTTTTTGCCTGCTTCGAGAGCGATATGTGTCTCGGAACCGGTCCCGATCAATATTATTTCAGGGATATCCTGGCCTGACTGCCACAAAATGTAACCACCGCGTCGCAGTCCCTCCGCCGCAGCACATTCTGTCCGATCCAGCACCGGCACGTTTTGCCTTGTGAAGATAAGGGCGGTGGGACCACTGCTATTCAGCAGACTCATTCGCCATGCCTCCACCGTCTCCCCCGCATCGGCCGGGCGGATCACGGTAAGGTTGGGAACAGCCCTAAGATTCATGAGGTGCTCAACAGGCTGGTGTGTGGGGCCATCCTCACCCACGCCGATGCTGTCGTGAGTAAAAATGTAGATAACACGGATTTTAGACATTGCCGCCAAACGAACAGGAGGACGCATATAGTCGGAAAATACCAGAAATGTCGCCGTATAGGGAATGAATCCCCCGTGCATTGCCATGCCCGTGGTGATAGCTCCCATTGCATGCTCGCGTACCCCGAAATGCACGTTACGTCCACCATATCCCCACTCTCCTCCAACCGCGCCCTGGAGTCCTTCAGGTGAGCTATCCGGCGATTGAAAATCTCCGAAACCCTTAAGCCAGGAGAAGGTTGACGGATTCAGATCGGCTGAACCACCCATAAGCTCCGGCATTTTTGGGGCGAGGGCTTGCAGGACAGTCTCGGAGGCCTTGCGAGTCGAAGTACCTTTCAAGTCCGCCTGAAAGGCGGGAAGCTCCGCATCCCACCCGGCAGGAAGTTCGCCACTCATCCTTCGATTAAATTCCTGCGCCAATTCCGGAAAGTCATCCCTGTACCGCGCAAAACGATTCTCCCATTCAGTCTTGCCTCTTCTCCCGCTGCCCAGTGCTTTTCTGAAATGTATCAATACATCTTCAGGAATAAAGAAGTCCGGTTCAGAGGGCCAGCCGAGATTTTTCTTGGCCGCGATCAACTCATCCCGGCCAAGCGGCGAGCCATGGACTCCGAAGGTATCCTGTTTGTTTGGGGCTCCATAGCCGATTATAGTGCGAACACATATGAGTGAAGGTCTGGAAGTTTCCATCTTGGCAATCTTCAGTGCAGCATCGATAGCAGAGATATTATTGCCATCATCGACCTTCTGTACATGCCACTCACAGGCCTCGAACCGTTTTTCCACATCTTCAGTAAAGGTAAGGGCGGTTGAACCGGCCAGTGAAATACGGTTATCGTCAAACAGCATTATCAATTTGCCGAGGCCAAGGTGCCCCGCCAGTGAACAGGCTTCAGACGCTACTCCTTCCATAAGGTCGCCGTCACCGGCGATAACATAGGTGAAGTGATCGACAATTCTATGGCCCGGCCGATTGTATCGTGCCGCAAGGTGTGCCTCGGCAAGAGCCATCCCAACTGCATTACCGATTCCCTGGCCGAGAGGCCCTGTAGTAACCTCGACACCGGGCAAATTATGGCCCTCCGGGTGGCCTGCTGTTCCGCTTCCCCACTGTCGGAACGACTGTAACTCAGACAGCGGCAGATCATAACCGGTAAGATGAAGAAGTGCGTACAGCAGCATTGACCCGTGGCCCGCCGAAAGAATAAAGCGATCACGATCTGCCCATAGAGGATCTTCAGGGTTGTGCTTGAGATGCTTTGTCCACAACATATAGGCCATTGCCGCGGCGCCCATCGGCATACCGGGATGGCCTGAGTTGGCTTTCTGTATCGCATCAGCCGCCAGAAATCGAATGGTATTGATACATTGTTCATCAAGCGACGCTTGCTCACTCATTACGGCTCCTCCTTAAATCCACAAACAACCTTTCTGTTGCAGAACTTTGCCTTATTTTTTCAGTGGTCGTTCGTTCATCAATTTAACAACGGCAAATCCGGGAAAGTAATCTATAACATTCAGGCAGCCGAAGTCCTGTTCAATAGAAAAGAAATTTTTCAGGTCAAGGTTCATGGCGTCTGCAAGGATTACCCGATTGACTCCTCCGTGAGCAACCAGGACAACGTTCTTTCCGCGATGCGCGTCTAATATCTCCTTCAGGGCTGGAATTACCCTCCCGGCCATGTCCCCTATACTTTCTCCTTCCGGTATCCTGTAATCGACTATTCTCATTCTACGCTCATTCAGGGCGCCGGGAAAT
>CAYVXX010000111.1:0-5375 GCA_964454305.1 uncultured Syntrophales bacterium | reverse complement strand
CGGGAATGACAGACTTTTTGCGAACTTGTCAACTTTAGGTTTTCAGCTTCAGACTTATGTCAGATGATGGTGCTGAATGGGTAAGCGCTCCTATAGATATAAAATCCACTCCGGTCTCAGCAATCTTTTTTACGTTGGATAGGGTGATATTTCCTGAAGCTTCGACTAAAACTCTCCCTTTTATAAGGGAAACTGCTTTCTTCATTTCCTCAACATCCATATTATCGAGCATTATGACGTCTACTCCTGCGGATAGCGCCTCTTCAACTTCTCTCAAATTCTTTACTTCAATTTCTATCTTCAAGGTATGAGGAACGCCTTTATTTACCATCTCAACAGCAGCAATAATACCACCGGCGGCATCAATATGGTTGTCCTTTATCAAAATACCGTCATAGAGGCCGAATCTATGGTTAAAGCCTCCGCCAATCATTACGGCATATTTCTCCAGGACCCTCAAACCTGGCGTTGTTTTTCTTGTATCTAAAATCTTTGCACCGGTTCCCCTGATCTCATCCACATATCTTCGCGTCAGAGTGGCAATCCCGCACATTCTTTGAAGAAAATTCAGCGCCACTCTCTCCGCAGTGAGGATATCTCCCAGGTTTCCTGACATCTCCGTAAGTACGTCCCCACTTTCGACAAGCTCACCATCTTCAACTCTATCTGTAAATTCAACTTTTTCTTCTGAAAATGAAAAGACCTCTTTAAAAATTCCAATCCCCGCTACAACCATATCCTCCTTCGCCACGACGCGGGCATTACCAACTTCTCTTCCCGACAGGACAGCCGAGGTGGTTATATCACCGGAGCCTATATCTTCCTTAAGAGCCGACTGTATCAGCCCTTGTATGACGTGTTTCTGGTACATGATATCCGCTCATCTTAATTATTTTGGAAGAAGCATAGCTCCTTACGCCTCTATCTTCTTAAGCCTTTTAATGGCCGCTTCGAGCACGGCATATTTCTCGTTAAGTTCCTTGAAATTTGCTTCTTCCTTATTTATAACTGCTTCTGCAGCCTTCTCTTTAAAATCACGATTGGCAAGTTTTTTAGAAATAACAGTGAGGGTTTTTCTAATTTTGGCAATTTTCTTTTCGAGCCTTGCTTTCTCTGCCGGTATATCTATCGCTCCTTCCAGTAACACAAATACCCTCAAAGAACCTGCAACACCTATTGCGGCACCTTTCGGTTCCTCAATCTCACCGCAGACGGTTAATTCCTCCAGATTGCCCAGATCGACAATGTAATCCCTTCCGGAAGTCACCACGAACTCCATCTCTTTATCAGGAACCGAAACGATCACTTTTAATTTTTTTGATGGGGGAATAATCATTTCGCCTCTTATGTTTCTGATACTGGTAATTACATCTATGATAATCCCCATTTCTTTTTCCGCATCCTCATCACGAAGGTCATCATCCACTGCCGGGAATTTGCTTATCATGATAGAAGCTCCATCACCCCCGAGTTTCTGCCATATTTCCTCGGTCACAAATGGCATAAAGGGATGAAGAAGCTTTATGGAACCTTTTAAAACGAGAAGAAGTATCTGCTGAGCGGCAAGTCTTTTTGCCAAGGCATTATTACCATACAGAACAGGCTTTATAAGCTCAAGATACCAGTCACACAGCTCGTGCCAAACAAAGTTATATATGCTATGGGCGGCATCATTAAACCTGTATTCATCCAAATATTTTGTCACATCTCCTGCGGTCTTGTTAAATCTGTCTTTAATCCAACGGTCACAAAGCGAGTAATCTCCTTTTTGAGGTTCGACACCTCCTGCAGGATAATCCTCAAGACTCATCATGGAAAACCTTGTGGCATTCCATATCTTGGTAACAAAATGCCGGTAGCCTTCGATACGCTCCTCCGACATCTTCACATCTCTCCCCTGAGCCGTGAATGCCGCGAGTGTAAATCTGAAGGCATCTGCTCCATATTTTTCTATCATTTCAAGGGGATCTATTATATTCCCACTCGATTTGCTCATCTTGTGTCCTTCTTCATCACGAACAAGGGCGTGGAGATAGACATTATCAAAGGGAACTTCTTTCATTACATAAAGTCCCATCATCATCATCCTCGCTACCCAGAAAAATAGGATATCAAACCCGGTAATAAGAAGGGATGTGGGATAAAACGTCTTCAAGGCATCTGTTTTGTCCGGCCACCCAAGGGTTGAAAAAGGCCAGAGTGCGGAACTGAACCATGTATCCAGAACATCTTCCTCCTGCCTGAGCGAGTTCCCTTTACACTCAGGACAGCTATCCGGGTCCTTCACCGAAGCAATTACGCCCCCGCAATCTTCACAATACCAGACAGGTATTCTGTGACCCCACCATATCTGTCTGGAAATACACCAGTCGCGGATATTCTCCATCCAGTCAAAATAAGTCCCTTCCCACGTGGATGGAACTATCCTGGTTTTACCTTTAATAACAGCCGCGGAAGCAGCCTTGGCAAGCGGTTTTACCTTTACGAACCACTGTCTGGAAACTGTCGGCTCTATAGCAGTTCTACATCTGTAACAATGTCCCACGTTGTGGATATAGGGTTCTTTGCCGACCAGATACCCTCCCTGTTCGAGATCATGAACAACATTTTTCCTACACTCATCGCGATCCTGCCCCCGATAAATGCCCCCGTTCTCATTAATTACAGCGCTTTCATCCATTATCTCGAGAATTTCAAGCCCGTGTCTTTCAGCCATTGCAAAGTCGTTTGGATCACAAGCGGGTGTTATTTTCACTGCTCCGGAACCAAACTCCTTTGACACATAATCATCCGCGATAACTGGTATTTTTTTATTAACCAGGGGAAGGATAACTTCTCTTCCGATCATATCTTTGTATCTTTCATCATGAGGGTTAACTGCAACCGCCGTATCTCCCAGCATAGTTTCCGGACGCGTCGTGGTCACAACAATATCCCCCTCACCATCGGCAAAGGGATATCTGATATCCCACAGTCCACCCTCTTCTTCTTTATATTCAACCTCCAGATCCGATATGGCCGTATGACACCTGGGACACCAGTTGATAATATAATCCCCCTGATAGATAAGGCCATCATTATAGAGCCTTACAAAGCTCTCTCTCACAGCCCTCGTCAACCCTTCATCCATAGTGAAGCGTTCCCTTGACCAGTCGCAGGAACATCCGAGTCTCTTGAGCTGGTTTATAATAACTCCTCCATATTTCTCCTTCCACTCCCATACCCTTTCAATAAACTTTTCCCTGCCGAGGTCATGCCTTGTAATCCCCTCCCTCGCCAGTTCCTGTTCAACAACATTCTGCGTGGCAATCCCCGCATGATCCGTACCCGGCATCCACAGGGCATTATACCCCTGCATTCTCTTATGCCGGACAATAATATCCTGTAGAACATTATTCAATGCATGCCCCATATGGAGTATTCCGGTCACGTTTGGCGGTGGTATAACGATTGAAAAAGGTTTTCTTTCGCTTTTATCATCCGCCCTGAAATAATTATTATCAAGCCAGTACTTATACCACTTTACTTCAACTCCATGAGATTCATAAGATTTACTCAACAACTTTTCTTCCATCTCTCGTCTCCATAAGAAATTCCCATTTACTAAAACCGACCGCTTGAGGAATACCTGCCCATTTCCGGTCTACCCGGAAAATATGTGGACACATTGCTTAAAAGGCACAAAGTGACCGGGAGCGCACCCGCAAGCCCCGCCCTGTAGGCGGGGGTAAGGGGCGCAATATAAAATAAACGTTCCTTACCGGGAAGCCCCGCCCTGTGGGCGAGGCTTCACTTTACTTCTTGTCTGCCTCTGAGGCCTTTGTCACTTTGTGCCGATCTTAAAGGGAACCCCCTCTTAACTCTTTCCCTTTTTTATTCGGGGGGGATAGAGGGGGATTTTATAGTGCTTAAAAATCATTAAATGATTCTCAATTGAACAGCATCAGCGATAATTTTTTACACTCTTAGAAAAATTTCAACTGTTCTTTTATCTTCCTGATGACTAAAAGGGCATCCACACCTGAGACCGAACCCAGTGGGGCAAACTCGCCGGTAGTAAAGTCTTTTGCCTGCATAATGCCCCTTGAGGTAACAACCATGACGGCATTAAAATAAGGAAGATCAGATCTTAAATCCGGAAACGGGGAAGCGCTCCCGATAAATTTGGTCGCCAGATCCTTTTCACCGGTAACCTTAATCAATATGTCCTCAATCATCATGGCATAGTTAGCCCTGGTTACCAAATCATTCGGGTGGAAAGCATCATCGGGATAGTTCTCCAGGCCACGGACACCTATCTCCAGAATACCTTCAATATCAGCCTTCAATGGATGCTCCGCAATATCCGTTGCGGCAGCCGCTTTTTCTTTCTCAACCTTGAGCTTACCAAGGTATTTGAAAGACGTGTCAAATGTCTTCAGTGTTCTCTTCTCATAAAGCACATCTATTTTCAATTCTTCCATAAACAGCGCCGCCACATCGGCCCTGGTAATACTCTCAACAATGGCAATTCTCTTTCCTGTAATTGTACCCGGCATGGCTCTCTGTATCTTCTGGATTAATTTCCACTGGTTATCAGCTTCTCCTACATAACTGTCCTTCAAGTCAAGCACCTTGCTGAACATCTTTCCAGCCAGGTCAAACTCCAGCCCTCCTTTATACGCAAGGCCCATAAAATAATAGGCAGCAGAAGACTTTGGATCGAGAACAATAGCATAGTTAAACTGTTCTTTGGCCCGTTCCAGCCAGTCTTTATTCTCCTTGCTCATCGTATATAGTCTTATTTTTCCGATATGAACAAAGACTTTTTCATCCTTTGTCTTGGCATAACTCCACCCATTTTTCATTAAATCAAAGGCATTTTCGAAGTCCCTTTTATAGGCTTTAGCCAATCCGAGACCCACATAAGCTTTGGAAAACTTTGGATCAAGCTGAATGGCCAGCTCAAATTCCCTCTCGGCATACTGGTACTTACCCTGATTGAGCAGTTTCAGTCCCGTATACGTATGGTGTTCGGGAGTATCCAGCTGGCTTAATGGTTTTCTTGCCTCCGGTGCACAGGAAAAAACAAAAGCACATATGGCAACTATCATTAATAAAACGAAGCAATTATTGCATTTAAATTGACGTATCATAGCTTCCCCCCTTCTGTTAAATGTAAAAATGTTCTGAACAAAACTTTACCCCGCCCTTGATACGGCGGACAACCATATTCTCGATGCTCTCTTCCTAATGAAGATGATTACCTCCAGGGTTATTTTAATTTTTCTATTTATTACAAATATATTTATACCATTTTGAAGTCAAGGAATTTTAACTTTTGTGTCATTTAAGAATTAAAAGTGAACCGTTTTTGACGGATTTAAAGTTTAAAA
>CAYVXX010000110.1:0-5425 GCA_964454305.1 uncultured Syntrophales bacterium | reverse complement strand
CCTGGTAGCCGAATGATCCGTAGTATGGATGCTCCGGTATTGCCATAAGCTGAAGGGTATTATAGCCGCTTGCAATGATACGCGGAAGGGTCTGTTTGGTGAACTCTTGATAGGAACCGACCTTCTCTTTTTCCTGAGCCATGCCCACGTGGGCTTCATAGATAAAAAGGGGGTCTGACGGACACCGAAAATCATCGCACTGCCATTCATAGGGGGAAGACGGGCGCCAGACCTGAGCATTGAAGATCAGAGTCTGGGGGTCCTGTATCACGCGTCTCGCATATGACGGGATGCGGTCTCCTTCCCCGGTATTCCAGTGAACACGAAGTCGGTAGAGATCCCCGTGCCCCAGTGCCTTTGCGGGCAAGCGGATTTCCCATACCCCTTCCTCATTGATACGTTCCAGGGCAAATGCCTTTTTTTCCTTCCAGCCGGTCATATCTCCCACCAGAAAAACAGCGGTGGCATTAGGTGCCCATTCCCGAAAAATCCACTCATCACCGCAAAGATTGAGACCAAAATACTCATGACCCGAGGCAAAATCGGCAAGGCTCATTTTTCCCTGGGTGAGTCTCTTCTCCATCTCAAGGAATCGTGCAAACCGTCTTCTAATTACATTCTCATACGGCCGCAAATATGGATCGTTTTCCAGAAGACGCCGGAAAGTCTCGGTAACAGAATCTGATTGTCTGTGTGAATCCTTGGATGTGGACATTCATGAAATCCCTTCAGGATTAATGAGAGGGCGCTTTAACATCTTTTCATAAAGATCGACATACTGCCGTGCTGTGACTGCATGGTTGAAAGCGGCTTTGCTTTCAGTCATTATACGTTTGATCTTCTGCGCTTTAACCTCTTGGGGAAAATTATAAAAATTCATAGCCTGCTCGATGGCCCAGAACAGGCCTGTGGAATCGTAGACATTGAAAAGGAATCCGTTACCCACGTCTTTATCTATGTCCATGTGGACCAATGTATCATGAATTCCTCCCGTATCATTTGCAATCGGAAGTGACCCGTAGATCGGGCCGATCATCTGGGGAAGACCGCAAGGTTCAAAAAGGGAAGGCATAAGAACAAAATCCGAAGCCCCATAGGCCAAACGGGCCAATCGCTCATCAAAGTTGCATACTGCCACCCTTTCGTGCAAATGATGGAATCGAACTATTTCTTTAAAATGGACATGGAATTCACCGTTGGCCACAAAGACGATTTGCAGGTTCTGATCCCAGTAACGGGAAACCACATCATAGAGGATTCCCGCGAACAACTGACATCCCTTTTGAACCGTATCAAGACGTGACGGCCAGAAGAATAAGGGGGCTTTATCGTCCTGGATAAGACCCAGGCTTTCCTGGAGGAAACGCTTGTTCTTTATTTTTCCTGTGACATGATTATTTGGGCTGTACCGACAGAATAAATCCTTGTCTGTGGCAGGGTTAAAAGAAGGGTCCGGTGCATTTAGAATTCCCGTGGCACAGCCGGCATTCCATTTATTGGTCAGCTCCTGTCTCAGAGGCACCTGTATAAAACCATGCTGACCTTTGATTATCTCCGACAGGAAGGTTAGGCTGACCGTATTGACAAAGTGAGCGGCGAAGACCCCGCTTGTGAGGAAATCCACGGGATCTGAGTTCCGGGTTTCTTCATAGTTGGATGGATTGTGTTCAAAGAAAAGATGTAGCCAGAATGACGCGGCATCGATTCCTCTGTCCTCCATATAGGACAGAGGACACATCACTGTATGGACGTTATGAATCGTAAAAAGGCAGGGAATACCCAGTTGTCTTGCCACGGCAGGAATCAGGCCGGTCATCCAGTCGTTACAATGGATGAGATCCGGCTGTACACGGGGGATGATGTTGTTGATGACTTCCCGCTGAAATGCAAGGGAGACTTTGATGTTTTTATCACTGTAATTAGAATAGACATGGGTCTTATAAAAAAAAGCTCTGTCTTCGGCAAGGTGTATCCTTTCGTCTGGCATTTTATTCCTGATGGCATTCAGTTCATTTCTTAAAACCGGGGCAAGATGACCGCTGAAGATAGCGCGGTAATCGGGAAGTGCCACATGAACATCGGCGCCCTCGTCAAACAGGGCGCTGATAAGTGCAGCTGAGACATCGGCTAATCCTCCTGCCTTGGCAGTAAGATTATTGGCGAGATTACCCATACCGTTGGGAAGATATGTGACTTCAGGGGTCACAATAAGAATACGGGGGTTTTGTCGAGAATCTGTCATTTTCCTTTCCTCTAACTCCCCTTTAAAAAGGGAAAAACAGCTTGATCTCCCATTTTTTTAAAGGGGGACTAAAGGGGGTATTTAAAACGACTAAATTATTACAAAATTGTAAATTACTTCGCACTACGCCCAGGTAATGAGTTCGGGAGCAAACTTGATCAGGTCATCTCCCTTGGGTCTTGCCCGTGCTGTAAAACCGTATCGCCCGGAATCGCGGCAGGTTATGTTGCAGGCATAAAGGTAATGTCCGTCTCCCATGTCTTTGAGTACGGTCATTTGCTGAGTCTGGCCGGAGGTCATGACCTCTACGGACTTCAGATGTCCGTAATAAAGTTGTAATTCAACCTCATCCGGACGAAGTTTTCCCAGAGTCACCTCAGCTGTCACGTGAAAGGTTTGTCCCACACGAAACGGTTCGGCCGCATCCTTTACAGGCGGTTTTATCCGAATGCCGTTCCAGAGATTTTGGAGCCGTTCGTGCTGAGCCACCAGACTCCTGGCTTTGGCGGCATCGTTTTCGATGAGGGAGTTGAACCCCATTGCTGCCGGTATATAAAACCGCTTTTCGTATTCGCCCACCATCCTTTGGCTGCAAAAATCCTGCATGGCCATCTTCATCGACTCTTTCATCATCTTTACCCACTGTGTCGGAGTACCTCCGTTCTTTCTTTTATAAAAACAGGGGATCACATCGTTTTCCAGCACATTGTAAAGGGCCTGACTCTCAACGGCGTCCTGGTAAGCCGGATCTGTATACTCCTCTCCGTTGCCTATCCGCCATCCCCTTTCCTCGGAGTATCCTTCGCACCACCATCCATCAAGGATGCTCAAGTTGAGCCCGCCATTGATGGCCGCCTTCATACCGGAAGTACCGCATGCCTCAAACGGCCGCCTGGGGTTATTGAGCCACACATCCGCCCCCTGTACCAGGTGCCGTGCTATGTTTATGTTGTAGTTCTCGAGAAATATTATTCGATGGCGCACACTCGGCCTGTTAGCAAACTGGACCAGGCGCTTGATCAATTCCTTTCCCTCATTGTCTTCAGGATGGGCCTTTCCCGCAAAAATAAACTGTACCGGGTGTGTCTCGGAATTAAGTATCGCCTCAAAACGCTCCGGATCGTGAAGCAGAAGGTTGGCCCGCTTGTAGGTAGCGAAGCGACGGGCAAAAACGATTGTCAGTATGTCCTGATCCAGCACAGATTCGGCCTCCTTCATTATTGCTTTGGGGGAGTTGCGACGCCGGTGTTGCTCTACCATACATCTCCGGCAGTGGCGAATAAGGCGAGAGTTGTTTATTTCATGGGCACGCATAAGGTCCTCGTCGTAAATTTCGTCAATACTCTCAATAATGTCTGGGTTTGAGAGCTGCGAATACCAATCAGGGCCGAGATAGTTTTCGAAGAGGAGGACGTTTTCATGTGAAACCCACGAAAGAATATGTATGCCGTTTGTGATATGGGTGATGGGTATTTCATCTTCAGGCCTCTCCGGCCAGACATGTGACCACATGCGTCGTGCCACACTGCCATGCAACCGGCTGACTCCATTGCAGTATTGGGACATACGCAGCCCCAGCGCAAACATGGAAAACGATCCGTCCGTAGCTGCATTTTCTACTTTGCCCCACGATAAAATCTCGTCCGCGTCAGCGCCCAGTTTTTCTTCAAATGGAATGAGACACGGCCTCAAGAGACCATTAGGAAACTTATCGTAACCGGCCAGCACGGGGGTATGTGTGGTAAAGACTGAAGTCCGTGGCACGATCTCCAGGGCGGTTTTCAAATCGACATTATATTTGGAAATGATTTGAGCAAGCCGTTCCAGACTTGAAAAGGCGGAATGCCCTTCATTCATATGGCACACCGTGGGAAAGATATTTAAGGCTTCAAGGGCACGCATCCCGCCGATTCCCAAAAGTATCTCCTGGCTAAGGCGTTTCTTTTGATCGCTTTCGTACAGTCTGGAAGTAAGGTCTCGAACATATGGGGGATTCT
Source organism: uncultured Syntrophales bacterium (assembly GCA_964454305.1). Classification (GTDB taxonomy): domain Bacteria; phylum Desulfobacterota; class Syntrophia; order Syntrophales; family JADFWA01; genus JAUSPI01. The sequence continues at coordinate 1,186 of CAYVXX010000110.1, read as the reverse complement.
CCGGCAGATTCGTGTCAAGGAGATAAAGAGGGATACGGCCAACATTAATCTTCCAGACCGCCGCATTAATTTCACCAACTGGTCCGGTAACAGTAACATGTACCTCATTTCCTGAATGATCGCGGGCCCTCTCCACAGGAAGCTGATAGATATCGGTTTCCGGATATTCCTCCTGCTGCCATCCATCCTGGTTGAGAAACTGATGAAAGTAACCCTGTCGATAGAGAAGACCCACTCCTGTGAGGGGGAGAGAAATATCCGAGGCGGCCTTCAGATGGTCGCCCGAAAGGACTCCGAGTCCTCCGGCAAAGAGGGGAAGGCTTTCATGAATTCCAAACTCCATTGAAAAATAGGCGATTGTCCCGTACTGCCCGAACGCGGTATTGGACAAATCAACTCCTGTGAGGTGAAGCCTTTCAAAAGCCTTTCGCACTCGCTCCAGGTGGGCCAGAAAGCCACCATCTTCTGCCAGTTCCTCAAATCGTTCCTGAGAAATGCGTGTCAAAAAGACGATAGGGTTTCGTTCAGCCTCCACCCATAGGGAGGGATTGATGCGACGGAAGAGCTCTATGGCATTTTTCTGCCAGCACCACCAAAGATTACGGGATAATACCTCGAGAAAAGACAGGGGTTCCGGAATGTCCGCAAGTACCTGAAAAGTTTGTAGATGATTCATTTTTTAATTTCCCAAATATTTAAACAACAACAACTGAATTGTCACAATTACCAAAGTGAGATGGCAGATATTTATCGGCATCCCAATCATTTCCCCAAATTGTTTCATCTATGAGATAACGAAACTGATATTCTCTCCCCTGTTCGAGATTGATGGTTACTGTAAATGACCCGTCTTTCAAACATTTCATAGGTGTTGCATAAACATCCCAGTTGTTAAACTCACCAACAACATGAACTGTTCTGGCTTCCATAGCCGCTTCCCTGGGAAGCCTGAAAGTTACCTTGCATATATGTCCGCTTTTTAGAAATTGTTTTTTGAGACTCATGGCAAACTCCTTTCTGTTGACCGGGAGCGCACCCGGAGGCCCCGCCTTGTAGGCGGGGTGAGGGGCGCAATATAATCAATTCAATTCTAAATTACCGCGCTCAAATAGTCAATCTTAAATTCTCTAATGTCATTTAAGAATTAAAAGTGAACCGTTTTTGACGGATTTAAAGTTTAAAAGTG